>WRLB01000008.1 GCA_009777815.1 Bacteroidota bacterium
GCCTCTTTTTCTACATCTTTTCAATCCTTGTTTAAATTCTTTTTTCTTTTCAATTATATATTTCATTATTCATCTTCCTCATACCAATCTTTATATAGGTCTCTTCTAAAATCTTCATAGTTTGTATAGATTTGACCTTCTGGCTCTGCTATTGCTCTATCCAGTGCAGGAATAGTTTCATATTGATTTAAATCAACATATTTTGTTTTTGGCATTTCTAATTCTAATGTTTCCATAGTTATAGTTATAGTTATATTTATATTTTATTTAATAATTACAAAGATAAGTAAAAGCATATTAAAAAATAGTAATTGGTTGTTATTTACTAATATCTTACTTATATGCTTAATCAATAATCATTATTATTGTAATAATCATTATCTTCAACTAATTCTAATCGGTATCCTTTGCAACCAATTTTTTGTAATAAATCATTAAACTTTACTTCTAATCTGTATAAGTTTTTTTCTTTTTCGAACTCTTTTTGAAAATTAGGATTTTTTAGTTCATTTTCTAATAGTTCTTGGTAATCGATGCAGCAATCGTTTAACATTTATGCTCCTTTTATATTATCTATATCAAATCTTTTTATAAAATCTTCTTGGTATGCTAATGCCTTATCAATTTCTTTTTCAGGCACTAATTGTGTTGTTTTAATAAAAATATGTGTTAATACTATATAATTTTCATAATAAAAAAAATATAATGTTCTTGTATTTTTTCCTTTTAATTGCACTCTTAATTCTCTTATACCATTTCTAAGTAATGCACTTTGTGGTCTATGTAATTCGCTTCCTTTTTCTTTTAAATAATCTATTGCGGTGTGTATTTTTTTTCTTACTTTCTATAGGTAGTGTTTTTATAAAGTCGGCAACGGGGCATTTTCCATCTTTTGTTTTGTATAATATAATTTTCCATTTTTTTTGTTTTATATCTTTTTTCATATCTTTAATTTATTACACACAAAAATAAGAAAAAACATATTAAAAAAATATGTTATGCTGAACTTGTTTCGGAATCTCCTAATTTTATAAATCTTACTATTTAAAGCATTTGCAAAAAGCAAATGCAATTTACCCGCGGCGGTTCGCCGCTGTTATGCTGAAATAAATTCAGCATCCCCTAATTATCAAAACACAAAAAAGGCAGAACAATTATGTTCTGCCTTTGGAATAATTAAAAGAAAATATTATTCTTTTATGAATGTTAATGGAATGATTTTTGAAGCAGAACCTATCTGAATCTTGCAGTAATATATATCGGCGTTGCTATGTGTAGGTTTGAAATTAAAGGTATGAATGCCTTGGATAACTCCATCGTATAGTTCAGCAATTTTCTCACCTAATACATTATATATTGCAACATTGACATTATTTTCTTTATCGGAATCCAATGTAATACTTACATATTCGCTAAATGGATTAGGATAGCAATTAATTATAACGCCTGCAAGTTCTTCTGTAATTCCGTTAATTCTGTCGTCAGTTTTATACTGAATAACTTCGGACCAATCTGTTTCGCTACCAGAAAGCAATGTTGCTTTTACTCTCCAATAATAATTTGTCCATTCATCTAACATTTGTGTTTCAGTTAAATGATAAATGGTATCGTAGATTTCTTTTTGGTCTATTACTAATGCGTTAAAGGTTTGATTGCTTGCAATCTGCAAATTATAGTGCAATGCGCCAGCAACACTATGCCATTGATAATTATCTCTACGAGCAACTTCCTCATTGCCATCAAGAGGGAACACGTTTGTTGGTGGTTCAGGAATTATTTCTTTTGTTTTGAAACTCCAAGCAGGCGAGTAATCCGTTTTAGCATCATCCATATTATATGCAGCAACACGCCAATAATATGTAGCATTCGGAGTTAGTTCGGCTGAATACACAAAAGTTGTATCTGTTATATTATCTTGCTCGAACGCAATATAAGTGAAGGTATTACTAAACGAACCTTCTAAATGATACTTAACAGCATTTTCGGATGTGTTCCATCTAAAAGTGACAGGTGCTTCTACATCAGCGGTATTATTTGTAGGAGCGACAAGTGTTGGAACTTCTGCTAAGGGATTTGGCGGAATAGGTGGCTCATTAGTTAATTTGAACCAGTATTCATAGGTTCTTGATTGCCCATTTACAATAACGTTGGAAATAGTGACATCATACCTAACACTATCTTGCAATCCGTCAACTTTAAATGCAAGTGAGTGTTGAAAGCATCCCCACGCTTTTCCATCGTCAGGTGCTTTGCTGTGAACATTCATATTGTTTCCATTTGGACCTTTTACGACAATTTGTGCATTTGTGAAATTAGTAGCCCCCGGCGACCACCAATTATTAGGATTAGCAATCGGATGAAAACTTAAATAGAATGCTTTATCTACCCAAGCAGGCGGATAGTTCTCATAAGGATAAGCCACGAAATCATTTTCGCAAGTGCTTGGTCCCATTGCTTCATTTGTGATTCCCCATAATGCCGCCATCCCGCCAGTGGAGTTGTTGTAAACATCTCCATAAGCAGTTGAATTTAAGAATGGATTAATTATAAGTCGGCGGTGACCAACGTTTTCAGGTGGATTGTTGTGATTATCAATCAACCAACCAATAATATGTCCTTCTGTTGTCTGGTTCCAACTTGCATATGATAAGTTAGATTGACTTCTTCCTGAATCAGAATCAATGGTAGTGCATTTTTTACCGGGTTTTGCACCGTGTGGGTCAGGATCCCAACCTAGAACGGCTAAACTTAATGCTGCTGATTGTGGACGATTTTCTACTGCTTCGTTCCAAGGAATAGGAGCAATTTTATGTCTTGCTCTAATATCATTAATTAATTTAATGATTTTACTTTTAGTTTCCTGATTGAGTTTCCCGGGAGTGCAGTTATCAACATTCGGCTCGACTTCATAAATGTTTTGTGCGGTGGCAGTATTTACCGCTAATACTATCGCCACCAATAAAAATAAACGATTTAAATAAAACATAATTTTAATATATATAGTTAAACAAATTCTATTTTACATTGCAAAATACGTTTTTTTTGTAAAAAAAAGTTATTTTATGTTTTTTTTGTAAAAAATTATTATTCGTTGTGAATGAAATAGAGTTTTTAATTAATGCTTATATTAATGGCTACTTTCCTATGGCAGATGCTATTACTAATGAAATATGTTTTCATTCGCCAACGTATAGGGCAATATTTCCTATATATGATATAAAACCTCATCGTTCGCTTAAACAATACATAAAGCAAAACCTTATAACTACAACGATAAATAAGAACTTCCCTTTCGTTATTAATGCTTGTGCTAATAGAGAAGAAACTTGGATTTCAAACGAAATAATTAATCTATATATTTCTTTGCATAAATATGGTTTTGCACATTCTATTGAAAGTTGGTATGATGGCAATATAGTAGGTGGTTTGTATGGCATATCTATTGGTGGGGCGTTCTTTGGGGAGTCAATGTTTAGTTATATGAGTAATGCATCAAAAATAGCATTTTACTTTTTGATTGAACATTTGAAAAAAAAGGAATTTGAATTATTAGACACACAATTTATTAACGAGCATACTAAATTGCTTGGTGCCATAGAAATACCACGCAAAGATTATATAAAAAAACTAAAATATGCAATAAAATTAGAACGTTCCTTTGTATAGTTTAGATTATGTTATACCGAACTTGTTTCAGCATATTTTAATAAAGGGGATATTGAAATAAGTTTGGCACGATATTTTAAAGTTTTTGAAACTTATTTAATTTTAAATCGTATTATTTATAAATAAGTTTTTAACATTTTAATATTTTAGATAATGAAACAGATAACAAATAAAACAAATATATTTTTATTAGTCCTATTTTTAATAAATCAAAGTATTGCTTATAGTTATTTTAATAGCAGTAAAATAAAATATGGACTATTTTATAATACAACAGCAGTCAATACAGGAATTAATATAAAAAGTATTGATGATGTTCCAAACTTTCCCAATAAAAGCGTAAATAATGTAGGATATGGGAATTATTATGGCATATCTTTATTATATAATTTAGATACTAATAGTTTAATTAGAAAAAATGTAGATGTGGGTTTAAAATTAGGTTTTGTAAATCATACATCTAATTTTCAATATGATACTAAATTTGCTTCTAATATGAATAATACTTATAACATAAAAAATACTTTTGATTATTTTTCTTTCACGCCTGTTGTGCAAACGGGAATTTATGGTAATTTTAGCACTATATTTGGTATTCAATTTAATGTTCCTATATTATCGGAAGGTATATTTAATAATAACATTCGTGATGTAAAAATCTATCCTACTTCTGTTATTCAGCCGCGTCTTCAGATTGGATTTAACTATTCTTTATCTTTTGGCAAAGAGAGAATATTTACTATAATGCCTGAAATCAATGCTATTTATGGTCTAACAAACGATATTGGTGGCAATTTTAAAGGTAATTGGAATAGCAATTACTTTACGGCAGGGTTCTCTATACAATATAATAGAAATATGCTATCAGAATTAGATGATATGGAAAATATAGAATATGAAGAAATTATAAAAATTGATACTATTAAAAGAATAGTGCGAATAGATGCACAAACAATAAAACAAGGACAGGTCATCACTAATGATACAATAGTTAAAAGAAGTTCCGATAAAGTTACAATCCAATATTTATCTAAAAGAACTGATACGATGTTCATTCCTCGCAATACAATATTTCTCCTTGATATGAATATTACTGCTTATAATAGCCAAGGTTTAGGTATTAAAGTAGATGATGATTTTAATATATCAAGTTACGAAGAATATATGCTATTAGAAGAAATACCTTTGCTTAATAAGATATTTTTTGACAAAAACTCATCTACTATTCCCGATAGATATAATCAAAAAGTTAGTTCAGATGATAACAAAAATTATACAATTATAGATAACTATTATAATATATTAAACATAATAGGGGAAAGAATGAATGAAAATTGCGAATATGAATTAAGATTAGTAGGTTCTAATGATAATAATTCAGATGAAGAAAAAAATAATTTAGAACTATCAAGGGCAAGAGCAGAAAGCATAAAAAACTATTTAGTTAATAACTGGAACATTGCTTACGATAGAATAATTGTAGAAGCAATTGGATTGCCCGAAAATCCTTCATTAAAAGAAAATGAAACCTTAAAGATGGAAGAAAATAGACGCGTTGAAATATATGCAAATAATAGTTCTTTGTTATCGCCTATTGTAAATGAAAATAGATTTCTTTCCTCTGATTTTGAACGACTAAAAGTAGATATAAATATAACATCTAACGAAGGTATAGAAAAATATGTCGTCCTACAAAAATTAGATGACAAAATAGTTAGAGAACTATCTGTGTTAGAACCAGAAGGTGCTAATGGAACATATAATTTAACAGAATATTTGCCAATAGAACTAAACAATATTATGGATGATGCTGAAATGGAAATTATTTTATTAGTTACAACGAGTTCTAATGATGTTAAAATAGAACGGAATAATTTGTCTGTAAAATACTATCCAAGTATTCTATCGGCAGCAAATAAGCAAACATCTAAAACTAATCAATACGGCACTAAAATGTATAAAAACTATTTAGTATTATTTGGCTTAAACGAATCTAATATATCAGACGAAGGATTTAGTGTTGTTTCTAACATAAAAGATATTATTACAGAAGATTCAGAAATACATATAGTAGGTTTTTCGGACATAATAGGCACAGAAAAACATAATAGACGCTTGGCTTTAAATAGAGCAGATAATATCAAGCGAGCCATTGATTTTTACAACACAACGATAGATAATACATCAAGTGTAATGTCATTTGACAATTCATTGCCCGAAGGCAGATTTTATAGCCGAGCAGTAGAAATAAATGTATATTTTAAGTAAAATTAGTAGATTCTGAAACAAGTTCGTAATGGCATTAGGGATTCACAACACATAAAAAACAGGCAGGTGTATAATAACCTGCCTGATTGTTGTGTGGTATTGAACCTTATGAAAGGTTACCAATCTTCCCATTCAAATTCTTCATCGTCATCTTCGCCCCAACCGAAATCTTCGTCTTCGTCAAGATTATTAGGTTCAGCAGGTTGGTCAGATGATACAGGATCATAAAGAATTATAGTATTAGGAAATTTAGAATGCAAATCGTCTATAAAATACCTTGTAAGTTTAGTACCCTTTACATTTATTACTTTTAAGTTTTTTAACTTAAATATTTCATTTGAAATATAAGTTATAGGGTTGTTAGATAGATTCAGATATTCTAAAGCGGTTAGTTCACCAATACTTGCTCCAATTTCAGATAGATTGTTGTTTGATAAATCTAATGTTTGCAATCTTTTTAGATTATTCAAAAGTGGAAATGAGACAATCTTATTATAAGACAAATTTAATACCTGTAAAGTTGGGAAATAATTAATTCTTTCAGGCACTCTTTGTAGTTGGTTGCCACTCATTGACAAATAATCTACTCTATTACCTGTAAAATCCCCAGGAAAATCAGTAAGATTCCTATTATTTAAATTAAGAATATATATTTGATTAATTTGACTTTGATAACTAAATCCTTGGGAAAAATGCAGATTTGCATCTATAATACTTTCAATATACGGATTATCAAAACCGGCAACTGAAAAAGTATTGTTGGGGATGTGCATCGTTCTTTTTCTATTAGCAGAACGAGACGATTTTTTTGGATGATTCCCATAATTTTCTCTTTCGTTATTATTTTTTAACCCGTTTAGCACCATATTAACGGCAACGTCACTGCCGTCTTCGTGTGTAATGATGCGAGAGAAAATTATTCTTGCTTCAGACAATGATGCCTTTGCTCGTTCTAATTCTTTTGTATCTCTATAGTAATATCCAAGATATTCTAACGATACAGCAAACCAATACTGCTCTTCGAAATTGGCTTGTTTTTTGAAAAAGGATTGTCCTTTTTGCAAATATTCTAATGATTTTTCGAATTCTTTTGTTTCTCTATAAGTGTTCCCTAATTTTAGGTAACGTTTCCCTAAATCGTAGTTAGGAATAGAATAACTTGCTCTTTTTGTAGTTGGATAAGTAAACGCCGTTACATTGCAAAAAGTAAAGCAAATTGCAAAAAGAATTATTAAGATACCAAGATTTTTTGTTGACATTTGACCTCCTACTTATAACCACCTGTTAAGAAAAACTTTAAGCCAGCATTTAAAGAAAATACACCTTTACTAAATTGTCCGTTATTAGGTATAAAATCTAATGTTGGTTCTACGTGTTGGTAGATAGTTGATACATACACACCGAATGGGTATCTTGTGCATAAATTACGGTATTCTATTTCGCCTTTTACCGCAACTCCTTTCCAAAGGTGGTTATTGGCGTTGTAATTAGGGGTACTAACGTCAATCCATTGGTAACCTGCCCCTACCTTAATTTTAAGTGGGCAGTACTCCATTCCTGCTAAATGCAGTGGAATTCCTAATAAATCCACATTTGCACCAACAGAGATTACATTCGCATTATGATTAAGCGCAAATGGATACCAATAATCATAATAACTATATAAATTATTGGTCTTAATCTTTAATGCCGAATAATCAAACCAAAGTCCAAGGTGCTTTCCTATTCCACTTGTAATAGGATTAAGCGTTACACCTACATTTGGTCCCGCATTTGAACTGATATCATCGTCCAAGAACAAAAGAGCATTTGCACCTACCGATATTCCAAATATAGGTGCCAGTTTAGGTACTAGTTTGTCTTTTTGTTGTTTTTCCAACTCCTTTAGCACTTCAAGTGACTCATTGTAAAGTTCAGGATAAACTGACATTTCCTTCAGTTTAAGTCGTAACTTTGCAGTATCTGAGCGAAGTTGTAATAGTTCATTTCTAAGTTCATACTCGCTTTTTCGGAGTGATTCAATTTTTGAACCTTCGGCAGCAGCATCTAAACTTGTTATTTGCCTGTTTAATGTTAATGCTTGGTTCATTCTTGAGTTTAGAACTTTTTGTGATGGTTTAGATAATTCATCTAAACTCGGTGCAACAACTCTAATAGTGGGCTTAACTCCCATCAAATCAAGTTGTGCTACATAAGCAGTAGAAATAGTATAGTAACTGATTATTGTTTCAGAATACAAACTCGGATTCTTGCTTATTTTATTCAAAAATTCTTTTGTTGGCTTAGGTGGTAGTTCTACTACCGGAACTGCTTTTGCGCCGAACAACAAGATTGAAAATGTTAATAAAAACGTTAACGTTGCAATTACTTTGCACATAACTTTTTTCCTTAATATGATAATAAAAAATGATATTTCAAATCTATTATGTTAGCACAAATACAAAAATAACTTTTTTATTTCTAATTTCCAATTTTTTTATTTTTTTTATTTTTTTATAAAAAATATTTGTTGATGTTTGAAAATATATAATTTTTAATATAATTTTAGCATACACTAATTAAAAAAGGAGATGCCTAAACAATTCGGCATAACACATTTTTTATTCTGTCATACCGAAAAAACAAATTCGGTGTGACAGAATATGTTTTTAATTTACAAAAAAATCCTTATTTTTGTATTTTATAATTAACAAATAGGAAAAATAAATGTTAACAGTCATAACAATACTTCTAATTATTATTGCAATATTATTGATTGCAGTTGTATTAATACAACCCGGAAAGGGCGATATGATTTCTGGTATGGGAACTATCGGCGGCTCAATGTCTAATATGTTCGGAACAAGAAGAGCAGCCGATATGTTGCAAAAGATAACAATCGGATTAGCAACATCTATGCTACTCATCGTCCTACTTACTAATATCTTTTTAGTAGATAACAGAGGTTCAGTAGAAGTTAAAAGGGCTATTACGGAAGGAATTGAGGTGCCTACTCACACAACGCCGCCTTTAGTTCCACCTACGCCGCCGAATCCGTAAAATAATTTTAATTGCGGATTTATTAAATTGAAAATAGGGACATATTTATGTCCCTATTAGAAATAAATTAAAATGATAATAAATTATTTAAAAGTATATATAATTATGAACATCAAAAGAATATCGTTAGTTGTAATTTTATTGTCAATCTATATTATTAATGTAAATGCTCAAGATGGCGGAGCATTACAAAGTAGAACAAATGATAATAATTTACGTTTCGGATTGCCAAATGATATAAAAACTAAACTTGATAATTTCTTTAATGATCTTGTAGCCAAAAGATATAAAAAAGGGCTAGAAGATTTGCTTATTAATAGTCCTATATCAAGAAAAGATGAAGATTTTGCTAATATACTAAAAGAATTAGGCAAATCTATAGATTATTATGGTGATATAAAAGGATATGAAATAGTAGATTTCAAAACAGCAGGCACAAGTTATCATAAGGTAAAAATACTTGGTCTGCATCAAAAATTTCCTACACGTTGGGAATTAAACTTTTATAACTCGCCTGATTTAGGACTTATAGTTACTAATGTAAGATATGATGATATATCAAATATTTATATAGATTAAGGTCTATTAAGCAAATTGTTCTTTACTACACTAAAGTAGTAATTATTGGTTCGTCATCATTAATTATTATTGTGTGTTCGTAATGTGCAGTGGGGGTATTATCTTTTGTAATAACAGACCATTTATCATTGTCATCAATATATATATCTTTACCACCCAAATGAATCATCGGTTCTATTGCAATAGCAAGCCCGTTAAAAAGTTTTGCATTCGGTAAATTACGGCGTTTAATTAGCGGAGGAACAAAGTTAGGAACAGGCGGTTCTTGATGCAACTTTCTACCTACGCCGTGTCCAGTGAATTCCCTTGTTAAAGAATATCCTGCTGCTTCACAATATGTTTGGATTGCTTTAGAAATATCATAAGTTTTATTTCCTTTTTTTGCTTCTTTAATGCCTAAATACAGCGATTCTTCAGCAATTTTCATTAGTTGTTTTTTAGCATCACTTATCTCGCCAACAGGATAAGTATATGCACTATCACCAATCCATCCATTCAAAGTAACCCCGCAATCAACAGACACAATTTGTCCTTCAATTAGTGGTTTATCGTTAGGAATACCATGTATTACACAATCTTCAACAGAAATACATAAAGCACAAGGAAAATCATATAAACCCTTAAAAGTCGGTATAGCATTATGTGAGCGAATAAATTCTTCTGCTATATTATTAATTTCCATTGTAGTAATACCCGGTTTAATGTATTGTTTAAGCATAGAGAGTGTTTGTCCGCATAGTTTTCCTGCGGCTTTCATATTTTCTATTTGTTCAGAGGTTAGTGGTTTTGGCAATGACATAATTTTACAAAAATATAAAAAATATTTGAAAAAACGTCATAAAGCAAAAAACAAGGGCAAATAATTATTTGCCCTTGTTGGTTGTGGAACTATAAATAATTATAGTTAGCATTCTTCACTTCTGTCTACATAGTGAGTGTGAAGAAGTTCGTGGGATATGTGACCTCCCGGCTTTATAAGATATTTTTCATATATAGAAACAATAGAAGGATTGAGGTGCGATTGCCGAAGCACCTTGCCTTCATCTTCTGTATATATTGCCTTTAGACGCTTATTTCTAACATCGGGGTCACTACTACGTGGTTGTCCGCCACCACAAATACAGCCACTCGGACAGCCCATCACTTCTATAAAATGATAAGGCGAAGTGCCTGCTACGATTTGCTCCATCAAGATTTTAGCACCTGCTAAACCGCTAGTTACGGCTATTTTTACTTCAAAACCTTCAAACATTTTGTAGTCAGGAAGCACGTTTTCTAACTTTAAGGATGCTTCTTTTATCTGTCCAAGTCCTACAATTGCAGGTATATGTAGTTCTTCGAAAGGTAACTCTCTACCTGTAATGATAGCATAAACAGAACGGACTGCTGCTTCCATTACGCCACCGGTGACACCGAAAATATCAGCAGCACCAGTAGAATAGCCCATCGGGTCATCAAAATTTTCACCTTCTAAATTGCGAAAATCAATACCTGCTTGCTTAATCATCTGTCCGAGTTCGCGGGTAGTTAGAACGGCATCTACATTGACGACACCTCTATTTTTCATTTCTTCGCGAGATATTTCGAACTTTTTCGCAGTGCAAGGCATTATAGATACCGTATACATTTTCTCTGGTTCTACATTAATTTTTTCTGCATAATAACTTTTTGCTAAAGCACCTAACATCATATGTGGTGATTTGCAAGTAGATAGATGCGGAATAAGTTGCGGATAGTAGGACTCTATATATTTTATCCAACCGGGTGAGCAACTTGTAATCATCGGAAGCACTGCTTTTTTACCTGAAAGAACCGATATTGCTCTGTGCAAGAACTCTGTGCCTTCTTCCATAATAGTTAGGTCGGCTGCCCAATCGGTATCAAATACGTCATCTACTCCGAGCAACTTAAGTGCAGCAGCCATCTGACCTGTTACAGATGTTCCTACGGGATAGCCGAACATTTCGCCCAAGCCCACACGAACAGCAGGTGCTGGTTGCACTACAACTCTAATATCGGGGTTATTTATAGCATCCCATACTCTACCGATATGGTCGGTTTCTTTCAATGCTCCTACAGGACATACAACGACACATTGACCACAAAATGAACATTTTGCATCGTTTAGTGGTTTATCCATTGCAGGTGCGATGACGGTATCAAAACCTCTATTTTGAGCACCAAGGACACCTATTTCTTGTATATTTTTGCAGGCAGTCACGCAACGGCGACACAATATACATTTAGATAAATCGCGAGTAATTGATGGTGAAATATCAATTTGTTCGCGAATACTACTTGTGTGGAATCTATTTTCGCTGACGCATAAAGTTTCCCCTAATTGTTGTAATTCGCAGGACTGGTTGCGATTACAACTCAAGCAGTTTTTGGAATGGTCGGAGAGCATTAACTCGTATAGGACCTTGCGTGCTTTTAGCACTTTTTTGGAATTGGTATGCACTACCATTCCGTCTCTTGCCTCTGTCATACAGGCAACTTGGAGTGTTCTTGCTCCTTCTACTTCTACGGAACAAATTCTGCAAGAACCGAATTTATGGACACCTTCCATATAGCACAAAGTCGGAATATGTATCCCGTTTTGTTTTGCTGCGTATAGTATAGTTATACCTTTTTCTACGCGGACTTTTTTCTTGTTTATTGTTAGTTCTATCAATTTACCTCCGTTCGCAATGTAGACAGCGCATTGCTTCTGCTATTGCATTAATTTTGTGAAAACCTAAAACTACTTCTGCAAATGATTGTTTTCTTATTTCAGGTGATAACATTTCCATTTCAAATTGTGGATGTGCTATTACTTCATCGTCATCGAATACATTAGGAATATCTATTGGTGCTCCTTTATTTAAAAGACCATTACCGCCAAGATATAAATCTATAGAGGACGCTGCTTTTTTGCCATCAGCAATTGCTGATATTACTGTATCTGGACCACGAACTATATCGCCGCCAGCAAATACACCTTCCATAGTAGTTTTATGTGTATCAGGGTCTACAATGAATGTTCCCCATTGTGTCACCCCTATTTCATCTGGACCAACAAATGGTAAATCAGCATATTGGCTAACTGCAGGTATTACATAATCTACGTCTAATACAAAATTAGAACCTTTAATTTCTACTGACCGCCTGCGACCTGAACTATCAAACGCTCCTAAACTCATCTTAACACATTCTATACCTACTACACGATTGTTTTTCCCAATAAATCTAACAGGTGCAGTTAATTGCATAATTTCTACGCCTTCTTCTAACGCTTCTACAACTTCTTCAGCATAAGCAGGCATTGCATCAATAGTTCTTCTATATACAACAATCACTCTGTCAGCACCAACGCGAATAGCAGTTCGTGCCGAATCAATAGCAGTGTTACCGCCACCAATAATAGCAACAGTGCCACTTAATTTAGTATCATCTCTTAAATTAGTATCTTTTAAGAAATTAATTCCGTGTATAACACCACGTAAATCTTCGCCTTCAATATTTACTTTCACAGGATATTGTGTTCCCGTTGAAACATAAATTGCATCATAATCTTGGCGTAGTTGCTTAAAGTCAATATCTCTACCAATTTCTTTATTTAAATAAACATTTACACCTGCTTGTTTAATTAAATTAATTTCATGCTGTAAAATAGATTTCGGCAGACGATATTCAGGAATACCGAATGCTAAAACGCCTCCCGCAACATTATGTGATTCAAAAACATCTACATCGTAACCGATATTTACTAAATAGTAAGCACAAGTTAAGCCCGATGCACCTGCTCCAATAACAGCAACACGTTTGCCTTTTTTAGCAAAAGTTAGTTGCATCTTATAAGGAAGTTCGTTTTTGAAAGCATAGTCAGCAGCAAAACGTTTTAAGTCGCGAATTGCCACAGGTTCATCAACAGAAGAACGGCGACATATACGTTCACAAGGACGGGTGCAAATCCTACCACAAATAGCAGGGAACGGATTCTCACGCATAACTAAATTATATGCATCTTGGAATCTACCCGCAGCAATGAGCGAAATATAACCCGTTACATTAACATTAGCAGGACAAGTATTTTCGCAAGGTGATGTGAACATAGCAGTGCAAACTCCTGCACGACAATACTTTTTATTTATATGTTCTTCAAACTCTTCTCTAAAATACTTAATAGTAGATAGAACAGGATTAGGAGCAGTTTGTCCGAGTCCGCACATAGCGGTTTCTTTAATTGTTTCTCCTATTTCAACAAGTAGTTCAATATCACCAGGTTTTCCTTTTCCTTCGGTAATATTTTCTAAAATCTCAAGCATTCTTTTCGTTCCTACGCGGCATGCAACACATTTTCCGCAGGATTCATCTCTAATGAAATCCATAAAGAAGCGTGCCGTATCTACCATACACGTATCTTCATTCATTACAATAAGTCCGCCCGAGCCCATAATAGCACCCATTTTGTTTAGCGACTCGTAATCGGCAGGAACGTTAAGATTTTCTTTAGTAATACATCCGCCAGATGGACCGCCAATTTGTGCTGCTTTAAAGTCCTTTTTATTTGGGATGCCGCCGCCGATATTATATATAATAGTTCCAATAGTAGTTCCTATCGGCACTTCAATAATACCCGTATTTACGACATCGCCTGCGAGTGCAAACACCTTCGTTCCCGTAGCTTCAGGCAATCCAAAAGACGCATACCACTTACCACCGTTGCGAATAATTTTAGGAATGTTCGCCAACGTTTCCACATTATTAATAATGGTAGGACAACCGAATAGTCCTTTTTGGAAAGGGAAAGGTGGCTTTTGACGTGGTTCGCCCCGCTGTCCTTCGATGGATGCAAGTAGTGCTGTTTCTTCTCCGCACACGAATGCACCTGCTCCGATTCTTATTTCAAGATCGAAATTATAGTCCGTTCCGAAGAGATTATTCCCGAGCAAGCCATATTCTCTTGCTTGGTCAAGAGCGACTTTTAGTCGGTCTATTGCAATTGGATATTCGGCACGAATATATACATATCCTTTCTGTGCGCCAATAGCATAAGCAGAAATAATCATTCCTTCAATTAGACAATGTGGGTCACCTTCAATAACACTTCTGTCCATAAATGCACCAGGGTCGCCTTCGTCAGCATTACAGACCATATATTTAATGTCACTTTTTTGTGATAACCCAGCACGGAATTTCGTGCCAGTAGGAAAACCTGCGCCTCCACGCCCGCGAAGACCAGAAATTTCTACTTCTTTGACGACATCTTCTTGCGGCATACCAATAATTGCTTTTGCTGCTGCAAAATATCCGTCATGTGCTATATAATCCTCTATATCCGTATAATCAATAATACCGCAAAGTTCTAAAGCAATTTTAATTTGTGCTTTAAAGAACTCTATATCATCAATTTTAGGAACATACTTCAACAACGTTTTATCGTAGAAAGTATATTTTTCGATTGGATTATTTTTTACAAGGTGGCTTTGAACTATCTCTTTTGCCTTTTCGGGGTTAAGTTCGGTATAGAAAGTTCTATCGGGAAGCACAAGCATAACAGGTCCTAAGGCACAAATGCCCATACAACCTGTTTGGTAGACTCGGACATTTTTGTCCATATTTTGCTCTTTCAGTTCATCTTTAATAGCGTTTTCTACGTCTACGCAATTAGATGACACACAGCCCGTTCCACCGCATACCAGAATTTGGTATTTATATTTTTCTTGTTTTTTGAGGAATTCTTTTTTTATTCGCTCAAGTTGTTCGATTGATTTTATTTTGTTAGTCATATAAAAAGTCCTCCTAATACTTAGATAAAATTGATTCTATTTTATTAGGTGTTACGGCTTTATATACCGTGTTATCTATCATCATCGCAGGTGCTAATCCACATGCACCGATACAACGTGCTTGACTTAATGTAAACTTCCCGTCTTCGGTTGTTTCTGCTACATCTACATTAAGATGCTTTTTTAGTCCTTCTACTAATTTTTTCCCACCTCGCACATAACATGCAGTTCCCATACATACCATAATTGTATGTTTTCCTTTGGGCTCGGTTGAAAAGAAAGAATAGAAAGTAACTACGCCTGAGATTTTTGACACAGATATACGCATTTTATCTGCTATAAAACTCTGAACCACAAATGGCAAATAGCCATAAATACCTTGTGCGGCGTGCAATATCATAATCAAATTGCTTTCTTTTGCTTCATTTGCAGCAATTATTTCAGCAATTTTTTCTAATTTTTGCTTATGGTCATCAGGTAATTTTTGTGGTGTTTTTTTTGTTAGGGTCATACCTACCTCTTAAAAAAATAAACATTAAATATTAAAATACAAAATTATTTTAAAATAAATTACGTTTAATGCAATATTTTTTATTAGTAGCATCTAAAAATGTTATTTCGGCATAACACGTTATTCACTAATTGCGAATAAAGTGCTATAAAATAAGGAGATGCCACATTTATTTCGGCTTGATAAATTAATTATAAAAAAGTGTATTTTTGTAAAAATTAAAAATTTTTACATAACGTATTTTAACAGCAGGGCTTCGGTTTTGCTGTTTTTTATTATAAAAAAGGTATTTTTGTAATAGATTATATAAAGTAATGTGGATAATTATTTTAACAGCAGGGCTTCGGTTTTGCTGTTTTTTTTATTTTATATTTATATAAAAAAAAGTGTATTTTTGTTTTTTTATAATGATTCATATTATTAATTTAATTGTTGAATTTTAACAGCAGGGCTTCGGTTTTGCTGTTTTTTTATTTATAGAAAAAAGTGTATTTTTGTAATGAATTAAGGGAAAATATAAACCTTCCGCATTTAAATTAACACTTTAACAGCAGGGCTTCGGTTATGCTGTTTTTTTATAAAAAGTGTATTTTTGTAACATATTGAGAGGAAACATTATTCTATCCGCATTTAAATTAATATTTTAACAGCATGGCTTCGGTTATGCTGTTTTTTTTATTTATAATTTATTTATAGAAAAAAGTGTATTTTTGTGGTGATAGTTATTTTTTAATTTGGTAAACTCCTTACGTTCCTAACAGCAGGGCTTCGGTTTTGCTGTTTTTTTTATTTTATATTTATATAAAAAAAAGTGTATTTTTGTTTTTTTATAATGATTCATATTAATTAATTTAATTGTTGAATTTTAACAGCATGGCTTCGGTTATGCTGTTTTTTTATAAAAAGTGTATTTTTGTAATGAATTAATATGCTTTTAGCTATTGTTCCATATATATTAATGTATTAACAGCAGGGCTTCGGTTTTGCTGTTTTTTTATAAAAAGTGTATTTTTGCGATGTTTATTGATGTTTTTTTTGAAAAACATTAATGTGTATTTTATTTCTAACAGCAGGGCTTCGGTTTTGCTGTTTTTTTTTATTTATTTATATAAAAAAAAAGTGTATTTTTGCATTTGTATAAAAATTAAAATATAAAAAATGATAGATACGCATTGCCATTTAAATAGTAATAAATATAATAAAGATATAGATTTAGTTGTTAAATCAGCAAAATCAGAAGGTGTGGAATATTTTATAGTTCCCGCAACAATGCCCGAAGATTTAGAAAAAACTATAAAAATAGCAGAAAAATTTGCCGAGATATATTGTGCTTTAGGAGTGCATCCACATGAATCTTCAAGGTTTAATGAAAATGTTTTTGCTAAAATACTAAACTTATCAAAGCATAAAAAAGTAGTAGCAATAGGCGAAATAGGATTAGATTATCATTATGATTTTTCAACTCCTGATAAACAAATATCTGCCTTTGAACGTCAATTAGAAATAGGATTAGAAACAAAATTGCCAATAATATTGCATAACAGAGAAGCAGATAAAGATATAATAAATATATTAAAAAGTAATAGCAAGTTAGAAGGAGTATGTCATTGTTATTCAAGTGGCGTAGAAGTTGCCGAAGAGTTGTTAGAAATGGGATTTTATATTTCATTTACGGCGAATATAACTTTTTCACAAAAAGATATGACAGAAGTAGTAAAGGTAGTTCCAATGGATAAAATAATGTTAGAAACAGACTCTCCTTATATGACTCCGCATCCAAATAGAGGAAAACGAAATGTTCCTCAAAATGTAATAAAAGTAGCAGAAAAAATTTCAAGTATAAAAAATATATCATTAGAAGAGGTTATAAAAATGACAACAGAAAATGCAAAACGTCTTTTTAGAATACCAATATTGGTATTATCCTTGTTTTTATTATCAAATAATTTATACTCACAAGATTATTATGATGATGAATATGAAGTTATGGAAGTGCCTGACCCTTACTATCGGAAACTCGGCTTTGGTCCATTATTGGGGACTAATACATTTGTAGATAGATATCCTTCGGGTAATCGCAGTTTTTCATATGAAGGTCTATTTTCGGCTGGTGGATATATCAATTATAGATTTTTAGAGAACTTTATATTCCAAGCCGCATATTCGTATTCAGAAAATACTAAAGCAATAGATCGGCTTCCTGATTCTTTAAAACATACGTTAGATAGAAGCTTCCACAATGCTGTAGAATTTAGCATCATTGGAATGGTTATTCCTAAAAATATGGTTAATTTCTATGCTTCATTAGGAACGACATATTTTATGAACCAAATTTCAGCAAATAGAGGCGCACCTTTGTATAAGCACTATTACGATGATAAAAAGTGGGGATTAAACACAGGAATAGGCATATTTGTTAATTTTTCATTAGGAAATATGGGCACTCTTGTAGTAAATGCTGAATGGAAACTTGGCTTCCGTCTTGATGAAATTCAATTAAATTATGACCCAAGAGAAATGTCAAATTCGCCTAATATCAATATTCCAACAACTCATACAACGATGTCATCTGTTCCAAGAGGCGGGATAATTTGGTATATTCCATTTTTTTAGTTAAACATATTATTTAGTAATACTACTAAAAAATAAAAAATGTCATTCCGAACTTGTTTCAGCATCTCCTTATTTTATGCGAGGGGATGCCGAAACAAGTTCAGTATAACATTTTTAATTTAAGATTGCACGCTTTTTCTTTTACATTTCGGATAAACTTTTTGTTATTTTTCTTTCTTCTAAAACTTTTTCTATTTCTTTATCTGTATCTTGAAGTTCTGTTGTAAGTGTGGGATTAGGTTCGGGTTCTGCAATTTCTACTTCTAATTTTTCTACTTCATCTAATGGTTCTATAACATTATTTTCTATTTTTCTTTCTTCTAAAACTTTTTCTATTTCTTTATCTGCATCTTGGAATTCTGTAGGTTCATTTTCGTCTATTATAGTAGATTCATCTGTTAATACTTTATTTGCATCTTCATCTAAATATTCTAATCCTTTTAATTCTTCGAGCAACACTAAATTAGTAAATTGAAATTGTATCGGAGTCACAGAAACATAATTTTCATCTACTGCAGCGTCATCTATATTTTCTTCATTAGCATCATAAACATACATGCCATTAAACCAAAAGTATTCTTTTCCGAAAGGGTCTATCCTTTTTTCGTATTCATCTTCCCAATACGAACTACTATTTTTAGTAATCTTAATACCTTTAATCTTATCAGAACTAGCGGAAGGAACATTTATGTTCAAAAATATTTTTTCTTTATTGTGCCTTTTCATAATTTCAGATACAATTTTATAGGCGTATTCGGCGGCGGCTTGGCAATCAGATTGTGGATTATGCGAAGATAAAGATACAGCAAAAGAAGGTATGCCTAATAAATGTCCTTCAGTTGCACCTGCAAAAGTCCCCGAATAAAGTAAATTAACTCCCGTGTTTCTTCCGAAATTAACTCCTGAAAGAACGATATCGGGCTTTTTATTTTCTAAAATTGTAAGTATTGCAAACTTAACACAATCTGCAGGCGAGCCATTTATTGCATATCCGAAGAATTCATTTTGGATGTAATGCTTGTTATATCTTAATGGTTTGCCTGTTGTGAGAGAATGGCTTGTAGCACTCATTTGCATAGCAGGAGCAACAACAATAACATCGCCCATTTCCTTAAACTTTTCTGCCAATGTGATTATACCATTGGAACTTATGCCATCATCATTTGTTATTAGTATTTTCATAGGTTATGATATTTAATTCAAATATGTCATACTGAACTTGTTTCAGCATCTAATAATTACATATAAGAAGATACCTTGTTAAATTCGGTATGACAATTATTAAAAGTCCTCTTTATTTAATCCGCAAATCGCAAAGTTTTCAAAAACTCATAAGTAATGTTAGTAGTTATTTTATCGGTTATTTTTTCATCATTGATAAGGTCGTAAATTGCATTTGTTTCAAACTTGCCAATTACTTTGTTTATCAAACCTCGCGGCGAAACAGCAATATCCCAACTACCTTTGCTATTACTTGTTGGATCCATTTTTAACATTACATTGCTAATACCTATAACGCAAGATGAATCATCTACATTTGGATACATTTCGGGCATTTCTGCTTTAATATTAAAGTTTTTGCCATCGTATAAGTAAAACTTCACATCAGCAGTATCGCAACTAAATCTAATGCCTTCTATCGGAATAGTAAATCTCATTTGCCAAGTAGAATCTATAGCAAATCTGCCTGCCCGAATAACATTTTTATTCATATCAGAATAAAAAATTAGATTGTCATCGGAGAATACTTTTTCCCACGTTGCTTGACCGAAAGGGCTAGATATTCTTTCAATATCTCTTCGTGACTCGTCTAAACGGTCACTCTCTATTTTAGCAATCTCAAAATAAGGCGAAATAGTAGTAAAATAGTATTTGCCAGACAAAGGAAAAACTAAATTCATAAAATCATCACACGAAGGAACTTTATCGTCTCCTGCCGATGACCACTTGTATTTATTTTTGCCATCATCATATTTGTAAACGACAGAATCATAAATAGTTCTTACTTCAGCAAAACCATTATTTAAAGACGATGGTCTAAAATAATTAAGAAACACAACTATTTCTCTATTAAATGTTTGTTTAGTATTATCGCTATTAGTTCGCTCAATAGTTGTAGAACAAGTCATTTTATACGTAAAATAAACTCTTTCTGTAAAATCATATTGTATTTTATATTGACGAGATTCATCTCTTTGCGAAAACGCATTTTGCGTAAAAATAGCACCATTTAATAAAAGAAAATAAATTAATGTTAATGTTGTTTTATTCATAATTTTACTATAAATAATTTTATTAAAATTCAAAAATAAGAAAAATAAATTAAAAAAAAGTATATTGATATATGTAATTAAAAAAAATGAAATTATCAGCAGCAATTATAACCCTGAACGAAGAACTTAACCTTAAACGAACTCTACCTACTATTAAAGATTTAGTAGACGAAATAGTTATTGTAGATAGCGGTTCAACAGATAAAACCAAAGAAATTGCAGAAGGTTTTAATGCAAATTTTATATTTAATCAATGGCAAGGATATGGGGAGCAACGAAACTTTGCCTTTGCAAATTGTAGTGGTGATTGGATTTTATGTATTGATGCAGATGAACCGATTTCACCCGAATTATCTAATAAAATAAAAGAAATCGTAAATGGTAAAGATATAAGTAGTAAAGTATTTTCAATAAATCGCCGAGGCGTGTGCTTTGGTAAAAAATTAAAATATGGTATATTTTTCAACGATTATCAAGTTAGATTGTTTAGAAAAGATGTCGGAATGTTCAACAATAATTCTGTTCACGAGAAATTTATAACAGAACATAAAATAGAAAAACTTCCCAATAAGTATTTTATTTCACATTATGCATATAATTCAATGGAAGATTATTTAGAAAGATTTAATAAATATACAACACTTGGCGCAATAGATTGTAAAATAAGAAATAAAAATAGTTCTGTTTTTAGAATCGTATTTTCGCCTTTTTTTACATTTTTTAAAATGTATTTTTTGAAGTTGGGCTTTTTAGATGGATTAGAAGGATTTGTATTATCGGTTATGAGTGCAATTTATCCAATGATAAAATACTTTAAGTTAAGAGAGGAACAGCAAATAGCAGTATCCTCTAAAACTATTTAAAGCATTTGCAAAAAGCAAATGCAATTTACCTGCGGCGGTTCTCCGTCTGTTATGCTGAAACAAATTCAGCATAATGTTTTTAGAAGTTTCATTGTGTTTTTTTATAATACTATAATTTCTAATATATTGAACTATCGCCCATACAAATACCTATTCCGCGTGCAGTTTCTACTAAATTGCAATTAGGGTCTACAAAATTCATTTTGCTTATTACTTCTTTTAATGGAACTGAAACGATATTAGGATAACGATAAGCAACCATATTTCCGAACTGACCATTCTCTACTAATTCAAATGCTTTTGTTCCAAATTGGGCACTGATAATTCTATCAAATGCTAATGGAATGCCACCTCTTTGCAAGTGTCCAAGCACAGTTTCACGAATATCTAATTGGCATCCTGCAATTTTTAGTTCTTCCTTTAAGCGAACAGCAGCACCACTTAATCGCACATTTTCATAACCAATTTCATCATTTATAATTTGCGAAACACATCCATCTTTAGGTTTTGCTCCTTCTGATATTACAATGACTGCAAAGTTTTTACCTCTACTAATTCTTTCATTTATTACGATATTTATTATATTTACATCGTAAGGAATTTCAGGTATCAAACAAACTTCAGCACCGCCTGCAATAGCCGAATTAAGTGCTATCCATCCTGCATCTCTTCCCATAACTTCTAATATAAGAACCCTATTATGCGATGCAGCAGTAGTTACAAGTTTATCTACGGCATCTGTAGCAATCTGCACGGCGGTTTGAAATCCAAATGTCATATCTGTTGCCGCTAAATCATTATCTATTGTCTTCGGAATCCCGATAATAGGCAAACCTTTTTCATAAAGTGCCATTGATATACGCTGCGAACCATCGCCACCAATACTTACTACTGCTTCTATACCTAATATTTCACACTTTTTCACCATTTCATCTGACCTGTCAATTGTTTCCCAAGTCCCGTCAAACCTCTTTACAGGCCAAGCAAAAGGTCCGCCTTTATTTGTAGTTCCGATAATTGTTCCGCCTCTAACATGTATTCCAGATACACTTGCAGGTGTTAAAGGAATTAATTTGGTCGGCTCCATAAGAAGTCCATTAAAGGATTGATAACATCCTAATACTTCCCATTTACCTGATTGATTTGCGTGCTTAACAAATGCACGAATTACGGCATTTAAACCAGGACAATCTCCACCGCCTGTTGATAACATTACTCTTTTCATATTATAAATATCTTTAATGTAAATCAAAAATAAGGTTTTTATATGAATTAATCATAAATCTGCATTATGTCCTGCTGAACTTGTTTCAGCATCTACTAATATGTTTGAACAAGGATTTTTATAAGATTATCTTGATTGCCAAGATAATCTTGGCAATCAAGACAGTATTATACAAAATAATTAAAAAAAAGATGGCGAATTAAAAAAAAAGTTATATTTGTGTTTTTATAATTTCATAAAAGGAAATATATAATGGAACAGTCAAATAAAGGTAAATATAACAGCGTAGAAGTCGCTAAATATATCGCTGCTTATTGGAATGAAAATGGAGCAGAGATAAATATGACCAAATTACAAAAACTTCTATATATTGCTTATGGAACCTGGCTTGCTGTTAAAAATGAGCGTTTGGTAGATGAGCATCCACAAGCGTGGCCTTATGGTCCCGTATTTCCTACAACAAGAAACAAGTTATCAAATATAGATTTAAAAAAAATTAATACAAATGATAATGAATTTCAAATAATTAAAAATGATTTATCTGTAAATAAATTATTAAGTATAATATTTAATACATTTGGAGATTGGAATGCTTCTAAACTATCAGAATGGTCACATAAAAACGGCTCCCCATGGTATTACACAACACAAATGCCTGATTTCAAATGGGGCGATCAAATTGATGATATAACAATACAAGAATATTTTAGTGATGTTTGGGAGTAATATATTTTGGAAGAATTTAAGAATAAATTAAAAGAAGATAGATATGAACAAAACACAAAAGAACGAAATAAATTAGCAACATTAGTAAAAGTTATTGTTTCGCTATGGCTTTTATTTGCTGCTACTATGTTTATATTATATGGGGTGGGATGCTTAAAATTTCCATCTGAAGTTATGTGTACATTACTTGCTACAACGACAGCCAATGTTCTTGGTCTTGGATATATTTTGTTAAAAGGTATATTCCCTGAAAATAAAAATAAATAAAAACTATTTTAAACCTTTTATAAAAAATTGTTCTAATAAAATATTAAATATAATAAAACAATGAATATACAAATACGAGTAAAAAGTTGTTAAGTCAGTGCAAAAATTAGCACGGGGGCTTGCCCTCGTGTTAAAATATTGCGAGTTAATTATTTTTTTCAAAATCTAAAAGCCATTTTTTATTGTCCAAACCGCTTCTAAAACCCACCAATTTACCATTTGAGCCGACAACTCGATGACAAGGAATAATTATTGGTATAGGATTTTTGTTCATAGCATTTCCGACTGCTCTTGCAGCATTAGGACTACCGAGAGCGATAGCAATATCTTTATAAGTAGTTGTTTTGCCGTATTTAACATGTTTAAATATAAAATTTAAACAATCTGCTGAAAACCCTCTAACATTTAATTTTACAGGCAAAGTAAATTCCTTTCTTTTTGCTGTAAAATATTCGTTAAATTGCATTTTTATTTTATCAGACAAGTTATTTTTGGGATATTGTTTTTCTTCTATTATTTCGTTTTCCCAGCGGATTTCGCATATAAAAGTGTCATCATATACGACTTGGCATTTGCCTATTGGTGTATCTATTATCATTAAATTGCTATATAGTATTTTCTTAAAAATAACATTTTTTTTTCTAAAAAAGTGTATATTTGCATTTTAAAATTATAATTTAAAAATATTATGGCAAATTATAAATATCCTAAAATAGTAATAACAGGTGTAGGACCAATAACTGCGATAGGTAATAATAAAGAAGAGTTTTGGTCTGGAATAATGGCAGGAAAAAGTGGTGCCGCACCTATAAAAAGTTTCGATGCATCCAAACATGATACTAAATTCGCTTGCGAAATAAAGAATTTAGATATGCTCCAATTCGCTAATAGAAAAGAAATACAACGAATGGATTCCTTCACACAATTATCTATTGCAGCAGCACAACTGGCTATTGATGATGCTAAAATTGATTTTGAAAAGATAAATAAAAATAGAGTCGGTGTTGTTGTTGGCAGTGGAATAGGCGGAATGTGGACTTCTTATAATCAAATAAATGCTCTTATTGCTAATGATAATAATCCGAGAGTAATATCACCTTTTTTTATTCCTATGTTAATATCTGATATATCGCCTGGATATATTGCTATTCGTTGGGGATTGAAAGGACCTAATTATGGAACGGTCTCTGCTTGTGCTACTTCAGCACACGCAATGGCAGATGCTTTAATGTTAATGCAAAGAGGAGATGCAGATATGATGCTAGTCGGTGGCTCTGAATCTTGCAATACTCCTATCGGTCTTGGCGGATTTAATGCAATGAAAGCACTATCTACTCGTAATGATAGTCCTGAAACTGCATCACGTCCATTTGATAAAGATAGAGATGGTTTTGTTATGGGCGAAGGAGCAGGTATATTGGTTTTTGAAACAGAAGAACACGCTAAAAATAGAGGTGCAAAAATATATTGCGAAATAGCAGGATTTGGCTTAACCGATGATGCTTTTCATATAACTCAACCTGCCGAAGGTGGTGAAGGTGCTGTTCGTTCTATGCAATTAGCAATAGCAGATGCGGGCTTGACTCCTAATGATATTGATTATATAAACGCACACGGAACATCCACTTACTATAACGATTTAAATGAAACATTAGCAATTAAAAAGGTTTTCGGCGTAGATAAAGCAAAACAACTTGCTATAAGTTCAACAAAATCTATGATAGGGCATTTGCTTGGTGCAGCAGGTGCAGTAGAAGCAATAACAACTGCGTTAGCAATGGAGCATAGTATAGTGCCTCCGACAATAAATTATACTACGCCTGACCCTGAATGCGATTTGGATTATACACCAAACAAACCAAAATCAAAAGAAATAAATGCTGCAATCAGCAATAGTTTTGGCTTTGGCGGACATAATGCAACTATTTGCTTCAAAAAATATGTAGAGTAATTAAAATAATAGAACCTAATAAAAATAAAACGTTATGCCGAATTTATTTCGGTATAACGTTTTGGGTTTTAAAAGATACTTCTTGTGATCCTAAGGGGATTCGAACCCCTATTACCACCGTGAAAGGGTGGTGACCTAACCATTAGTCGATAGGACCAAAAATTGTATATATAAATTATATTTTTATCAACTGCAAATAACGAATTACAAAAATAACTTTTTTATTTCTAATTTCCAAATTTTGTTTTTAAAAGTTATTTTTTTATCAACTGCAAATAACGAATTACAAAAATAACTTTTTTATTTCTAATTTCCAAATTTTTTATTTTTTTAATATATTCTTATTCCTTCTGTAAAATATTCAACATTTTCGGTAGTCACTTTAATTACAGCGATGCCCTTCTCTTTTGCTTCTTTCTCTGCATCGGCATCAAAAAAAATGCCGCCAACACCTAAAATTATCTTATAATTCTCGTATTCTTTGAAAAGTTTTCTAAAGTTTTCTACTTGCGTTGTTATAAGTTTTAATATATCTTTTTTTCGGACTTGGTATTTTGTTTCTATTATTCCCGTAGTATCGCCATTGGTCAGCACTATATCATATTCGCCTTCTAAATTAAGTGATTTTATTTTTTTATGTTTATTTCTTTCAATATCATAGAATTCTATTCCCGCAAATTTCATCTCTCTTTCTAATGAATTATAAATCATTTGCTCTGCCATTTTGCCATTACCTTCGGCTATTCCACCGATATTGCGAGTAAGTTCTTTTATTTTTTTATTAGTTTCTGCGGAATTTTCTTTTATCATTCTGTCAGTTTCAGCAGATCTTTTATCTGCCGCTGCAGACATCTCTTTGATTTGTTTGTCGGTTTCAGCGGATCTTTTATCTGCAGCAACAGACATCTCTTTGATTTGCTCGCGAAGTTCATTTGCTTCTTTTTTTGATTCTGCGAACATTTGCAATATGATTTCAGGGGTATATTTTACTTCTTCCATTACGTTCTCGTTTAATTTTTTATGAATGCTTTTACAAAAATAACTTTTTTAAATGAAACAAAAAATTTTTTATTTAAAAAAAACAAAACACGGGGGCAAGCCCCCGTGTTAAAATGTCTTGCACCAATACTACGGCTGTGGTGTTATTATCAGCCGTCCTTTTTTAACGTTAATTTTTTTGATGCGGGATTTCTTTTTGGCATCATCAAATACTGCGGTTAATGATGTGTTAGCCGCAATGTTAAAAATATGTGGATTGGCATTTGATACTATTCCACCGCCGTCATCCCAACCTACAAATTTGTAACCCGCATTTGGCGTTGCGGTCACGGATACACTGCTTCCACAAGTTTCTGATGATACCGAAGAACTTGCCGTCCCCATTGCAGGATTATTGCTACTTACAGATAAAGTATATGTAGCAACAATAAGTGTGAAGTTCGCCGTTATAGTGCTATCTTTTACAACTGCAATAGTTTCAGTAGCATTTGGCGAAAGAGGTGAACCATCTGCATTAGTCCATCCATCAAATTGATAGCAATCATCCGCTGTTGCTGTTAGCGACACAACAGTGCTACAAGGCAAATTCGCTGTTGCTAAAGGAGAGGTAACTACACTGCCCGAACCCGAAATAATTACCGATAAAGATGGCGTTGCAGGGTCGCAATATTCCTCCACTGCAGCAAATTGAGATAGAAATGTTGTTCCCCAACTGGAATGTATCTCATAAACACCTCGCGAGCCCGCAGGAATATGCAGTGTAACATCTGATAAATTTACATACCTAAACACATTAGCTCCTAATGTCGGCGGCACTGCTCCTAATTTTATACTATTTAAATTTGTGCAACCCTCAAAAGCAATTATACCAATGCTTCCCGCCTTCGGGAAATCTACATTTTCTAAATTACTGCAATCCGCAAAAGCACCATCATCAATAGTTACTACAAGTGGAAAATAAGCACTTTCTAAACTAAAGCAACCATCAAAAGCAGCATTGCCAATACTTTTTGCAAGCGGAAAATCTGCATTTTCTAAACTACTGCAATTCATAAAAGCACCGCTGCCAATGTATTCTGCATTTGGAAAACTAACACTTTCTAAACTGCTGCAATTCCAAAAAGCACTGCTGCCAATGTATTCTGCATTTGGAAAACTAACACTTTCTAAACTGCTGCAATTTTCAAAAGCACCGCTGCCTATATTTATTACATCATTACATAAAATGCTAGTTGCCATAGGACATAATGGACTTTGAAATTGATAATTTGTAATTGTTGGGATGCCCGATGCAACAGGACAGGATTGTGCAGATAAGTTAGCGGTTGCGAATGCACACATAATTAGAATATGTATTAAAACTACTACACGGCTTGTAGTAAGAATCCCCCCCCGTATAGCAGTTTCTACTACATCGCTTGTAGTATTTTTACTACAAATGGTGTTGGAGGAGGAGGCGTAATCGGAGTGTTCTATAAGGGCTCCGTTCCCTTGATACTTTGTTGTGTTTAACATTTTAGTACCTTAATATTTAATAAAAAAATTACATAGTTATAAGAATTACAAAAATAATAAAAATATTTAAAAAAATTATACTGCAACTTGTGGTTCTTCCGTTAATACGTCTTTGCTTTTAAAAACATCAGTTATTTGATTTATTATTTCTTTGAATGTATTCTGTTGTTCTTTTAGTTCGGTTTTATTTTCTATTTTAAATTCTTTTAGTTCGGTTTCTAATTTGTTCACTCTATTATTAGTCGCAGTATTACGTTCTTCTACTTTTTGATTAAGATTAGTATATTTATCTTCTAATCTATCAAATTTGGAGTTTAGTTTAGTAACTTCTATTTTTAGGTTGTTAATTTCATTAGCAGTATTAACTTCTAATTTAGTAATTCGGTTATTTAAATCAATTAGAAATTTTACAACAGTGCCAAATCCAATTAGCACTGTAACAAATACTGCAATTAATCCTATAAGTTCAGGCGATAAATTAAACATATTACAAGTTCCTTAATTAAAAATTAAAATACAAAAATAATAAAAATATTTAAAAAAAACAAATTTTTATTTTTTTAGAAAAAAGCAAACACGGGGGCAAGCCCCCGTGTTTGCTTTGTTTGTGGCGATTCCGAACTTGTTTCAGAATCCCCTTATTACTTGTGGGGATGTTTAAATAAATTCAGTAGGGCAATATCTTATAAAAACAAATCTGTAATTAAAGTAGAAATCTTATCTATACTTTTAATATGAATATCAATTTTTTTAATAATTTTATTTATAGTTGAAGTAGGAATTATTGTAGTATTGAAGCCCAATTTAGCAGATTCGCTAATGCGGTTTTCAATATGTGATACCGACCTTACTTCACCCGTAAGCCCAATTTCGCCGATAATACACGTCTTTGTATCAAGCGGAATATCACGCAAAGATGATACTAAAGCCGCAGCAATTCCTAAATCACAAGCAGTATCATCTAAACTAATTCCGCCTGCAATATTAACAAATACGTCATTAGAACTAAAATTTAGTCCTAACCTTTTTTCTAAAACAGCAAGTATCATCTGCAATCTTTTTAGAGAAAAACCTGTCGCAGAACGTTGTGGAATACCATAATTAGTAGGAGTGACGAGTGCTTGGACTTCTAACAAAATTGGTCTTTCGCCTTCCATCGTAGCAACAATAGCAACGCCTGATTCATCTTTATTCATACCTGACAAAAAAACTTCAGACGGATTTAACACTTCATTTAGTCCCTTATCAGTCATTTCAAATACACCAATTTCATTAGTAGAGCCGAATCTATTTTTTAAGCAACGAAGTATCCGATAAGAATATTGTTTTTCACCTTCAAATTGAATTACAGTATCTACAAGATGTTCCAATATTTTAGGTCCAGCAAGAGAACCTTCTTTATTGATATGCCCGATAAGAAAAATTGATTTGCCTGTTTTTTTTGCTGTTTGCATAAACATCATTGCACTTTCGCGAACTTGATTTATACTGCCGGGGGTAGATTCAACTCTATCCGAATAAACTGATTGTATAGAATCAATAATTATAACATTAGAATTAGTATTTTTTATTGCACTATCTATTGCTTCTACATTAGTTTCAGCCAATAGTAGTAGATTTTCATTAACATTAGACAATCTTTGCGAACGATATTTTATTTGCTGCAATGACTCTTCGCCTGTTATATAAAATGGATTGCACTTTTGTATATTTGAACAAAGTTGCAACATTAAAGTAGATTTTCCTATGCCAGGGTCACCGCCTACTAATACCAACGAGCCGGGTATAATGCCTCCTCCAAGCACTCTATCTAATTCAGAAATTTCTGTTTTAATTCTATATTCTTGTTCGGTTGAAATATCTTTTAGTAATATGATATTATTTGATATTTTTTTTGTTGAAACTGCTTGTTTTTTAGAGATGCTTATATCTTCTATAAATGAATTCCATTCGTTGCATTGCGGACACTTTCCTATCCATCTTGGCGATTCGAAGCCACAATTATTACATACATATATTTTTTTTTGTTTCATTTATTGCAAATATAAACAAATTATTTTGAAACAACATATCCTGTTCTGCCAATTTTGTTTTACACGTTATTCCGAACTTATTTCAGCATCCCCTTATTTTAATGTAAGGAGATGCCGAAACAAGTTCAGGATGACTTTTTAAATCTTACAAATACTTATTTACATACCAGTCCGTTAGGGAATACCTGCTGTATAAATTAGTTTGCAAAAATGCAAGTTCTACTCTTGGTATTCTTCCGCCGAACCTATATCTTGCGGTGTAATATCCATCAGAAAGTAATGTATATGTTACGCCACTACTTGTTTGCGAGTGTGCAAATAATCCATTCCCGATGTAAATGCCAACGTGTCCAATCCTTTTGGCTTTAATTCTTCTTCCACTAAAAAATACTAAATCCCCAAATTGTAGGTCTTCCATTTTTTCTATTTTAGGAAAGATAGTGGCTTGAGTAGCAGCACCTGCAGGTATTTGCATACCTAATGCTTCGCCTAATATTAAAGATACAAAATTAGAGCAATCTACTCCATTTCTGCTTCTTCCTGGAAGTTTATATCTAACTCCCAGCCAATCATTAACCCGTGCAAGCAATAATTTCCGTTTGTTAAAATCCTCAAAAATAGAACCTGTATCAAAGTTATTAAGGAATTGAAAATCATTATACGGATAGATTTCTGATAGTTCCCATTGTTCGTATATAGGGAAATATTCATATAATTTTTGTATTCTTTCAGTTTTTTTATTTTGGACTTGTTTTGCGTAACTAATTTTTGGTTTTTTTGCTGATTTTTTCTTTTTATTAGCAATTGATTCTGTTGAATCGGCAAGAAAAACAAAAATTGTAACAATTATAACTGATAGAAAAAGTTTGGATGCTCTTTTTAACATAAGCACAATCCTTATAGTTTAACAAAATAATTATCAATTTAATTTGCGAAGTGTGTAATATTTTTCACACAATCACAACTTTACATTTACAAATATAACAATTTTTTATAAATTAAATAAACAACGTATATAATGCAGAAATAAATACGGGATGATAAGTAACTAAAATGGTGTCATACTGAACTCGTTTCAGCATCTCCTGATTTAGCAAGGAGATTCCGAAACAAGTTCGGAATGACTGCATTTTGGCATAAGATTGTATACAATTTTGTTTGATTGATATTGTATAAAGTTTAATAAATTTTTAGTATTTTTAACATAGAATATAATTTTATAAAATTTATAATTTAGAAAAATAATGCAAAATGTATTTACTCATTCAAAGTTGGCAGTAAAATCAATATGGAAATTTAATTTAAAAACTACAATCCTTATAGCGATAGTGTTTGCTATATTTTCTATAACTGCTACAGCACAAACAACTTATACTGTTACAAGTTCAAACGATAATGGTGCTGGTTCGCTAAGGCAAACAGTTGCAAATGCTACTAACGGTAGTATTATTAATTTTTCTGTATCGGTAGTTAATCTTACTGGTTCCCATATAAATATCAATAAAACCCTTACTATAAATGGTGGAACAGTGAACAAAGTTAGAATAAATGCAGGTAGTGGCAGAATATTTAATAGCACTTCTAATTTTACTATAAATAATTTAATTATAGCAGGTGCAAGTCATGGTTCTAATGCAGGAGCAATAGAGGTAAGTAACGGCACTTTTAGGGCTAATAATTGTGATTTTATAAACAATCGTTCTAATATTGGAGGGGCTTTATGTTTGCATGGCGGTGGAATAATTATTGCTAATAATTGTTCTTTTTCTAATAATACTGCTCCTACTGGTGGTGCAATTCATACAGCTTCTGGCACTTTAGTTGCAATTAATTGTACATTTAGCAAAAATGTGTCTACTGGTGGTGGAGCAATGGGAGGAGGTTCAGCAAGGATATATTTATATCACTGCACAATAGATGGCAATTCTGGAGGAGGAATAGTAAGTAATAAAGAGAATCTATATAGTTTTAATTGTATATACACAGGAAACACTCCATATCAAATATCAAATGGAATTAGCGGCACAGGAAACAATTTAATAGAAGGACAAAATGGAGTAACTCGTTTTTTGGTTTTTGGTAATAACCAATTGCTACCACAAGGTTATATTATGCCACAAAATTATGCTCTTACAGCACAAAAATTAGCATCAATCAATATTGTAACTCCCGCAGGTGCAGGTATCAAAGCTGATGAAATATTAAATATGCTAAACACTGACCAAAGAGGATTATGGCGACCTAATAATCCTCCTGTAACTTATGGAGCCGTGGAAATAGGAGTGCCTGGTGATCCTCCTTCATATAATTTGCAACTTCAAACATCACCTTCACATATAGGTAATGTAACAGGTGCAGGCACATATGATTATGGCGATAATGCAACTATAAGGGCAACAACTACAACCCCTAACTACTACTTCAGCCATTGGGAAGATAAAGAAGGTAATGTAATATCAACACAAGCAGAATATAAACTATTAGTATTAAGGAATATGGTTTTAGTTGCAGTGTTTTCAATAGTAGACTACACCTTGCAATTAAAAACATTACCTTCACATATCGGCAAAGTATCAGGTGCAGCAAAGTATTTATATAATGGGAAGGTAAATATAAATGCCACAACTACAGATTTTTGCTATTATTTCAGGCATTGGGAAGATGCTACAGGCAAAATAGTATCAACACAGCCCGAATATACTTTTAATATAACTACTAATGTAACGCTTACAGCAGTGTTTTCATTAAAAGAGTTTGCTGTTACTATTTATTCAAATCCGACATATATGGGTTACATAATAGGTGCAACTACGGGATTATATAACTGTTCAGAAGAGTTAAAGTTAGAAGCAATAAGCGAAAATCCTGATATATATGGTTTTATAAATTGGACAGATAATAAAAACAATATTATTAGCACAGCATCTGGAATAGATGTTCTAATCATTAACGATAGAACAGTTATTGCTAATTTTATGGATACTACTGGAATAGTAGAAAACGATATTTACGATATTAGCATTGTTCCTAATCCTGCTGAAAATGACTTTAATATAATCTTTAATAATCCCGAAGAACAAAACGTCTCAATTTCTTTAATAGATTTGGCGGGAAGCACTGTTTTAGATATTTTTGATGGAGTTATGCCACCCGATAAACAAATTTACAACGTAGATGCAAAAATTCCAAGTGGCACATATTTTATTAAATTTATTATTGATGGAAAATTAGCAGTTAGGAAAGTCGTTATAAAATAGGTGCATTTTTTATGAAGTTTGAAAATTAAAATTAATATCCGCCTATTACAATTCGTTTCATAATAAATCTTTCTGAACCTATACGCACTTCCGCTATATAGTCGCCTGGTGGCACTTGTTTCCCGTATTCGTCTTTGCCGTTCCAATATGTGGTATAATTACCTGGTTTTTGCGTGCCTGAGAAAATAGTAGCAATAATTTTTGCACTAATTGAATATATAACAATTTCTATATCGCAATTATATTTCAATGTATAAGTTATTTTGGGTGATGTGTCTTCAACTAACCCTAAAAACAATCCAATATCACGCATATCAAGATTGATACCTGTTCCACCTTTATAAAAACGTATAGTTGGAATAGAAAGTGCGTCTTGTTTAGCAATTTGTCGTTGGACAATTTCTACAGGGTCGGGGGCAAAAATATTTGAAGGCATTCTTGCAAAAGATTCCTGAAGGTTGTTAGAAGGAGTATTTAGAAACTCTTTTTTATATATTTGCCATTCATAATCAGTTGTTAATATACTTTTCTTTAACCAATATAAGAAACCAAAATTTAGTTTAGAGTCACGGAAAAAATTAGAATCTTGTTCAGGTGCATATTGCTGATTATTATCTGAAGACGACAAAGATTTAGAAGTGTCATCTACATTATAACATAAAATACTTTCACTATTTAATACTACAAACAATAAGCATAATAAAGATATACGGCAAATATGAATCATATTAAAATATAATTTATTTTTTACAAAAATAACACTTTTTTAGTAATTATTATACAGAAAATATCCATAAAATCATTATGACTTTTTTAGAAGCATATATACTTAATAATTTCTATTTTTATCCGATAATAATATTATCATTTGGTATTTATTATTAAATGGTGCAATAGTATTATGCCATTTCATTATTGAAATGGCTTTTTTTATATAAGGGTTAATCTATATTACGGGAATAATTATTTTTTCTAATATAAGTTTGGCATATTTTTTGACTATTATACAACGTTATAGTTTATGAAATTATATGAAAATAGAAGATTTTTTGTTTAAGGGACGGGTGCCTCTTATGAATAAAGCATTAGATACCTATTCATTAAGAATGACAACTGCTGCAAAGAATATTGCTAATGTTAATACTGTCGGTTATAAGCCACAAAAAGTAGAATTTGAAAGTTTATTTCAGAATCAGATGGCTCTCACAGGCACTAAAACAAATGAAAAACATATTCCTGTTGGTCCTAAGCCGGACCCAAACGGTGAACTTATAGACAGGAAAATTCCTGTTCCTGAGGCAGTTATGTCAGGTGAAAATGATATAAACATTGATAAAGAAATGGCTGAAGTCGCTCAAACACAAGTGAGGTTTCAATTTGTTTCGCAATCAATGAGCAAATACTTCAAACAACTTAATGCCGCTATCACAGGAAATACTAATTATTAATCCAAATATTGGTTACTATTAAATATATGCTTAATAATAGCGTGTGCCGTTCTGTATTTGCACATAAGATACTTATTGAATTGCAGGAACATTGTTATTTTCATTAGTTCCTTTTTTGTTTTTTCGGTCTTATTTTCTGCCGTTTTTTTTACTAATTCAGCCATTTTTATATAAATTAATTTGAATAAAATTCTATTTTTTTTATATAAAAGATTAAGGTGCAAAAATGCCTTGCCTAACTCGTTTCGACATCCTATAATATAATAAGAAGATGCTGAAACAAGTTCAGCATAACAGTTTTTTTGTCCTGTGATGCCGTGCTTGTTTCGGCATCTCCTTGATACCTATCTAATATACGCACTTTACTCTATGTTATCTTGGTTGTAGAATACTTTGAACAATTTGAGAGCAATGTCGGGTGAACCTAAAATGAATGCCATAACTTTATCACGTAGTTCCATTTTAATAAGTTCCTCTTCATTTATTACATCTTCTTGAACGGGCTGTTCTAATGATGATAATGCTGACCTTGCTCTGTCCAATAAACTAATCTCTTCGGACATTTGTTCGGGTATAAGGACATCTTCATCGTCTATTGCTAACCCTAAAAGATCATTTTCATTTAATAAATCGCTTTCAAGAAACATCTGGTCAGCACCAAGTTCGTCAGGCAAATACATTGCCATATTTTCATCGTCTATACCAATTTCGTCAATATCTTCGTATATATCATCCATTATTTCTTGCGTTATGTCATCTTCCAACATTAGTGGCTCTTCTTCTTTTTCTTCTATTAATTCTTCTAAAACTTCTTCTTCATAATGGTCTTCGTCATCTTCGTCTTCTGGCTCCATTTCTTGTGGGAATTCTAATAATTCTTTATCAAATTTTTCTAATATTGGTTTATCGAGTTTAGCAGGCAATCCCATTGCAATTCGCATTTTATCTCTTGCAAATTTAGCGTGAATGATTTTGAACATTACTATAGCGGTAATTAGTAAAGTTAGCAATAATAATATTAATCTTTGGTATTCTTCTTTTTCATACCATTGGATGCTATTTTGTCTGTTATATTCGTTGACTTCTGTTATTTTATCTGCTAATATCTCAACGAAAGGAACGCATAAAACATTTACTTGGTCGCCTCTTTCTTCTTTATAGCCGACAGCATTTTTTATTGAATTTTCTATTCTTTGTAGTTCTTCATCGCTTCTTGGAATAGATACAACTGTATCTAAACCAGTCGGCGTTTTTTGTATTTCTATTTTTTCATTTACTATTGCGGTTATTGTTAATCGTTTAACTGCCCCGATGCCTTTTACGAAATGGCTATCTGCACTTGATATTTCGTAGTTCTTAATCTCATTAGATTTTAGATGCTTCATATCTGTTCCGGGAACAAATGATGTGTCTAAATCAGTTAAATCATCTGTTGATGTTTGCTCGCTTCGTTCTACTTGCCTATCAGGGTCCCAGTCCTTTATCTTTACTTCTAATTGGTCAAAATCTATGTCAGTATTTAGTGCTATTTTAGAATTGCCTAAACCAAATACTGGATCAAGTAACTCTTGAACTTTATTCCCTAAATAATCTTCAAATTGTTTTTGTGTTTTTTGATGTGTTGAAGAAAGCCCTGCAAGTGAATTATGGTCAGGTATATCTTGTGACAATATCCTACCATAATTATCTGTCACAACGACATTACTCGGCGACATACCTTCTACACTCATCGCTACTGAATTTTGAATGCCTTCTACACTAATTCTACTTAACGAATGCCCACTCTTTAATTTTAATGTTATAGCCGCAGTAGGTGGCTTTTGGTCTTGTTTAAATAATTTATCTTTTGGAATTACCAAACGAACTTTTACATCACGAACTTCGGGATTTGTTTTAATTGTCCTTTGCAATTCACCTTCTAAAGCACGCCGATAGTTAAGTTGCTGCACATATTCGCTTGTGCCGAGATTAGTCTTATCAAATAATTCATAACCGACAGTGCTTTCCTGTATTAAATCTTGCGTAGCGACTGCCATTCTTATTTCTTCTACTCTGCTTTGTGGAACAAGGATTGTCGTAGTATTATCTAATGGATTATTTTTTGTTTCATAAGCAATCTTTTGTGACTTCAAATAACCAATAACGTTCGAAGCATCTTTATACTCTAAATTATTATATAATACGGTCTGCTCAGGCGGGTCATAAATAGCAACTATTAGTGCTACAACCCCAATAAGAACTACTGATATTAGAGTTCCGAGTATCCATTTTTGATTCTTACTTAACTTATTGGCTAAAGTTTTTGCCTGTTCTAACACATTCATTATTTTACTACTATTTTTTAGTTCTTTATTTTATATAAAAACTTTGCCAAAAAACTCTTTTGCAAAAACATTTAGTATAAGTTCTTTATTTATAGGTAATAGTTTTAATTTTCAATTTTGATTAAATTTGTTAAATATTATATTTATTGCTAATAATATTCACAAATCTATTTTTAGACAAAAGGGAACTTCTAAAATGCTGTCTTGCTGAATTTATTTCAGCATAATAAAAAAATCTAAAAAATTAAAATTTTGTTTTATTTCATTAAAAAAAGTTATTTTTGTAAAAATAAAAATAAATTATGGAAGAAATCAAATACACACCAGAAATAATATTGCAAATGTTCGCAGAATCAAAAAAAGAAGCAAATGAACTTCGCGAGCAAATGAAAAAAAATTCTGCTGAAGCAGATAGAAGGTCCGCCGAAACCGATAAACAAATTAAAGAGATGTCTGCAGCTGCAGATAAAAGGTCTGCCGAGACCGACAAGAAAATAAAAGAACTTACTCGCAATATCGGTGGAATAGCCGAAGGTAATGGCAAAATGGCAGAGCAAATGATATATAATTCATTAGAAAGAGATATGAAATTCGCTGGAATAGAGTTTTATGATATTGAAAGAAATAAACATAAAAAAATAAAAATTCTTAATTTAGAAGGCGAATATGATATAGTTCTAACGAATGGCGATACCATTGGAATAATAGAAACAAAATACCAAGTCCGGAAAAAAGATATATTAAAACTTATAACAACGCAATTAGAAAACTTTAGAAAACTTTTTAAAGAATATGAAAATTATAATATAATTTTGGGAGTAGGTGGCATTTTTTTTGATGCCGAAGCAGAGAAAGAAGCAAAAGAGAAGGGCATCGCTGTAATCAAAGTAACCACCGAAAATGTAGAATACTTTACAGAAGGAATTAGAATATATTAGAAAAAATTTATTATTTTTGTATTCTATAACATTGATTTTTTTATAATAATATAAAGGCAAATAAAATGTATAACGAACATTTTAATTCATTTTCAGGCAAAAAAGACCTGACAAAAAACACCTCCTCCTATGCCGACACTTGTAGTGCTATTACTACAAGCAATGTAGTAGAAACTGCTACACGGGGGGGGTATTTCTACTACAAGGCGTGTAGTAACCGCTAATAATTTTCATATTGTTGACTGCGATTCAGCAACTCATTCACATTATAATAAGTATAATAAGCAGAAATCCAAAATCTGTGAGAACAAAATTGGACTACAACGACTGCAATTTGCAATAATAAGCATAATTTTAGTTGCTTCTATAAATATAGTGTTGTTTTCGCAGGATAATAAAATTAAACAGAAAGTACAACATTCAACAGTTAGTCGTGAATGGAATACGGGGTTACCTACTCCACCAAGTAGTGCCAAAAATAAATTAGTAGGAAAGTGGCAGCAAGAACAAAATATTGGATGGAGTGATGGCTCTAATACTCGTACTTTTTATGAATATATTTTTAGAGAAGATGGTTCTTTTGTCTTAACTACATTGGGTAGTAGTAACAATACTTATGAAGGAATATATGTAATAAGAAACAACAACAGGTTAATACTAATTGCAGATGCCCCTATTTTACTGGGTTGGGATGATAATTATAAAGAAATTATAGATATGTATACAGTTGCAGAATATTATTTTGATATAATGCCGGGTAATACAGAGGAAACTGATACTAAATTGATAGAAAAAAGTGATGTTTTAATTATGTTTACCGTTTCAAGCTATAGGGCAAAATATGGCGAAAAATGGATAGAATATGCAAAAGAAACTACCCAAAAATATTATGAAAAAGATGGTAGTTTGTTCAAATATGAAAGGTATAAGTAGATAGAATAAAATAATTTCTAAAATGGAATGCTGAACTTGTTTCAGCATCCCATAATTGTTAAATATATTGCATATTCATCACGGGGGCAAGCCCCCGTGTTAAACAATTGTCTTTTTAACAAGGGGGCTTGCCCCCTTGTGGTATAATTGCATATAATAGCATATTTGTTGGTAATACAGCCGGCGGAACTGCGACTGCGGACAACCAAGTTGTAGTTAATTCTTCTAATTTGACGGGAAGTAATTTAGTGCAATGCTTAGTGCAAAGCACTTTACCCGATAACAGTAGAACACTTGAAACAGTATTTGGAAGTGTGCCTCCAGCACTAACAAACGGCAAATTCGTGTCGCCACAATGTATAACCACAAAAGCATTGACGAATACAATACAAACCGCCACAGGAGTTACGGCTGATTTTGTGTTGTTGCATCTTGCCAAAGACCAAGCAGGAAATTCACGCTCAAACACAGGAAATGTAACCTTCGGTGCAGTGGAAAACCAAGAAACATTTGCTTTGACGGTTGCGAGCGATAATGAAAATATGGGAACAGTGAGTGGTGGTGGCACTTTTGCTTGTGGCTCAAGCGTAACAATAACGGCAACTCCTGAAGAAGGGTATAAGTTTTCACATTGGATGCAAGGCGGCGTTGAAGTATCCAAAAGTGCGGAATTTACTTTTAATTTGGTGGAAGACAAAACATTAACAGCGGTTTTTGAAGTCCGAAAAATAACACGCATTAATAACATTAATGTTAAAAAAGGCAGGTTAATATATAATCTCTTTTAAAGATTTACAATAAGATTGCATATATTTTTGATTTTTTCTTTATCAATATTATTGCTCCATTTTTCAAAATCGTTAATCCTTTCTTCCATACTTTTAACATATCTGTTATG
>WRLB01000009.1 GCA_009777815.1 Bacteroidota bacterium
ATATCACTTGAACTCTCTCTAAATGCATACTTACCTATAGTTTCTACATCATTAAAGGTAATTTTGCCTGTACTCTTATAAAATGCACACTCATCTATAGTTCCTACATTATTAAAGGTAATATCACCTGAACTCTCCACAAATGCACACTCATCTATAGTTCCTACATTATTAAAGGTAATATCACCTGAACTCTCCACAAATGCATGCGCACCTATAGTTTCTACATCATTAAAGGTAATATCACCTGAACTCTCATTAAATGCACCCTCATCTATAGTTTCTACATCATTAAAGGTAATATCACCTGAACTCTCATAAAATGCACCCTCATCTATAGTTCCTACATTATTAAAGGTAATATCACCCAAACTCTCTCTAAATGCAAACGCACCTATAAATCTTACATTATTAAAGGTAATATCACCTGAACTCTCATAAAATGTACTCTTCTCTATAGTTTCTACATCATTAAAGGTAATTTTGCTTGTACTCTTATAAAATGTCCCCTCATCTATAGTTCCTACATTATTAAAGGTAATATCACCCGAACTATGAGCAAATGTTCCCTCATCTATAGTTCCTACATTATTAAATGTAATATCACCTGAACTCTCATAAAATGCACCCTTACCTATAAGTGTTACATTATTAAATGTAATATCACCCGAACTCTCTCTAAATGCAAACGCACCTATAAATCTTACATTATTAAATGTAAATATTTCTGAACACTTACAAAATGCATGCTCACCTATAAATCTTACATCATTAAAAGTAAATATTGCTGAACTCTCTCTAAATGCCCCCATTACTATACATCCTATATCACCAGCGGCTGTCACTGATGTTATTTTAGTATTTCTACTAAAAGCAAAATCAGGTATATCTAATCCGTCAGCAATTATTATATCGCCCGAAATTGACGCACCTGTCATTGGTCCGCCGTTAATAAGGCAATCGGCAGCAGTTTTAGTTTCTCCATTTTGAGCGAAGGAAGTAATAGTTGTTTGTGCGTCAGCGTAAAAAAGAGTCGAATCAATCATTTGTATATCTTATATTATTATAGAAATCGTTTTAATAATTGCAAAAATAAGAAAAATAAATGAGAAAAGCAAACACGAGGAGGAATCCCCGTGTTAAATAGACCACCCCGACTTCGCTATGCGAAGCCACCCCTCCACAGGAGGGGAACTGTTCCCCTCCCGTGGAGGGGTGCTTGCTTTAGCAAGCGGGGTGGTTCTTTTGTCATACTGAAACAAGTTCAGAATGCATATGTCACTATTTATTATTATTTTTATTATTTTAAAATGTTTTTTTGTTTTATTATATGTTAAAAACAGATATATTAGTTATAGGGACAGGGTTAGCAGGATGTATTGCTGCTATTACTTCTGCCGATGCAGGTAAAAAAATAACAATAATAACTAAAACCAATACTATATTAAGTGGTAGCACAGCCGCCGCACAAGGTGGTATTATTTACAAAGGAATAAGCGATACTCCCGAGAAACTTATAGAAGATATTACTATTGCTGGTGCAGGACATTGCTGGAACCCTGCCGTAGAACAACTTGCTACACTTGGTCCTAAATTAGTAAAAGATTTATTGATTGATAGATTTAAGATTGATTTTGATAAAAACTATAATGAATTTGATTTAACAGCAGAAGGCGCACACTCATTAAGAAGGATTATACATTGCAAGGATTTAACAGGAAAATATATACAAGAAGCAGTTCTAAAAACATTAACAACACACCCAAATATAACTATTCTAACTAATCATTTCGCTGTTGATTTGCTAACTTTGTCGCATCATTCTAAAAACTCTGTTGATATTTACAAACATCCTGCTTGCTTTGGTGCTATTGTTTTTGATATTTTAAATGGCAGCACGTTTCCTATTTTTGCAGGCAAAACAATTGTTGCAACAGGTGGAGTAGGGCAACTATATTTACATACAACTAACCCAATAGAAGCAACAGGTGACGGCTTAGCATTAGCAAGTAGGGCAGGAGTTAGATGTTTTAATTTAGAATATATTCAATTTCATCCTACCGCATTTTATAGTGAACATCACACAGGAACACGCTTTTTAATATCTGAATCTATGCGAGGCGAAGGTGCTATATTAATAGATAAAAATGGAAAGGAGTTTATGAATCGTTTTCATCCGCAAGGGAATCTTGCTCCAAGAGATGTCGTTGCTCGCAGTATCCAAACAATTTTATTTGAAACAAATGCTACTTGTGTGTATTTGGATATAACACATAAAAACAACGAATGGTTAAAAAATAGATTCCCCGAAATATTTAAATATTGTTTTGATACTGGTATAGATATAACGCAAGAACCTATTCCTGTTATTCCTGCTGCACATTATTTTTGTGGTGGTGTTGGTGTTAATCTTAATGGCAGGACATCATTTCAGCGTCTTTATGCTGTTGGCGAAATATCTTGCACGGGTGTTCATGGTGCTAACCGACTTGCTTCTACATCGTTGCTTGAAGCATTAGTTTGGGGCTATACAGCAGGTAAAGATGCTTCTATTTCTAAAGAAAATGAAAATTATTTTCCACCTATTTACGATTGGGTAGACGAAAATGAAACACCCGATAGCGTTCTTATATTCCAAGATTGGAGTTCTATAAAAAATACAATGTGGAACTATGTTGGTCTATTTAGAAGTAGTATTCGTTTGCAAAGAGCAATAAAGATGCTCCGCGATTTGCAGATGGAAACAGAAAAATTTTATAAACGAGCAAAATTATCACCTGAGATTTTAGAATTAAGAAACGGCATAAAATCTGCAATTGCTATCACAAATGCTGCCATATCCTCGCGTATTTGCCGAGGCGCACACTACATAGAAAATTGACAAACGATAGCCACCTATAAAAACGTTATACACTGCTTGTTTCTATATTTGCTATCTCCGTAACGACTTTTTGCATCTTATTATGTATTTTTGCATAAATTAAGGAAATAGTAAATATTCATAGTAAAATAAATCTAAAAACAGCAAATTGTTTTAAACTTGTTATAGGAGTGTTCATAACGTTTTTTATCTGTGCTAACCTTGAAATTGCTAATAATTATGCGTTATGGATAGGTATTGGATTTCTTATTATTGGCGGAACTATCGGAATAATAAAATATAAAAATATAGGATTTTACTTGCTTTCTGTTGCTTTAGGTTTTATCTTATTTGCTAATTCTAATAACAATCCGACAACTACTATTAACTATTCTTTTGCGAGTCAGCCCGCTATAATCAATGGAAAAGTTAAATCTATTCTTAAAAAAGAAAGTGATAAACAAAGAATAATTGTTGAGGGAAATTTTAGTTCTAAAACACTACCAACTACTTATAATACTGCAATTTTATTAACTATTGAAGGAACTATAAATAAGGATATTGATATAGAAATTGGCGATAAAGTTATTATTGATGCACATATTAGACCTCCAAAAGAAAGTGTATTTAAATATGATTTTGATGAGGTTACTTATAATAAAAGCATAGGAACTAATTGGATTGGTTATACTCATAGCGATAAAGTATATAAGAGTGAAAATGCTAATTTGATGCAAAAAGTTGTTAATTTATGCTATAATAATCTGTCAAAGCGTATAGATAGTGTATTTACTACGCAAACTGCATCTTTTATTAAAGCAATTACACTCGGCGATAAAACAGGATTAAGTTATGAAGATAAAAATAGATTTGCTCTTGCAGGAATAGCACATATATTAGCAATAAGTGGATTTCATATAGGAATTATATCAGCAATAATTTTATTTATTTTATCTTTATTTACTCCTAATGTATGGCTAAAGTTCGTTATATTTTCTATATTTGTATGTTTATTTGTATTTATTACGGGATGGCAACCAGCCACTATTAGAGCAGGTTCAATGGCTATATTATTTATGTTTGGTCGGACAATAAATAAAGAAACAAATATGCTAAATGTAGCATCAATAATACTATTATTAGTAATTGTAATTAACCCATCTTTATTATATTCAGTAGGATTCCAATTATCGCTAATTTCTGTTTTAGGAATATTCTTATTTAGTGACATAATTAAAGAGAAATTATTAGCATTATTCAAACATAAATTAGCAAATTATATAGTATATTCAATATCAATTACTTTATCTGCATCAATAGTTATCAATCCGTTAATTGCATACTATTTTAATATGTTTTCTATAATTTCGCCACTAACAAATCTTTTAGTTATTCCTTTATTTTCGCTATGTTTAGTATTTGCAGTTATATCAATAATAACATCTTTTATATATTTTCCTCTCGGTTTAGTATATGGTTATATCGTGGAATTATTAACAAAATTATGTTTTCAGATTACGTATATAGCGGCAGATTCCAAATATAGTGCGATTTCATATCACCTGTATTTATTCATAATTGCTACTATAATTTCGCTTTGTTTTATTTATATATGCGTATCAAATAATAATAAACAATTTATTTTTAGGTTCTGTATTGCAGTATTTATAGTTGCTTCAAGTTTTTTTATTTTTGATAATAAAAGCACAAATGAGATAAAACTTTATACAAAAGATAAGTATTGTCTTTTAAATATACCTTTATCGGATGACTCAAGTTTTGTGTGGATAGCAGATAGAAGACCGAATATTAAAGACCGACAAAAGTATTATAATGATGAAGGATTAAAAAAGTTCTTTCAGGACAAAAGAATTAGTTGTATTGCAATCAATGGCAATTATGGAAAAGAGTTTGCATCTTTACATTGCAAACACATAAAAACTATCTCTCTTTCTCATTCACAACAGCGTCAATTAGAGCAAATGTTTTTAGACGGCAAATACATTTATCAGTTGGAATAACTATACTTTTCTGTCCTGCTGAACTTGTCAGATGGTTAAAAAAACACGGGGGCAAACCCCCGTGTTAATTTTACTCGTATTTAACAACATTTTGCTCTTAATTAACAAAATTAAAGTATGCCTAAACAAGTTTGGCATAACAGCGTTTTTAAATGTTGCCTTTATGTGTTTAATAGAACGATTTTATTTTTGTTATAGCATCTACTACAAAATCAAATATTGTGTCACGTTCTTCTCTGCTTATTACATTTGGCTTCCAAAAGTAATCTACAGCACTCATATCTGTTCCCTTATATAGCGGAACAAATTTAGAATCATTGTTTGGATTAAACTTCAAATCGTCATCATCCAAATTATACTGAAATAGTATTACTCTGTGCATTTCGCCACATATATCTACTTCACGCATTGTCAACCTGCAAGCGTAATCGCAAAACATATCTACTTCTCTATTTGCTAATACTGATTTAGAAAACTCAGTATCAAATATACTGCACTGATTTTCTTTTCCGTGCAATAACATATAATAGCATTTGCAACGCTTTGCTGTCATACACAGCCCTTGCAATAATAAATCCGAATCAAATACTGCTACGGATATTTCTAATTTATTGAATATTTCATCAATCAACTCATTTATAGTTGAAAACTCTAATGAATCCAATACTTCTTTTACATTTCCTAATGTTGCCATATAGTTTTTTAATTAATACATTTAATATTACAAAAATAAGGTTTTTATTTGTATATATTCATCTAAAACTTTATGTTGATGCCTATTGAATGGTTGATGCCTGATTGGTTGATTAATTCGCGGGATATTGTGTAATCTATAGAATAACTAAATGGAACAACATCATTTATTACATCTATGTCGGGGTATATTGAAAGTCCTGCTCCCCAAACATTCATTGGAAATAATTTAGGTTTCCCCCAAACGTCTCCATATATTCCTATTCCGCCTCTGAAAGTTAAATACTGATGAGCTTCATATTCTGCTCCAAGTAAAACCTGTGGTGCTACTGAATATTGGCTATATGTAAAATCTAATCCTAATCTAAGAATGTTATCATAATAGTCGTAATATTCTCTTCGGGTAGGGTCGGCTGTTGATATATCATCAGAACTACCCACCGATGTATATGTGCTATATGAAACACCTATTTTTAATACCCAAGGGAGATTCATCATATCGCTATATGCTGTGTTCCAAAACAAAAAACCTGATGCGTTTTGCACCTGAACACCTATTTTCAAAATATCAAATATATTAAATAATGCTCCAAAATCTACGCTATAGCCCGTTGCTATTGTTTCCGAACCTTCTAAATTCTCTACTAAATATTTTGCAGTTATTCCAAAACTAGAATAAGCAATTTTATAAGACGTAGAAGCCGCTATTGCGTATTGATAATTTGCATATTCACCTATTGGATGTCCCATTATATCTCTTGCTGTAAAACTTCCTGTATGCAAATTATTTAATGCTATTCCAAATCCCAATCTATTATCCATTATTGCTTGCCCCCAAGCAAAAGTAGAATTTGTTCTTCCTAATCCAAGTAATCCAACAGATGAAAAGAAACTCGGGTCATTGCTTAAATCACTTAATCCCGCAGGATTGTAATATATCGCATTAGGATCATCGGCTATTGCTGTAAATGTGCCTGCTAAACCTAATGTTCGTGCTGAAAAATCTCTTTTTAACCAACTTGCACCATAACCGCCACCACTTTGTTGTGAATGTAAATTAAAAGAACAAACTATTATCAAACCTATAATAATAGCAATAAAAATAAGATTTTTGAGTATATTCCTACAAAAAAATCTTAATTTTACTAAATCAATTTGTGTCTGTAATTCTAATTCTTTCATAATATATTTTAATTTTATAGTTATTTATTATTATCGGTTATTGTGTTATTTTATTAAATGTTAAAAACTTTGCCAAAAAAGTATTTCATAATAAAATATTTTATAAGTTATTGATTTCATTAGAAATAAGTTTTCATTTTTATTTTTCATTTTTTAATTAGATATGTTGAATATTGTATTTGTTGTTAATAGTAAGCAATGTGATTTAATGTTAATTTGAAACAAATTCAGTATGACATTTTTATAAGTTCTTTAATGTTTTATCAAAAAAACATTATTTTTGTATTAGACAAATAATAAATAATTACCTCGGTTTTTTATTTAACAGCAGGGCTTCGGTTTTGCTGTTTTTTTATTTACAGAAAAAAAAGTGTATTTTTGTAATAGTTTGAACAAAACAACTTGATTTGTTTTAACAGCAGGGCTTCGGTTTTGCTGTTTTTTTTTATTTATAGAAAAAAGTGTATTTTTGTAATTCATTAAAATCATAATGAATTTTTTTTTATTGATTTTAACAGCAGGGCTTCGGTTTTGCTGTTTTTTTAATTTATAGAAAAAAGTGTATTTTTGTGTTACAAGTTTTTTTAATAAAATAAATCTTATTATTTTTAACAGCAGGGCTTCGGTTTTGCTGTTTTTTTTATTTATAGAAAAAAACGTATTTTTGTAATTCATAAGAAAAAAAAATTGTTATTTTTAACAGCAGGGCTTCGGTTTTGCTGTTTTTTTTATTTATAGAAAAAAACGTATTTTTGTGGTGACTTAATGTTTTTTTTGAAAACATTTAGAGTCTCCTCTTTATGCTGTCAACAGCATAGCTTCGGTTATGCTGTTTTTTTATATAATTTACACACCGTTTATATTTCATTTACATTTTATTTCCTTGTGTTGAGTATCTAATAGATTTATTTTTGCATCTGTTTTTTGAATGAAAATATTTTTCAATTATAAATAAAATTATGCAAAACTTACTCACTAAAATTAAACAACATAAAGTTGTTATTGCAATATCAACATTAGCAATTATTGGCTTCGTTGTGCTAATAATCGTTGGTATTTGCTCCGAAATAGCAGAAATTAAAACGATTTCTTTTTTCATACTATTAGAAATACTGCTATTATTTATCATTTGGGTTATTTCGCAGTTGCTATATAAGTTCCAGTCGGTGCGGATTTACTTATATAATTCATTTAGCAACTTCATACTCGGCTTGCATCTTGTGGCGGGGATGTTAGTATTAGGCGTGTATTACACGATATAGGAGGGCTATGAAACAAAAAAGTATTATTAAAATTGTTCTATTTGTAACGCTGATATTGATGTTTAATAGTGCAAATGCACAAAATCGGTATCAATTATATTGCTCGCATTTGCTATTGGAAACCTCGTATATAGTAGCATTAGAGCAGGTAGGAACATTAGAGAAAAGCAATAAAAATGATGGCGATGTTGTAAAGTATCTAAAACTATTTGGTTTTAAAAGTGGCACGCCGTATTGTGCAGCAGGGCAATACTATTGCTTCTATGAAGGTGCAAAACGAGAAAATATTAGCACCGATTCTATTCCAATAATTAAGTCAGCATTGTGCTTGGATATATACAACGATGCCAAAAAGCGAGGTAATAAAACTAAATATTCCGCACAAAAGCACGACTTAATTATTTGGAAAAAACCAAAATCGTGGCAAGGACATATTGAACGCATACACAATGTTTTGCCAAACGGATGGGTTGAAACTATAGGTTTCAACTCGTCCAAAACGATAAATGGTAAAAAACAAGAAGGTGTTTTTTTGCAAAGACGCAATATATTACATCCTTTAGGAAGGTTAAAAGTAAAGGGAATAGTGGGGTTTCACGATGAGTAAATATATTTTATGTTTTGTATGTGGAGTGGCTGTATGCCTTATAATTACTTGCTTTATGTGTAATAAAGTTGCTACAAATTCTATAACAACATCTATAAGTATAGATACAATTTATATAGAGCGTGGCGTAGAAGCCGTATCATTTACAGCATCGGTAATTTAGATGCAACACACTCACCAATACCACTAAAAACAAATGCTACAGGTAAAATTATCATTGATAATACCACCACAAATAACCCTATATCAAGCGAATCAACAGCAGGCAATCGTCTGCTGTTGATAAATGAAATTAGTTTTTTTAATGAAATTAGTTCTTTGGATAAATACATATTGCCTGAATTTGTTGTCAGTTTTGATACGATAATTAACAGAGATACGTTTAATTTGCGTTATGATTTTCCTTCTAATTTATTTAGTTTTGATTTCCTGCCGCACCGAGATTCTATAATGTTTCAGCAAATAACAATAGAACATACCAAAATCCAAAATAAACAAAATTGGCTGACAACCTTCCTTATATCCACAGGCGCAGGCATCGCAGGTTACATAATAGGAAAGAAAAAGTAATACGTATTAAAAGAAAAAAACGTTATTTTTGCTTTATTCTTATAAATTTAACTTTAACTTTAACAGCATGGCTTCGGTTATGCTGTTTTTTTATTATAGGAAAAAAGTGTATTTTTGTGGTGCGTGCATCGTGGCGCGTGCAGCGTGCAGCATGCGTCGGTTTCGGTTTGTTCCGGGGGCTTGCTCCCGTATAAAAGCAGGCCAGCATAGCTTCGGTTATGTGGTATGTTCTTTGAAAATAATTATTTCTGAAATATAATTGTAAACGAGATGAATGTTTGATTATGAAATTTGTGAACAAAAATATGAAAACAGGATTCTAATACAAACCGAATTTAATTATTAAGTAGGAAATAAATATATCTAACAGCATAACAGAATAGTGTTTTCAGGGTTTTGCTGTTTTTTTATTTATAGAAAAAAGTGTATTTTTGTAATTCATTATTAAAAAAATGAATTTTTTCTATTTTAACAGCAGGGCTTCGGTTTTGCTGTTTTTTTATTTATATTTATTTAAAAAAGTGTATTTTTGTAATTCATTGATCATAATGAATTTTTTATTGATTTTAACAGCAGGGCTTCGGTTTTGCTGTTTTTTTTTTATTTTTGTATAAACGTTTACGTTTATATTTATAAATTATTTATAATACTTTAACAGCATGGCTTCGGTTATGCTGTTTTTTTAATTTATAGAAAAAAGTGTATTTTTGTAATAGGTGTTTTGTTATTGTATTTTGATAATAAAATACAGTCAGGTTTTAACAGCATGGCTTCGGTTATGCTGTTTTTTTTTAATTATTTATTTATAGAAAAAAAGTGTATTTTTGTGTTTTATAAAAATAAATAACGAATAATTTTAATAATATAAAGGTAATAAATGTCACGTTCACTGAAAAAAGGATCCTTTGTTAGTGTTAAACTTATGAAAAAAGTAGAAGCACTTAACATATCCAAAAAGAAACAGGTAATAAAAACCTGGTCGCGGGCATCAACTATTTTACCCGATTTTGTCGGACATACGTTTGGTATTCATAATGGTAAAAATTTTATACCTGTTTTCATTACAGAAAATATGGTGGGTCACAAATTAGGCGAATTTTCTTTGACTCGTATCTATAGAGGTCATTCAGGTCACAGAAAAGATGCTAAGGGGAAAAAATAGTAAATGGAAGCACGCGCATTAAAAAAATCAATTAGAATGTCGCCGCGCAAAATGCGTCTGGTGATAGACCTCATAAGAGGTAAAAAAGCAACTGAAGCAATTACAATGCTACATTTTCATCCAAAACATGCCGCTTACGAGGCAGAAATGGTTCTACGCTCCGCTATAGCAAATCTGAACCAAAAAGCAGATGCCGACGGCATAAGAATAAAAGATGATGAAATTGTTATCAAAAAAGCAACCGTAGATGGTGCTTCAATTATTTATAGAAGAAAGCCAGCGGATAGAGGTAAATCATATAGAGTCCGCAAAAGAAGTAATCATTTAACAATAGTTGTCGGAACAGACGACAAGGAGGCAAACTAATGGGACAAAAAACACATCCAATAGGATTACGACTTGGTATAATTAAATCTTGGGAAGCTAATTGGTTCGATGCCAAGGACCTATCAAAAAAGTTAGCAGAAGATTTTAAAGTTCGAAAGTATATCAAAGCAAGAAATATTGGCACAAGAAATATTAAAGCCAAAATTTCAAGAATACTAATAGAAAGAACTGCCGATAGAATGTTCGTCACAATTGACACATCAACTCCAGGATTGTTATTAGGTCAAGCGGGAGCAGAAGTGCAAAAACTCGAAGCAGAATTGAAAAGATTAACTAAACAGGATGTTTCAATAAACATTAGTGAAATAATATATCCTGAACTTAATGCTTCGTTAGTAGCCGAAAATATTGCTATGCAACTACAAGGTAGAGCAAGTTTTCGTAGAGCAATGAAATTCGCAATTTCTGCTACAATGAAAGCAGGCGCACAAGGAATAAAAATTATGTGTTCCGGACGTCTGGGAGGTGCAGAAATTGCAAGGTCAGAAATCTATAAAGAAGGCAGAACTCCGCTCCATACACTCCGCGCCGATATTGATTATGCAACAGCAGAAGCATTAACAATATACGGTATTATTGGCGTAAAGGTATGGATATGCCGCGGCGAAGTTATAGAAAAACGTAACGTAATCTTTGCTGATAATTAGAATATCTTATAGCAAGGTTATAGAAAAAGCATTGTTAATTCAGTAAAAAACACTGAATTAACAATGCTTAAACTATTATTTATAATCATTTTGTTTTTTAAATAATCATTTTGTTTTTTAAAGCAACTTTTTGTTTTTAGTAATGTATAAAACTATTCTAATTATTAAGTTTCTATTTTGCCTAAAAACACTATCTCTACTGTGTTATCATCTATGACATTTATAGCCAGTTTTTCATTAAATGCTATTCCTACTCCTTTAATGCATCCAAGCCATATAGGTTGTAGATTTCTTGGAGAAAAATATTTCATTAGGAGACGGTCTGGTGCTTTATCAATATATTCAAAATGCGGTGGACTAGCATTAAGCATTGACCGAGTTACCCTGTCATGGATGTTTTCCATTTTCATTAGAAAATCTTTTGCGCCTTTTACGTTATCAAAATATGGAGCATATATCTTTTTTGCGTATGTTACACAAAAATATTCACCAAATTCATCAGCGACTTGTTTTAATGGAACATTTAGAACTACAGCAGTAGCATTGAAAATATTCAACACATCAGTATCAGGAACATCTTCTATCGGGAGAAATTGCAGATAATTTTTATTGTATATATTTGCTTGATTTAGGATATGGTCTAGTTTATCATCACCAAATTTTGTTATTACCATTTCCATCAAGCATATTGGAATTATACCTTTCATATACTTAATCCTCTTTTAATTATTTATATTATACACATTAAAATAATGAAATATTCGTTATAAACAGTCACCTCTAAAAAATAAACGCAAAAATATGAAAATGCTTGCCGATTTTTACTTCTGTTATTCTGAGTGAAAGCGATGTGTCCGAAAAATTATTGCTCCTCTTTTTTAAGAGAACTATCTAATCCGAAACTTTTTAGACGCAAAGCATCCATTTTACGCATCACCATAGATGCAATTAGTTAAATACTTCTGTTTGAAATATTTTTTATCTGTGTCGTTGATATTTATTTTTAAAATAACCTAAAATCAAAAATTATACAAAAATAATAATCTATTACAGCGGAAAGTATAAATAAAAATGAAAAATAATTTTCCGAACCAAAACAACCTTTTAAAACGCTAAAGCCCCGTAAATATAGTAAATACGGGGCTTTTTAGTGGAGCCACATGACAGACTTGAACTCCCGACCTGCTGATTACAAATCAGCTGCTCTACCAGCTGAGCTAATGTGGCAATTTTATAATTAACGTATAATAATGTCAATCACAGAATACAAAATTAAACTTTTTATTTCTAATTTCCAAATCTTTTATTTTTTAGAAAAGATATTATAAAAAGTATATTCAAATAACATAATGTCAATTACAGAATACAAAATTAAACTTTTTATTTCTAATTTCCAAATCTTTTATTTTTTAGAAAAGATATTACAAAAAAGTATATTCAAAGAACATAATGTCAATTACAGAATACAAAATTAAACTTTTTATTTCTAATTTCCAAATCTTTTATTTTTTAGAAAAGATATTATAAAAAGTATATTCAAATAACATAATGTCAATTACAGAACGCAAAATTAAACTTTTTATTTCTAATTTCCAAATCTTTTATTTTTTAGAAAAATTAGCGATATAGATTTTAAAAATAACTACATTTTAGTTCCGAATAAAATATGCAAACCACAGCAGGAAACTATTTTATTGACAGAATTTTAATAAAACGCTGCTACAAAAATAATGTAATTTTTCCACAAAAAACTTTATTTTTGCATTTTATAAAAATGATATTATGAAGAAATATATTTGTTATATTATAGTTTTGGTTGCTATTTTGCTAAATAGTTGCATACAAGAAAATGATGCACTTGTGTATCCGCCGCTAATAGTGGAAACCGTTAATATTCGTTACTTTAATATACATAATGACGAAATTAGTAGAAGTGTGCTGTTAGATAGAAAGTCAATAGGAAATAATATTCCGTTTAATTCAGTTGCAAAACCAGAAACACCACCCTATGATTCTTCTACAATACAAGTGCTAAAAAATGATAATATTACTTATCGTTCTAAACAGAAGTTCAAATTTGCTCGCAAATCAAATTATATAATGATTGCCCTTCCTGATTATAGGATTATGCCTGACTCTATAATTAAATACGATGATACTATTGCGTATTTGCAAACAACTATATTAACGCCCGAAGATACTAATCAATGTTTCGTAAAGTTCTTAAATGCTAACCCTGATACAAGTATAAATTATTCTATAAAAATAGGTTGTCCGAATGGACAAAATCTTTTTGTTGATAATGAAATATCTACTGTTTCTTATCTTCAAAGCACAGGTATTCAGCCCGTGTATGAAGGTATAAGAGTTATTTCTGTTATAAAAAATTATAAAAATGCAGATACTAATTCGCCAAGCAATTCTGTTGTAGGTATTTATGAATTAGACCTAAAACGATTGGGACAATATGCTCTAATTATGAATAAAAATGACGAGTTGTTTTTTGTAGATGAATTAGACCATAACTCGCCTTTTATAAAACTAAATAACGTAGAGGCAAGAAATGCTTATATCAGAGTTGTTAATTTTGCTTCTGATAATGTAACTATTAATAGTTCTACGCAAGGCGATATTACTGCAAATCTTAATGCTAATTTTATAGATGATTATAGAGATATAACTACTTGTGATGTATTAAGTTTAGATAGAATTACTTTAGAAGCAAATGGCAATACAACAGATACAATTTTTATGTCGTTTGATATTTACAAAAAGTATTCTATATTTGCTTTTGATACTGATAATCAAATTGCAGGCAAAATTATAGGAATACCTCCGATTGATGATAGAATGAAAACTAATACAAATCAAGCAATAGTTAGAGTAGTTAATGGAAATATTGAAAAAAATGGCATTACTGTTTCTATCGGAGCAAAAAGTTTTAATAACGACATAGGATATGAATCAGGGATAACATTAGCAGTTAATTTACTTGCGGGTGAGTATTCTGAACCGATGTATATTAATGCAGGAACGATTATCCCTATATCTGTTTTTGCATCTACTCAACCTACTCAATATATGTTTAGTGCTGTTCTTAATATTGAAAATGGTAAAGAATATATTATTGCGGTTGATAAAGATAGCAAAATCGCTGCTATAGAAATTAATGATGAAGCACAAACTATACAATACGGCGAAGAAGCATCTTTTTTGCAGATATTTAATGCTTGCAACGGCAATAATAATTTAAACTTTACTATTCCTAACCTTATTACGAATGGAAAACTACCGCACTCTAATTTGCTAACAACTTTTATCCCTGTCGGCGAAAATAATATCAACGCTAATAATAAAACAATCAATTTTAATTCTGAAAATAATATTAGAACTTTACTAATTGCTGCTTCTAATTATAACGAACCTACGTTATTTGCAATACAAAGCCCTAATATGGGAGCAAGTAATTCTTCTTTTAGATTTAGATTTATTAATGCATCCGATGATACGCCGCAACTACTTGTCCGTGATATTGTAAAAGAAACAATTACGCAAAATAGAGACACTATCTTTATTTATGACACATTAAACACGAATATAGCATATCAAACTGCTTCATTTATCAATTCTTATTCAAGAGATAGAAAATATACTTTTGATTTTGTTAGCCAAAATGCAGATGGAGAAACTAAATTATATAAAGCAAAAGATATTAACTTTACTTTGAATAAAAATTACTCTATTATCTTCTACGGAAACAAAAATATCGGCTATAAGATATTTATCGTGCAGGAATATTAAAAACTCTTTATGCCATATTTTTTTAATATGGCATGTAAAACTTTATTTTTATAAATTATTTTGTTTTATTTTTTATAAAAAAAAGTTATATTTGTATTGTATTTTTTTTAATAATGTTTTTTGAAAAAAAAGTGATGTTTGTATTGTAATTTTTTAATAATGTTTTTTGAAAAAAAAGTGATGTTTGTATTGTAATTTTTTTAATAATGTTTTTTGAAAAAAAAGTTATATTTGTATTGTAGTTTTTTTAATAATTTAAAAAAAAGTTATGTTTGCATTGTAATTTTTTAATAATAATAAAAAAAAAGTTATATTTGCAAATAATAAAATTGATATTTATTTTTTTTATTAAATATATAGGAATATAGATTATGAAATCTTATTCGCAAATTGTAGCCGTAGCGCTCATGAGTATATTGTTGCTCGCCTGTGAAGACAGCGATAATGCAACAAAAGTAAAAGAAAAAGAAACCCTTCAAACTTTAAGTTCCTTGGAAGGAACGGAGTGGGTCCACCATCCTGACACGGACCCAGAAAGTATTAATTGGTTTAACAATTCGCATAATCCTAAAAATGGCGCAGTTATGCCTGATACTGTTGTAATTAAGTTCTTGGAAAATGGCAGAATTGATGAGCCATCATTTCCATATTCAGCCCAGTATTATGATTATTCTTATACTGATCCTTATGTCAGTATTGTTTTGTCATTTAATGCTGACCGGCCGGATCCTTCAGATTTTAATGATTCTAATAGAAATTCTGTTGCTGGATTGCAAAATAAGTATAACTTGTGTTCATTAACAATAGATGAACCAATATGTGATCCTCTTAAATGCAAATACAACGACGGATATTCTTACAGTGATACTTGTTGTCGCTGTGAGTTGTATTACTGGTTCCTCGGTAAAGTAGAAGGGGACACAATGCATCTGATAGGACCTTATAATTGTAGAGATATTTATCTCGTAAGGAGGAAGTAAATACAATGAAAGGTGCAAGAAAAAGAAAATTTAAGTATAAAGGAATACTTATAAAAAATGTAGCACTATTATTAGTGTCTATTGCTTTAGCAAGTAATATTTATGCTAAAGTGCTTCCAAAAGCAGCACTTCCACACGCTACAAATCCTTGTGGAGGTGGTATGACGGCTAAACAATTGTTGCAAATGTCAGGTATGCACGAAAGAGAATTTTGCGATTGTTTCCCGTGTTTATGCTGTGAATGTGGCGATTCTGTTTATGTTAATGAGCAGAATTGTGACAATTGCCCTTCACAAGACACAGTCCGAAAAATATGTTGCCCAGGAACTCCTAAAGAACAAATTGTTTGGTGGCTTTGCTGCGACCCTAAAGGAGAACCGCCTTGTGATTGTTGCGATAGTATCCCTAATGAACCTTGCGACCTAAATGATTGCCAACTTCCTCGTCAGAGAGTAGTATTTTATCTTCATATGAATTACAGCGTGCCAGATTTTTCTGTTAAACTTAAAGAGTTTTCTGCAATAATTAAACGATATGGCGGAAAAACCTGTTGTGAAGAATTTCTTGATCAAAATGGTATACCTGGTAACTGTGCAAATGGATATGAGGGACGTATTAATGCTTGTGTTGATCCTGCCTATATTACAAATATAGTAAATGAGTCACATGCAATTGGCTTTGATCAGGAAACTAATGGGCAGGTAGGAATAAATGGTAATCACTGTTGGTGTTTATCTAAATAATAGATAGACGTAAAGAAGTGAAAAGTTTGATTTTAAACTATCACGGATAACTTGTTTTAGCATCACCTTGTATAAAATAAGGTGATGTTGAAACAAGTTCTGTATAACAACCATTCGCTATACAGAACGATTAAAAACCATTTAAATATGAATAAAAAACATAAAATTCTTATAAAAAAAATATGCAATAAAGTTGCACAAATATCTCTTATATATCTTTGTTTTCATTTTGCTTATAAACTTTATATAGTGGGTTTTCATTGGATAGCATTTATAATAATATCATTTGGTTTGTTTGTGTTATTATGCAATATGCTTTTACTTTTTAGAACTACTATTATTAAAAAAAATACTATCAAAAAAATACTTAATATAAGTGTTAATATAGGATTAATATTGCTTTTTGTTTGTGGTATTTATTACGAGTCAGATAATTATTTATTAGTTTGTGCGAGTATTTTTTGTATTTTAATCCTTATAATAGGCACAATGTTGGCTTATTTAAAGAAAAAATAAAAAACTAATTTGAAAAATATAAATAAAAAAGAAAGAACAGAATACGATTATCATCAGCCCGTTTTGTTGAACGAAAGTATAAATTACTTGTTTAATGAAAAGTTTTCGGGTGTTCCAAATCAAATATACGTAGATGGAACACTCGGAGGTGGCGGACATACCGCTATCATTTTGCAAAAACTAAAAACTATCGGGGGAAAAGTTTTTGCCTTTGATAAAGACACGACCGCCATTGCGTGGGGAAATAATTTGTTTGAGGAAGAAATAAAAACGCCATCTCCGAGCATTTCTCTACATAATAATTCTTTTACAAAAGCGAAAGATATTCTTGCTGAACAAGGTATTTTCGATGTAAATGGTATTATTTTGGATTTAGGAGTATCGTCTAAACAGTTAGATAGCAATCAATGTGGTATCAGTTATCGTTTTGATAGTCCGATAGATATGCGTTTTGATGCCGAACTAAATCCTAATAAGCCAAGTGCAAAAGATATATTAAATACCTACCCCGAAGATAAGTTATCGGCAATTTTTTTCAAATATGGAGAAGAACCTAAAAGCAAAATAATTGCTAAAGAAATCACTGCATATAGAAAAAATAAGCCAATAGAAACCACTTTAGAATTACGCACAATTATAGAAAAATGTGTCCGCAATCCAATAAAATCACCAACATTATCTCGTATCTTTCAAGCAATTAGAATTGAAGTTAATAACGAACTAACTGAACTAAAAGATGCACTTATCAATATCATACCAATTCTAAAATCAGGTGGGCGAATAGTAGTAATTTCATATCACTCGCTTGAAGATAGAATCGTAAAAGATATTTTTAGAGAATACTCGTTTGTTCCAAAAGAAAACAAATATAAAATCAAAGAACTACCTAATATCATATCAAAACGTGTGCCAATTTTAAAGCTTTTAATATCAAAACCTTACGTCCCGTCAGAAATAGAAATATCTCAAAATCCACGTTCCCGAAGTGCAAAAATGCGAATAGCAGAAAAGATATAAGTAGAGAACTAAAAATGTATTCTGTCATACACGACATAACATTTTTAGATAGGTGGCAAATGTTTTTTATTTAGAACTATTGATAGGGACGATAAATATTTCGCCTCTTGCATTTATAAGACCACGCTTGCCATCAGGCGAGATATCAAAATTATTTATACGGCTTTTCACATCAATTAGTTCATCACGTGAAGTAATTTCATCATCAATAACTTTTATTTTAATTTGCTTTATTTCTTCATTATCAAGCCGCATTGTATATAAATATCCTGCATTTTCAAACGAAATATGATTCTTGCCAAGTGAAGGAAACTTTGCATCAAAGTCCTTAAAATTAGTAATTTTTCGTGTCTGTGTTGTGTTTAAATCATAGCAATAAAGATTCATTCTATTATCTCTGTCGCTTAAATAATAAATCTTATTTTCTGTCCACATTGGAATTATATTTTGTGCAGGATTATTAGTAATATTTGTTAATTCTTTGGTGTTAAAATCATAAATCCATATATCGTCTGCCTGTCCTCCGCGATAGCGTTTCCACGTTCTATATTCTCTAAAAATTCTATTATAAGCCATTTTAGTTTCGTCAGGTGAAAAAGAAGCAAATCCACTTTTCGGCACAGGAACATCAACAGGCAAACCACTTCCATCAGCATTTGTTTTATACAATTTACCTATTGCTCCATTCCATGTTTCCATTTTCCCACGATAAATAATTTGCTTGCCGTCAGATGTCCATTGCATAATTATTTTATCAGGACCGCGTCTATCTGTCATATTCGGATGATCCATAGAATAAGTAATTCGCTTTGGTGTTCCGCCATTTATAGACATCGTATATATTTCAGGATTGCCATCATATTCGCCGATAAAAGCAATTGTTTGCCCATCAGGTGAAAACCTTGATATATGTTCTATTCCGATATGTGAAGTAAGTTTTGTAGCAAGCCCGCCATCAAGAGAAGCAATATAGATATTACCACCATAAGTAAATGTAATATGCTTATCAGAAGTATTAGGATAGCGTAAAAGACGTGTTTCTTCATCTTGACTATATAAAAACACAGGCACAAAAAATAAAAATAATGCTATTAATTTTTTCATATTTATAATAGTTTTTTCAAAAATACACTTTTTTCTATAAAAATAAAAAAACAGCAAAGCCGAAGCCATGCTGTTAAATTATGCTTATTTACAACGAGTATAAACTCATCACCACAAAAATAACTTTTTTCTATAAATAAAAAAAAACAGCAAAGCCGAAGCCCTGCTGTTAAAAAAATATGATCTTCTAAAAAAATTACTACAAAAATAACTTTTTTTCATAAAAAAAAACAGCAAAACCGAAGCCATGCTGTTAAAGTTTATTTTTTATGGTAAAATAATATCAATTACAAAAATACACTTTTTTTATAAATAAAAAAACAGCAAAACCGAAGCCCTGCTGTTAAAAAAATTATGATCTTCATAAAAAAAACTTACTACAAAAATAACTTTTTTATATAAAAAAACAGCAAAACCGAAGCCCTGCTGTTAAAGGTACAAAATTTTAAAAATGTTTTCAAAAAAAACATTTTCACCACAAAAATACACTTTTTTCTATAAATAAAAAAACAGCAAAACCGAAGCCCTGCTGTTAAAATAATAATTTATACCTATGAAATAATAGCTAAAAGCATATTATTTATTACAAAAATACACTTTTTTCTATAAATAAAAAAAAACAGCAAAACCGAAGCCCTGCTGTTAAAGTAATATGTTTCAAAACAAAAAAACAAAATGCAAAAATATGCTTTTTGAATGAAAAACAATTCCTACACTCTTCCGCCTCCGCTGTCACCGCCTTGGCTCCCGCCACCGCCGTCTTCGTCTCTTCGTTTCATACTTTCCTTATAATCGTTAATCTTATACGAAATACCTAATGAAAAGCCACGCCTACCCCAACTCGAATTATATGAATGAGAGTAAAAATAATCACCAAAAGTAATGTATTCATTGTTTTTAGGAGCAATTAAATTGCTGAAATTAGCACGCAAAGATAATTTATCTTCTAACATAGAATAACTTGCTCCCGCTCCTAACTGATAAAAAGCACTACTTGACCCTTGCAAATTTAAACTCGAAGGCGAATACCAAAAGAAAGAACTCAAACGCAACTTTTTTAATACACTGATATATGTATTTGCATTAGCAGACCACGAAGTATGCTCCCGTGTTGCAATACCAAGTGATGGTGCTGCCATTTTAGAGTGCGATAAACCTGCTGAAGCATTTAAACTCCACCATTCAGTAATTTGTTGTTGAACAGATAAATTAGCACCAAATCTTTGATTAATTCCTGCATTTATTGGATAAGTTAATATACCACCCCATTCAGTAATTGTGTTATAACTTTCAGATGAATTATCTGTGTTATTAAAATTAAATGATGTGTTTATAGTTGTTTTTGGAGTAAATAACATATAATTTGCACTATAAGAGTTATAATATGAAGGTTGTAAATCAGGATTGCCAACGCTTACAGAAGTAGAATCATAAATTCGCATATATGGATTAAATTGATTATACCAAGGACGTGATAACCTTCTTGAATAACCGACTCCAAACGTATGTTTAACTCCAATCATATATCTTAAATTAACAGATGGCATCCAACTTAAATAATCCTGTCCGAATGTTGTATCGGCTGCATTAGATATAAAATCCCAATCAGTATATTCTGCTCTTAATCCACATCTATAAGAAAAACTTGACCATTTTTTGCCAAGTGTAAAATATGCAGAATACACACCATTATCATATTCAATATCGTCAGATAACAACTTATTGAGTTCATAATCATCAAGCATATAACTATATTGATTGCTGTTAGTTATGTTGCTTAATGTCCTATTATTAGTTCTAATTCCTGCACCTAAATTGCCAAACATTTCTAATGTTTTTTCATAATCAACTTTAAAAGTAAAACTATTGTTAGAATTATCATTATCATTGTTAAACAATCGCATATATAATGTATCTATATCTCCCGCAGGATAGTAATAATAATCGTCAAAATTATCACTACTATTACCGCCATTATTGTAATATGCATCTACATATAAATTATGTCCTTTTTCCTCAAATTCCTTTTTATAATATAGCGAAGCACTGCCATTAAAATTATTAGATTTGCTATTAGAAGTATTTTCGTAATCCTGAATAAGCATATTAGAATTAGTAATATCATACTTGCTAAAACTATTATTAGAGCCATTTCCACCATTATAATTGAGAGTAAAAGTCATTGCATCTTTTTTAGTAATTTCATAATCAAGTCCTATGCTTCCGTTATTCCATCTGCTATTGTATTCTCTGTCACCATATCTATTGTTATATGTAGTATCAAAATTATTTATATCGGTTGTATCTAACCAAGTTTTTCTTAAGCCCGACCAATCGCTATAACCATCATATTTAGAATAATTTGCACGAGCAAAGATATTTAATTTCCCTAATTTGAAATTTGCATTAACTCCTACATTATTATTTTTATTATACTTAAATTCAAAATCACTACCATAACCTGCACTAATCATAGCATTAAAACCTCTATCTATTTCTTTTTTTAATTTAATATCAATTATACCTGATACTCCTTCGCTTTCATATTTAGCAGAAGGATTAGTAATTAACTCTACGCTTTCAACAAGTTCAGAACTTAATACTTTCAACATATCTTTTTCTGCCATTGGAGATTCTCTACCATCAATTAATATCTTTGGTCGCATTCCATTCATTTTTACATTATCATCCATATCTACTTCTAAACTTGGAATCTTTCTAAGAACATCTAAAATATTGCTTTCGCCTGCTGTAATATCTTTTGTGATATTATATTTTCTGCTATCTATTCCTATTTCTACGAGTTCTTTTTCTGCTTCTACTGTAATTCCTTCTTGCAAAATATCGGATACTTGCATTTTTATAGTATCTAATCTTTGCACTTTATTGGATGCTAAATTAATATCACTAATAAAATGATTTTCATATCCAACATATTTAATTTGAATATAGTATTGTCCATCGGCTGCAGATATAGTAAATTTGCCACTTTTATCTGTAATTGCTCCGCCTGCGATAGTGCTATCTTTTGCTTTATGAAGCACTACGGTAGCACTAATAAGTGGTTTGTTATCTTCATTATTGATAATAATTCCTGTTACTTTACCATTTTCTTTTGCGAAGGTATTTGCTTGTAAAATTAGAATAAATACTAAAAGTATTATTTGTGTTTTTTTGATTTTCATATCTTTTAAAATTGGATTATAAAGATACAAAAATAAGGATTTTATAATAATTATTGCTTGAAATATTTTTTAAAGATACATTTTTTGTATGTGTAATTTATATAAAATCTTAAACATTTTCGTTTATTTTTCTTATTTTAGCGAATATTATATTTATAATTATGCAATGGATATTAAAAATCTTTTTCCTAATATAGATTTTACAGATACAATAAAATGTATAAATAGTTCTAAAAATATAGTTATAACTACTCATATCAATCCTGATGGCGATGCTATTGGCTCTTCTTTATCTTTGTATTATGCCTTAACTAATATGAAAAAGAAAGTAAATATAATTATATCTGATAGTGGATGTCCTGAAATATATAAATTTCTTACTGATGCTGAAAAAATACAGCAATATAAACCAATTACTCATAATGAAAAAATACATTCTGCGGATACAATAATAGTAGTAGATTGCGGAGAATTAGCACGAATCAACATTTTAGAAAAAATAATAAGAGAGGCACCAGCAAAAAAAATATTAATAGACCATCATATTAATTCTGAAAGATTTGCTGATTATTCTTGTGTAGATGAGAATGCTATTGCTACGGGTGAAATTATTTTTGCATTACTTAAGCAAGCAAATATCAAAATTAATAAACAAATTGCTGATGCTCTGTATTGTTCTATTTATAGTGATTCGGGTGGATTTAGATTTTATAAAACAAGCCAAAGAACGCATTTTATAGCAGGATTATTACTTAAAGCAGGAACGAATATTGACGAGATTTATGATAATGTATATAATAAAAATTCGTTATCAAAAATCCAAATACGTGGATTAGCAATGGCATCTATGAAAGCAGAATTAGATGGAAAACTAATTTTTATGTTCGTTACAAAAAAAATGTTTCTACAAACAAAAGCAACAAACGAAGATACTGAAGAACTCACCCAAATCGCTTTATCTGTAAAAAATGTAAAAGTTGCTATTTTAATAAGAGAATATGATGACGGTTTAAGAGTATCTCTGCGTTCTAAACAAAACATTAATATAGAGCCGATTGCTAAAAAGTTTAATGGTGGCGGACATCTAAATGCTGCGGGCTGTAAATTAAATAACATTAGCACAGAAGATGCAAAAAAACTTTTAACAAAAGAAGTAGAAAAGATTTTAAAGTAATATCAAACTATCCTTAAATACTGCCTATCTTTCCTAACAATGCGGCACCTATAATTCCTGTATCTTGTATGAAGTGTGCTTGCTGAACTTTTATTTTTGACACCGAAGGAAGAGAACGCTCCCTTGATACTCGCTCTGCTACTTCTAACATAAGTTTACAATTAGAAATACCGCCGCCGACAATAAAATCTCCTATATCTAATATATGATTTATTGTAGCAATTGCAATACCCAACATAAAACCTGCTTCTTCTAATGTTTTAATTGCCATACTATCATTATGCTCTGCTAACATATTTATATCTGAAACGTCTATATTAGTAGCAAAAAGCACGTTATTTTCTTTACAATGCTGCTTATAATTGCTAATAATTGCTTCTCTGCCGATATAAGTTTCTAACGCACCGCTCCTGTAATTTGCCACACTATTAGAACAAATATTAAGAAAAATATGCCCTATTTCACCTGCTCCACCCATATTCCCTTTATATATTGCATTATTGATAACGATAGCCCCTCCGACACCTGTGCCAAGAGTAATGTAGAAAAAATTACGAAGCCCCCGCCCTTTTCCTGATATCATCTCGCAAATCGCTGCAGCATTAGCGTCATTATCCACCGAAAACGGCAACTTATATTTACTTCTTATATAACCGCCGAAATCAATGTTATTCCAATTCGGAAGGTTCGGTGCAAACATTATTTTATCTTTATCGACCACGCAAGGAAGACCTAAACCGATGCTTTCTATTTTACATTTTAATATAGCATCATTAATCAGAAAAGTAAGATTATTAAGTGCTTCACCATTAGTTTGATTGGGGTTAGTGATAATTGAATTTCTATAAATGATTTCACATTTATCATTTATTATACCTGATTTAAAGGCAGTTCCGCCAATATCTATTCCTAAATACAATTTCATTATTTTTTTATTTAAAAATACATTTTTTTACATATCATACGAGCAAATGACGTGTCATGCAAACGAAAAATCTGTCATGCTGAACTTGTTTCAGCATCTACATAAAATTAGGGGATTCCGAAACGAGTTCGGAATGACAATAACGAAAATGCGGTCATGCTGAACTTGTTTCAGCATCTCCATATAAAAAGGGGATTCCGAAACGAGTTCGGAATGACATAAGAGATTAAGCGGTCATGCTGAACTTGTTTCAGCATCTACATCATTTTTTCAATTATATAATCGTTTTTCCAATTTATAAATCGGAAAAGCAATTTATAAACAAAATTGACATTTTGTCAATTGGTTTACCGATTATATAATTGAAAAAGCAATTTATAAATTGAAAAAGCAATTATATAATTGAAAAAGCAATTTATAAATCGGAAAACCAATTATATAATCGGAAAACCAATTATATAATTGGTTTTTCAATTATATAATTGGTTTTTTGGTATATAAATCGCTTAAACAACAGATAAATTGGGGATTCTCTAAATAAATTGCTAAAACGTTACTGAAATTGCAAAATTGGTTGTGACATTTTGTCTACTTTTGCAAAACAGAATAAGGGGATTCCGAAACAAGTTCGGAATGACAGAAGAGATTAAGGTGTCATGCTGAACTTGTTTCAGCATCTCCATAAAATTAGGAATTATACCACCCCTACCCCTCCACAGGAGGGGAACTGTTCCCCTCCGAGGAGGGGTGGCATTTGCTTTAGCAAATGACGGGGTGGTAAATTGAATTATCGGTCATGCTGAACTTGTTTCAGCATCTCAATAAAAAACACGACATAACTTTTTTATATGTTATCTTATTTTAATTTCGGGTTTAGTAGGTTTGCTATCTTCTTTGCGAAAATTATCAAGATAAAAATTAGTTTCTTTTCCATAAATATAAGGTTCAGGATGGTATTTACTCGGAATAGATTGCTCGTAAATAACTTCATCTGCCTTATTATTTTTTATGTAAATAGTAATTTTTTCTGCCGATGATTCAATAAGTCCATCGGGTTCATTATTGCTATTGCTAAAGAACAAACTTTTAGCGTTTTGCATACTTTCAATCTTATTTAAAGTATCGTTATTGATATAAAGGATTATTTCATTTCCTGCTAATTGGTCTATTCTACTGCTATTATTAGAATCATTTTGCGTAATTGCGATGCAATTTTGATAAGAATGGATGATATTTAATTTATTATTATTTAGTTTTATTTGTATGGAATCGGCGTGTAATTGCGTAGAATCAAGCCACACAATAGAATGTGTTTGCATCTCTTTATCGGGGTTAAAGAGAATAATTTTTTCATTATCATTGTAGTAAATACCTTGTTGTGAAATGGCTTTTAGATTGCTTCTAACAATTTCTACATTGTGATAAAAGTAATATATATTTTCATTTCGATTTGCTAAAATAGAATCCGATTTTATAGTTAATGTATCTAATTTTAGGTTTTGATTTGTATCAATTTGTAGCAAAATAGCATTTGATTTAGCCAATGTTAAATTAGTATTATATGTGTGAAAAATAGTATCTGCAATAGCAAAAACGTTATCTTTTTTGGCTTTTACAATAACATTTCCCCAAGCGATACTTTCAGTAGTTTTTCTATTATATATAATACTATCTGCATACACAATCAGCGAATCATCTTCTAATATAACATCATCATTAAAATTAGCAATTAGAGTTTGAGTAGAATAAGTTCCGCTATTTCCTATTAGTTTTTTTGTGCCTTCTGTTCCTTCTGTTATAGTTACTTTTTTATCGGAAGAGGCAATATAAGTATTGCCATCATACAAAACATTTTCTGATTTTAATATCAAACTATCTTGTGTAATAATTACATTTCCTGTTAGCAAGAATCTATTATAATTTATATATTGTATTGCGGAATTAGAATTAACAACAACGTTTTTTTGTTGCAGGATTACATTACCGATAAGTGTTCTTTGGTTAGTAGATTCGGTATGTTCGCCTATGAGTTCATTTGCATTTTTCAATAATATTGGCTCTGCCTTAATAACAGATGCAACGAAGAATAAAATTATTATATAATACTTAAGCATATTTAAAAATATGTTTTACAATATAACATATAGACATAAAAAACATTATTGTTCAATAGGAATTTGTATAATGAACACAGTGCCAACCCCTAACGAACTTCTTATTCGTATATTTCCTTTATGGGTTTCTATAATTTTTTTGGAAATCCATAATCCCAGTCCTGAAGATGTTTCGCCACCTGTCGGTTTTGCAGAAAGTTTTGCACCTCTTTGGAATGCTGCTTTAAGGTCTTCCTCGCTCATCCCTAACCCTGTATCAGAGAATTCAAATTGTATCATATCTTTTACTTTAGAACATTTAACTCCAATTTGTCCGCCAGGATTAGTATATTTTATTGCATTTGATAACATATTATCAAACACTTCACATATTTTTACAACATCTACGCTGAATTGCGGAAGATCATCTTCTATATCTACAGATATTGTTTGGTTCTTATTTTTTGCATTAATAGAATTTCTATTAGCAACTTCTGTGACGAGAATTGCAGGATTTGCAAACTCATAGAACATTTTAATAGCACTGTCTTCAAGCGTAAGAACTTTTGAAATCTCTTGAGAAAGCGAAATAACTTGTCTAGTAGAAATTACTAAATCATCTATTATCGCTTTTTGTTCTTCGCTATTTGTATCGTATGTGCGAAGCAATTCTACTAAACTTTTTATAATTGTAGTAGGATTTTTTATATCGTGTATGATAACAGCAAATAATTCGTTTTTATCTTTTTGGATTTCTTCAAGATTTTTATTTGCTTTTTCTAACTTTTTAATTTTCTGTTCTAAATTATAATTTTGTTTTCTGATATTTAGTGAAAACATATTGCAATTATCTATTTGTTGTTTTAGAACATTAATTTCGTATTGTAGTTCTTTACAATTTTCGCACACATAAGGGGCATCTATTTGATTTTTATTTGAATTAATAGGCATATAGCATCTATAACAAATTTCATTATTACAAAAATAATAAAAATAAATGAAAAAACAAAAAAAATAAAATTTCCATATTTTGCCTCGCCAAAATAAATTCGGCATTACAAGATAATAAAAGTTTTATTTTTAGCGGTCACTCTATCAATAAAAATCGTTCTCGTTTATGTTAGATGGGTTATATTCTACGTTATTACCTGCTTTAACTTGATAAACAAATGCTAATACTTGGGCTACTGCCTTAAATAAAATCTCAGGAACAGTAGAATCTACATCAACCAATTTATATAAAACTCTTGCTAATGGCGGGTCCTCAACTATTCGGACATTATTATTTGCACCAATTTCTTTAATTTTTTGTGCTAAAAAATCAACACCTTTTGCGACAACAACAGGAGCATTATCTTCACCTTGATTATATTTAATGGCAACAGCAAAGTGTGTAGGATTAGTAATAATAACAGATGCAGTTGGAACTGCTTGTATCATTTTCTTTCTAATCATATTTCGTCCCATTTGTCGCAAACGATATTTAATTTGTTGGTCGCCTTCCATTTGTTTTGTTTCATCTTTAACTTCTTGTTTAGTCATTTTCATATCTTGCTTGAACTTCCATTTTTGGTAAATAAAATCAGCAGCAGCAATAAAAATAAATAATCCACCAACTTTAATAATTAGTTCAAATGCAACATCAGCCATTGCTTCTACAACACTAATAAAAGGAAGGTCAGCCGAACCTACTATCTTATCTAAATTGCCACTAATAACACTATATGCTACGCCACCAAGAACAACAACTTTAAGAAAACTTTTTAACAATTCTACCAAAGAACGAGAGGAAAAAAATGTTCTTTTAACACCCGATAGTATTTTAAAAGGTCGTTGCCAATTTTCTGCTTCAGTGAATTTTTTAGTTGCAAAAAACAGCCCTGCTTGTGGAATTTCTGCCGCTAAAACAATAGCAACAATAATTAGAAGAATAGGAAATATTAGCCACGAAATACTTTCTATCTGGCTTATAAGAAGGAATTGTAAATTACTATCCGTAAAATCAAATTGCCCCGCCGTGCTAAAAGCAGAAGAAAATATTCCTGTTAGTTTAAGCATCATATTTTTACCAAGTAGAAAAACAGAAATGCCTCCGATTAGCATAATACTTGCGGATGTTACGTCTTTACTTTTAGCGACTTGTCCTTTTTCTTTTGCATCTTGGAGCCGTTTGGCAGATGCCTCTTCACTTTTTTCTATACCATCTTTATTTTCAGCCATACTGAACAAACGGCAATTTATATGCCAAACCTATAACTATATATTTTATACACTTCATTATTGTATAATTTGTATAATAATATGCTATATAGTCAAATTTAACATCGTGTTCCGCTGAAGCATCCCCTAATGTAAAATTACATTATATAGCAATTTATTCAAAAAAAATTATTATTATTGTAATATCAAAAATAACATTTATTAAAAATTATTAAAAATATAAAATAAATAAATAAAAAATGTTATATTTGTATTGAACTATAATTATTATATAGTTCTTAAATTAGAAATATTTTAATTAATTATACAAAGGTTTTATAATGAAAAAGATTCATAATAAATTGAATTCTTATCTAATGATGAATAACAAGGCGAGATTGCTGTTGCTCGCTGTTATTCTGTCGCTATCTACGGCATATTATGTGAATGCCGAAGAAGCGTATAATGATGCTGCAGGAAGTGGCAACTGGGCATCTGAAAGCCAGTTCTTAAATGCCTATACTATTATTAAAGGGCAAAATAGCAATTGCGAACAAAGTGGTTCTGGCGCTAACAAATATGGAGATTGGACCTACGGAACAAACAACTCTCCTATTTTTAGAATTACTGACGGAGAAGCCGATGACTGGCTAATGGCTCCCGAAGTTTTTCTATACGGTGGTAAAAATTATACTATTGAATTAGAACTTACCACAACTTATGAAATGCAAAGCGGTAATAACTCAACTGCTACTCTTATGGCGTTTTACGGACCCCTTAACACTATTGATGGTATGATTACGCCACCGATTGGTGGTATTACCATTAACAAAACAGATAATGACCAATATAGGCTTAGTTTTATGCCACAACGCGATGGTTATTTTCATATCGGATTCCGTAGTTTCTCAACAAGTGTGGACCCAGCAGATTTAATTGAGATAAACATTACATCATTCGCACTTACTGTCCCTGATGGAGAAATTGAAGGATTGTTCCCGCTGCCATTCTATAACGATGCAGAAGATTGGGATATGGTATCCCAATTTACAAATTATTGGTCTACTGCGAGCGACTACGAGGATGCTGCTGACCAGTATGGCTGGTGGCCTACTCAATTTATTGGAGAGTATTTGGGTTTATGGGATGTATTATCATTTTTACCTGGACCACCACCAGAAAATATTAGTGACCCAAACAATCTTAATGGTTTTATATCGCTTTGGACTAACAGCGATCAAAATGCTTATATGCGGTACTCATATTTAGCAACTCCTTTACTGGCTATTGATAGAACACGCCACGCAAGAATCAGTTTTTCATTTACAGGATTAGATGATATGGCTATTGATTATCTAACTTTGATTCTCTGTAAAACTACATCAAATAATATAAATACTCTTCTATCTGACCCTGATGTAGAAATGGCGTTTATACAAGACTTCGAAGTTTCAGGAACAGAGTGGACTTCTTTTGAATGGGAAATAAATCATTCACCTTTTTCAGATGGTCCAGGATATTATTGTCTTTTGTTTGAACATTTTAGTGATGCGAATTCTTTAGTTCTAATACTAGATAGCGTAAAGGTGGATTATCTTCCGTTTGCAACAGTAACAGCAACATCAGGCAATAACGGAACAATTTCGCCACCACTTTTAAAGACCGCTGTCGGTGCTATTGCAACATTTGACGTTACACCGGAGCCAGGTTATATAATAGACCAACTTATAATTAACGGCTTCCCGCAAACATCTTTCTATGCTACAGCAACGCAACTTTCATTTACAGTTCCTACAGCAATTAATACTATTCACGTTACATTCAAACTACGTCCTTCATATAATTTGCCTTATATATGCAATTTTAATAACGTTCAGCAATATGGTGAATGGTCGGTTTTTGATTTGAACAACGATAATATTTCTTGGATATGCTTTACAGGTAATCAATATGTTAGAATGAGTAATTGGTCAGCGCCTGCCGTCCCACAAAATGATGTCCTTGTTACGCCGCCACTAAATATGCTATTAGGTAATACAAACGCAATTAACGTGAGGTATAGATACAGAGTAGCCGATGCTTCTTATTCTGAAAAAGTAAAAGTTGTATTAACAAGAGAAGATGATGTAACTTCTAATACAACGACTAATGCCCTTACAATAGCAGACCACGCAAATATAACTAACGACAGTTGGAACGTTCAATCAACAGTTATTATGCCGTCACAATTGTCGGGAATTGGTAGTGCTGACCATTTGTTCCTTAAGTTCCATTGCTATTCTGATGGCGATATGTATTATCCGTATATAGATAGTGTATCTATTACGGTTATACCTAATCCGACAATATCTGCATTTGCAACTGATGGCGGAACTATTTCACCGCCGGGCGATATGCAAATACCATATGGTTCAAGTATTACTTATACAATAACAATACAGCCAGGGTATATGATACAAAATATATTTATAGATGGTAATCCTATATCTAATCCGACAACTTCTTATACATTTACTAATGTAACAACGGATCATACAATAGAGGTCCAGTTCCAAAAACTTGCTGTAAGTATTACTGCTTCGATAGGTTATCCGCTTGATGGTAGCGGTGGAACTATAACACCGATTGGCGTAATATCAAAAGAATATGGCGATGACCAAACATTTAATTTTCCTCCTGCTACGGGCTGGGAAGTTGATAGAGTTTATGTAAATGGCACTCTTACTCCTACATTAGATAATACTCATACATTTTATAATATTACAGCCGAGACGCAAACAATAGAAGTATTCTTTAAACGTGAAACTTATACTATAACTGTTAGCAGCGGTCCGAACGGAAGTATTTCCCCGAGTGGCTCATTCTTAAGAGAATTTGGCGAATCAGCAACATTTACAATCGCACCAGAATCAGAAGAGTTTGAAATAAATGTCTTAACTGTAAATGGCACGGCTGTGCCAATAGCACGTGATGCTACATCTTATACATTAGAAAATATATCGGGCAATACATCAATAAATATTACATTCAGACGTATAACGTATTCGGTAACGGTGTCGTCATCGGGGCTTGGAAGTGTATCACCTACGGGCTTTATTACTGTTAATAGAGGTGCTGATTTAGAATTTGTTTTAACGCCGATAAACCAATTTTATCACGTAGCAAGTATATTGTTAGATGGTATGGAAGTTCCTAAAACGGAATACGCTAATAATAGATTCTCTATGAATAACATTCAAAACGCATATACATTAGAGATATTTTTTGAACCAATAACTTATAAAGTTATTACATCTTCTTCTGGTCCGGGAACTATTTCTCCTGCGGGAACATTAACTTACTTCAAAGGCGAAGATGTTTATATAGTTCTCCGCCCAAGTGATCCAAATAAAGAACCTATTGCACTTGTGATAAATGGTGAAGTAATTGATTATAAAGATACTGTTTTCAGAATAGAATCTATAGACGATGATTATGAAATACACGCTATATTTGATGAAAAATCATATATTATCACTGCTATTGCAGATGGCGGCGGCGAAATGACACCTGTAGGTAATGTTAGAGTATATATCTACCAAGACCAAACATTTACATTTGCTCCTTGGCAGGGCTTCCAAATAGATTATATTAGAGTTAATGGCAAATTGATAGAAGATTTAGACCGTCCTTATACATTTAGAAACGTCACTGCTAATGGAACTATACAAGTTTATTTCAAACCTGAGGACCCAACAGCATATACTATTACATCAAGTGCAACAAACGGAACTATATCGCCTACTAATGGTATTGCTGTTTCACGAGGATTTAGCCAAGCATTTACTTTTGAGCCGGACCCTGGTTATGAACTTGATGTCGTGCGTATAAATGGTGTGACGAGAACTGATATTAGAGGAAATTCTTATACTTTTAATAATGTCCAATCTAATTCTTCTATTCAAGTTGATTATAGAATTGCAAGATATACATTAAACGTTCAAACAAATTGCGAATACGGAAGAATCTCACCTGATGGAATGTTAGTAAGAGATTTTAAAACAACAGAAGTATTTAAATTTGTTCCTCAACCAGGATATAAAGTAGACCAAGTTTTTGTAAACGACATTGCTGTAGAGATATATGGTAATATGTTGCCTGTTTATGTAACACAAAATATGACTATTACTGCAACATTTGTAGCAGATGGTGTTCCACCAGTTATTGTTTCAAGTGCAGGTCCAGGCGGAACTATTACCCCTAACGGCAATACAGAAGTTCCATTTGGCAGCGATCAGTTATACGAATTTACTCCTGAAGACGGCTTCATTGTTGAAAAAGTAGAAGTAGATAATGCTGAAGTTCCGTATAATGAGACAGATAATACTTATACTTTCATTTATGTAACTGAAGACCATACTATTCACGTTACTTTTGTTTCTGCTCCTACTATTGAAAACAGCACTATAACAGATGCGGAAAATAAATTTATTTTATATCCTAATCCAACATCTTCTGTTATTAATTTGCAGGGCGATTTAAATGAAATAGAAGTATTAGAAGTATTAGATCTTGCGGGTAGTAAAGTGTTAGAGTTTAGCAATATATCTAATCAAATAGATATTTCTAAATTTCCTAATGGCACTTATACTATAAGAATTCTACGCAAAGACAGAAAAATAGAAAACTATTCTGTAATAAAAATAAAATAACTCCTTAATGGTTAAGATTTATAAGGTAGGTCTCACAAGGATCTACCTTTTTTTATGTATATTTATAATATTTGCATCATCTTATTCAGCACTACCATATTTTTATTATAAAAATAAAAAATGTTTTTTATAAAAAAAAAACGTATTTTTGAAGTAATAAATGAGATAATATTATGGCTAATACACGGCAAAGCAAACAATTTTTGACGCAACTACATTTTAAAATTGGATTAGTAATAACAATTTTATTGATTATATCATTGATATTAGTAAATTTTACGACATTGGGCAGATTAGAATATATATTAACTACTTTTTCGGTTATGTTAATACTTGCCGTTGTGTGTTACTTCGGCTATAGAAGAGATTTTGCGGACTACGATAGAGAAATATCAGATGAAATTAATAACAATATGGCGTTTAAATCGGCTATGTATTCTGCACCTGTAGCGATGTTAATTACTGATGGCGAGCAAATAGTTTACCACAATAGCGAAGTTAGAACGCTGTTCAAAAAGTCGTTTAGAGTAATTGAAACATCAAAATTAAAGGACTTGCTTTTGCAAGAATATGCAATAATGTTCGCCAATGAGATAAAAGATAATGTAACAAAGGGACAGATGATAGTCCTAATAAACAATAAAGTAGAACAGCGTGATGAGAGTGTATGTATAATGAATTGGGAACCAGTTTTTTATAATAATAAGGACCAGTATTTTCTTTCTTTTGTAGATATTACTAATATATATAATGACAGATATAATGCAATAAAATTAAATACTATATATGAAAATGTTATCAATAAGTTGCCATATTCTATCGCTGTGTTTGAGGAAAACGGCAAATTGCATTTAAAAAATACTGAATATGAAAACAGTATTGGCTATACATTAAATGATGATTTTAATTCGTTAATAGAATTTAATATAAATAAAAATTTGTTAAATACGGGCTTTCAAATAGCATTATCAGGTGATACTTATAGGGAAGAAAAGATTATAGCCATTGATGGTGGCGTATCAAAATGGGGCGATATTATTCTAACTTCTACTCAAACAGATGACGGCAGTAATTATGTAATATATATTGTTAACGATGTGTCAGAATATAAGGAAAAAGTTAATTATTTAGAAAAGCAAAACAGCACTTTTATATCAGGATATGAAAAAAATATAATAGCAATGGCTTCTTGGAATCACGATGGAACTATTTTTAAAGCCAACGAAGAGTTTTATAGTATGTTGCAATTAAAAAATGAGGCGGACTTAAACCTTTTTTCTGATTCGTTCCAAAGTGTTTTTGAATTTGATGAAATAATATTTTTGAATGACCATAACTCAAACGAAACTAAAAAATTCTATGGGAATACTTTACGGATTGGTAAGAAAATGTTTTCTGATTCAATGCGAAACTTTACTGAGGCGAACCTTTATATTCGGTTAAGTGAGACAAATCCTATAAAACGGAAACGTTCTCAAGCAAATAAAATAGAAGATGTATGGTTTAAAATAAATACTTATACGCTATATTCATCAGGCGGTTCTATAGATTCTTTTGTCACTAATATTACAGATGTATCAGATAAATTTGATTTAGAAAAACGTTTTGAAGTGACGGATACTTATTTGAAATCTATAGCAAATAATTTAGATTCAGGAATAATTTTAATCGTAGATGCTAAAGAAAATGTAATTTTTATTGGCGGTAATAAAGAAGTTGCTAAAAGAATTAGTTCTTACAAAAAGCATATATATGCGAGCAATGTATTTCCTCTCTCTGACGTTGAAGATTTATCGGAATTATCTAAAAATGTAATTGCTACATTAAACGGACATAGTAGTAAAATTGACCATAAAGTTTATGGCGAACAGTATAATTTTGTATTTAATCCTGTCAGAAATTCTAAAGGCGAGATAGATTATTGTTTAATATTCGGTATTAATATTAGTGAACGCGAAGAGTTTGAAAAACAATTAATGTTCCAAGAATATCTTTTAGATAAAACATTTAAAGAAAGCCAGATACCACAAGTAATTATAAACGCTAACGGACTCGTCAATAGAGCCAATATAGAATACTTAAAACTTGCAGGCATCACCCCAGATAATTTACACGATTTAAGCATATATGATAAAAATTGTTGGTTAAATAATCCCGAAATAATTAAGCATTTTGAAATAACACTAAATGGTAAAAGTACACATTTTGAGATTATGGAAAAGAAGCAATTTAGTATATTAAGGGATGATAATGAAAGTTATTTATATGTATTAAATTGCCGTTCTTATCCAATAATTGATTCTAATAATGTTGTAACGAATGTTATATTTAACTTTATTGATATATCTGAAACGCGTGCTTTAATAGAAAAAATGCGTGAAAGTAATACCATAAATGACGTAGTTGTAGAAAATTATCCGTCAGGGCTGCTTATTGTATTAGAAAATAATTATAAAGTGTTGTTGTTCAGCGGTGCAGAAGAAATAGAACAACTAAAATTAGACGAATCTAAAATAATAGGTAATAAATTAGATAATATTCACGGCACTATATTTGATGTTCTAAAACCACATATAGAAAAAGCAGTAGAAAAGAAAGAATCCGATAATTTCGATTTTGATATAGAAATTACTCCAAAAGATAGTTTCCCTACCACAATATATTATGAAGCAAATATAATACCTGTTTTAGATTTTTATTCAAACGTAGAACGTATTTTTGTCTGCCTAAACAACATTACGCACAGGAAACAATTAGAAGAGACAATTTTAGAGTTCAATAGCAAATTAGAAGAAGAAGTATTGTTAAGAACAACACAATTAAAAGAAACTACCTACGATTTAGAAGTATATGTTGCCGAATTGCAAGACACCCAAAAAAGATTAATTGAAGCACAAAACGAGTTAAAAGAAAACTTAAACAAAGAACAAGAATTAAATCAAATGAAGAGCCAGTTCATTTCTTTAATGAGCCACGAGTTCAGAACTCCGCTAACAATTATACAAACTACCGTTTATTTGTTAGAATCATACTTCGAAATGGGACTAACAGCAAAGTTCGAAAATGGCGGCAAACGAATATTATATCAAATAGAACTAATGACCAAATTGTTAGACAATATATTATTCTTAGACGAAATGAAAGAACAATCTGCGATATTTTCTAATATAGATATTGTTAGTTATATTCACGATGCAGTTTATGAATTAAAAGATTCTACAATGGCAAAACACGACATTATATTCAAAACTGAACAAGAAAAAGTAATAATGTATAGCGATGAAAAACTAATTAAACAAATAGTTAATAACCTGTTATTAAATGCAATAAATTACTCACCTCACACTAAACCAATTAAAATAACGCTTTTAGATAGCGAAGAACAATTTATCTTTATTATACAAGATTTTGGCAACGGAATATCCGATGATGTTATTGATAGAATGTATGAAACATTTGTTCGTTCCCGAGATTTTACTAATATATCGGGCGTTGGATTAGGATTAGCAATAACTAAAAATTGTGTAAATCTGCTAAAAGGAGATATCAAATTTGATACAGAAAAAGGATACGGCACAACCTTCTATGTATCGCTACCTAAATTTTCAAAATCACAAATAAATAGTGACACAAATAACTACGACGAAGAACTAATTTCTGACACGGGTATTATATCTTCTGCCTCATCCCAAACAAATATGCTTGAAGACGATGACAATGATGATGATATTTTGATTTCCGACACAGGAATAATGTAAGCAGTAAGATAATTAAAAAACCGCTGTCATACCGAAACAAGTTCGGAATGACCACTTATTCTACTTAACTAATATCAAACAGTTCCGCAGGATTTATCTTAAACTATTCAATCGGTTAAGTTTTAAAAGTTAAAGACAAATTTCATAGTTTTTAAATCTCTTATTACCATAAAAGCCACCACTGTTCCTACTATACCATATATTGCAAGTCCTAACAATATAGTTTTCTCCTTTGAAAACTCTACTGTTTCGGTTTCTATTTCAATCATCTGGTCTGCTAAATAAGTTTTTATTACCATAGCAGTTTTACAAGTATCACACGAGTTAAATTGATAATGAATTAAATTTTCTCCGCCTATATTAGTAATAAATTCCACTGGATATTTCTTACTTAATTCATATTCTGTAACATATTGATAAATCGCGGGGAAGCCAATGCTTTTTTGCAATATATAATATTTAGAATGAGGTTTTTCATCATTAAATCTAATACGCAATGCTTTTTTAGGAATATAAATTGTATCAGATGTTGCTTCTTCCCGCAACTCAACTACTTTATTTATATTATAAGTATAACATCCTGTTAAACTTGTTAGAAGTATTAACAAAATTAAAAAACTACTTATTATTTTTTTATAAAAATCCTTCACACACTCGGCTACCAAATTAACCATAGTAATCAAACAATTTTCATTATATATTTTATTTTGTTTCATATATTTTTTATTTCTACTATTGATAATTTTGTTATTTCGCTAATTTGTTCAATTGGCATTCCGAGTGCTTTTAGTTCTTTAGCGATTTCTAATGCTTTTTC
>WRLB01000010.1 GCA_009777815.1 Bacteroidota bacterium
TCGCGAAAATCCCAAACCTATTCCTACAATCCACATCTACACTGAAGGTGGGCTGCCTGTTGATTCTAAAGAAGATTATAGAAATGCTACATTTACTTTAGATGGACAAGGCACCTGCGATAATATAGGTGAAACAGATTTAAGGATTAGAGGACGTGGGAACTCTACTTGGGTATATCCTAAGAAGCCATATCGGTTAAATTTTAATACTGCGATATCGCTTTTCGATCTACCTGCAGCGAGGAACTGGGTACTACTTGCTTCTTATAGTGACCCATTTTTTATGTTTGACCCCGTTGCATTTGAACTTAGTCGGCGGTTAAATATGCCTTGGACTAACAACACATTCTATGTGGAATTATATCTAAATGATGATTATTTAGGTATATATCAACTTACTGAACATATTTCAAGTAATGTTGTTCTGTCGGGTAATGACATCCTATTTGAAATAGACAATCAAATGGATGAGGATTACCAATTTTATTCTAATTTATTAGAATTGCCGATAATGATATCCAATCCATCTAATCAAGCAACGCTTGACAGGGCAAAACTAATATGGGATAACATAGAGAATACATTGTTCGGTCCTGTTTATGAAAATGCACCTGAAGTCCTTGATAGCAATGGTGGTTGGCGAGATTTGTTTAACCTTCAATCTGTTATGAGTTATATGCTTGTAAGAGAAGTTATGCATTTTGTCGGGGCGCCAATGTGGGGAAATAGTTTCTATATGAGGTATATAGAAAGCGATGGTAAAATTCATTTTGGACCTCAATGGGACTTTAATGATAGCACTATAAAAATTTATTTTGACCCACTTGCACTATCTTATATAAGTTATAGACCGTTTCCTACATATACATTATTAGTAAGAGAACGCCCTTGTGAAAAACTTCTGTTTAGATTTCTTGATGATCCTAAATTTGTAAGAGAATATAAACAGTATGCCAATAGTGTTATTGGACAATTAAACGCAGATAGATATATTGACAGCTTAATAGCAGTATTAAAGCCATATATGGCAAAAGAATATGCAAGATGGGAGCAATATAATAATCAAGAAGATGTTTTATTCCCTTGGTTCAAAGGTTTTCATAGAACAAGAATTAATCTAATAAAGAATTATATTGATGAATAAGATAGAATCTTAATATAATATTATAAAAGCAGAACGTTTTTGTTCTGCTTTTTTTTTATTTGTTACATACCGTGCTTTTTTCGGCATAACGTATAACTATTCGTTTTCTTTTTGTTCCAACTGTTCTTGATGCTTTTGTAAAGCATCAAGATGTTTTTGAAAATGCTGTTGTAAATGATCTGGCAAATGTTCACGATGCTGTTTTAACTGCCCGCGGTGCTGTTCTAATTGGTCACGATGTTGTTTTAAATGTAAATGTCCGCGGTGCTGTTCTAATTGCTCACTATGTTTTTGAAAACGATTGCGAAACTTGTCATTACTTTCTTTTTGCAAAGAATCACGAAGTTCTTTATTTTCTTTTTGCAAAGTGTCCCACCATTCAGGTACCTGTTCAGAAAAATCTTTTTGCCTTTCGGCAATTTTTAATCTTGGTGCTTCTAAACTCCGTTCATGCATCGGTTCGAAAGAATCATTAGGAAAATAATGGCTTCCTTTTGTTTTCTTCTCGCGTTTTTTATTTGGTGTTTTCTTTTCTTTTTTCAGATTATCTTTGCCTTTAACATCACTATTATGGTTCATAAAGCAATTAAACACCTCGCCCATAAATTTGTTCTCAAAAACAAGATATTTTGAAAACTCGGCTTCAGACAAAACACCACGGAGTTCTTGGTTTTTTTCTACATTAAGTTTGTGGATTTCATTATGTAGATTAAGCAGTTGGTCATTAAGATTATTAATATCTTTTGAATTATTTTTCACTGCTTCGTTCAGTTTAGCGACTACTTCTTTTTGTTGTTTTCTTTTTTCGTCGATTTGTTTGTTATGTGCGTTAAGTTTTACTAAAAACTTTTCGGATTTAGTTTCGTCTAAATCCATTGCTTCTAACATTTTCATTTTCTTTACAACATCCATTCTTTCTTTTGCTTTTGGTGAACGGATATTTTTATCGGCATATACGCTTGCCGACAAGAAAATACTAATAACTATTAAAGTTAATGTTACTTGGATTTTATTCATTTTGATTCTCAAAAATAAGTTTAACATAAATTATTAGAAAAGAAAAAAACAATTTGGTTTAAAATTATTTTTTTAATAAAATTAAAAATCACCATAAACCTTGTCGTGCTGAACTCGTTTCAGCATTCCCTAATTTTTTTTATGGAAAATACTTATTTTTATGCTTATCTTTTTTATTAACCTATGTTAGAAAACGTAAAAAACAAATTTAAAATTAGAGATAGAGCAATTAGTGTTCTATCTAAAGATGGGCTTTTTAGAGCAGTATTTGTTAAAAATAATAATACAATTAATACTGCTAAACAAAATCACAATTTAAATCTTTATCCTGCTATTCTGCTATCCAAAACACTAACCGCTACTACTATGATGTCTATGTTTCTGAAGGGTGAGGAACGCATTATTGCCGATATTAATATGAATAACAAAATAACTAAAATATACGCCGAAGTGCTACATACAGGCGAATGTCGCGGCTTTGTTAAGGAAAATACTAATAATAATCCCAATAATAATTCTAATAATTGCGATACGCCTTTACTAAAAGTGTCCCGCATTCTTTACAACCATATTACGCCTATTATCGGCATTGTGCCGCTTAATAATTTTGATATTGAAGATGCTTTTAATTCTTATTTTTTGCAATCGGAACAGACACAATCCTTTATAATTCTTAATACTTATGCTGATAATTCTAAAATAATTAACTCTAATGGAATTTTAATTCAAGCAATGCCTAATGCTACTCAATCTCAAATTGATAATATCAAAAATCAAATGCTAAACATTAAAAAACGCAATATTCTTAATTCTATAAAATATACAATTAGCCCTGAAATTGATGAAAGTTTATCTGAATTGCTGCCTTTTAATTTTGATATAATTAAGAATAGACAAATTGATTTTTACTGCCGTTGCTCCAAAGAAAACTTTAAAAATAAACTTATAACATTAGGAATTGAGGAAATTAAAGATATGGAAAATAAAGGGCATTCCGAACTAATTTGCCAATTTTGTTCTAAAAAACATCATCTTTCGTCTGCGGATTTTAAAGATATAATTAATCAAATAATAGCAAGTAGTAATTAAGGAATATGGATGCTGAAACGAGTTCAGCAGGACATTTATAGATTTTGCTCCCGAGCAAATGTAGACAAAATGTCATAACTAATTTTCCAATTATTAGTAACGTTTTTGCAATTTATTTAAGGAACTCCCTATTTATCTGTTGTTTAAGCGATTTTGCTACCAAAAAACCAATTATATAATTGAAAAACCAATTATATAATTGCTTTTTCAATTATATAATTGCTTTTCCGATTTATAAATTGCTTTTTCAATTATATAATTGCTTTTTCAATTTATAAATTGCTTTTTCAATTATATAATCGGTAAATCAATTGACAAAATGTCAATTTTGTTAATAAATTGCTTATCCGATTTATAAACTGAATAAGCGATTATATAATTAAAAAAACGATGGTATAATTGGAAAAACGCTTCACCACCCCGTCATTTGCTTTCGCAAATGACACCCCTCCTCGGAGGGGAACTGTTCCCCTCCTGTGGAGGGGTAGGGGTGGTATAATTCCTAATTTTATGGAGATGCTGAAATAAGTTCAGCATGACACGTTTTCCCATTATGTCATTCCGAACTCGTTTCGGAATCCCCTAATTTTATGGGGATGCTGAAACAAGTTCAGCATGACACGTTTTTCCATTATGTCATTCCGAACTCGTTTCGGAATCCCCTAATTTAGTTAGCATATTGGTAAATCCGAGTAAAAATTAGTAAATCACGAGCAAAATTGAGTAAAAGATGAGTAAAATTAGATAACAGATGAGTAAATCCGAGCAAAAGTTATGCAACACAGGGATAAATTAATTTGCTGAATTTTATATGGAGATGCTGAAACAAGTTCAGCATGACAGATATTTTTATGGAGATGCTGAAATAAGTTCAGCATGACAGCATTTTCGTTATTGTCATGCTGAATTTAGTTCAGCATCTCCAAATAAATTTAGTATAACAGAATTAAAAAAATAGCATTGATGTCTACTATTAGCAATAAATGTAATATTAAACATATTTTATATTAAATGTAAAAATAAAAATTATAAAGATGTTGTAGTAAAATCAATAGTTTATAAAGTATTTTGTTCTAAAATAATTGTTTGGCAAAGATTTTTAATATATAATGTAAAATAAAAATAATATAATTATTGTGCTAACAAAAAAAATTAACATAGTAAATATTTAAAAAATAATAATTATATTAGTATTATGGATGTAACTATTGCACCAATGGAACTCTCAAATTTGTGGAGAGAATATCAATTAACACATAGTGTAGACATAAAAAATGAGCTGATGTTGTCTTATATGTGGGTTGTTAGATATGTTTTACAAAAAACTACTCTTCCTGTAAATACAGTTTTAGAAGAAGAAGATTTTCTTAATATAGGAATGCTTGGACTAAACGAAGCAATTGAGCGCTTTGATGTAGATAAAGGGGTGAAGTTTGAAACATATGCTATTCCTCGTGTTAGAGGTATGATAAAAGATGAGTTAAGAAATTTAGATTGGCTATCTCGTTCTACCCGTAAAAAAGCACAGGATTTTATGAATGTAAAAGAAAAATTAAGTTTAGAAAAAGGACGTGACGCAACCATAGAAGAAATAATGGAACATTTGCAAATTCCGCCTGAAAAATACTATAAGTATTTGCATGCAGCGTCATCGGCACGGAGTTTTTTGTCTTTGAACGATTCTAATTTTTATGTTAATGATAATGATGAAGTAGTTAATGTATTAGAAGAGATTCCTGAAGATTCCGAAGATAATTTTCTTAATTTAGTTATAGAGAAAGAGAAAACAGAATTCCTTGTTGATTATCTTAAAAAATTAGATGATAAAAGGCGTTTAGTAATGGTTTTATATTATTACGAGGATATGAATTTCAGAGAAATAGGTGCTGATTTGGGATTGTCTGAAGGTAGAGTGTGCCAAATACATTCACAAGTAATAAATGAATTACGTGCAGAATTTAAGAACTTTTAAAGAAATCGAACAGGAATCTAATTATTCCTGTTCGCAAATGGGGTGTGTTTTCACGTTGCTTTCAATACTTGATAAAAAGTGTAAACTAATTACACTACTTTTAAAATGTTACGGAATTCGCACATAACAAATTAATTCCCAAAAAACAAACTATAACTTCTTTTTAGCAAGCATTACTGCACCTATTATAGCAGATAATAATAATATTCCTACAATTTCTAAAGGAAACAGGAACTTTGAATAAAGTTCTTCGCCAATTGCTTCTACTGAACCAATACTATTTGCAATTATTGTATTATTTTGAATTTCGTTATTAGCAAATAGTATAGCAATTAAAATAACTATTAGCATAGCGATAGAGATAACAATAGCAAAAGATTGTTTGATTTTGTTTTTTATTTTTTTTGATTCATCTACTTCGTTGGTGCTTAATAGCATTATAACAAAAAGCACTAATACCATTATTGCTCCTGCGTATACAATTACTTGCATAACTGCTAAGAATTGTGCCGATAATGTTATATATATTCCCGCTAACATAAAGAAATGAAACACCAACGCTAATGCTGATTTAATTGGATTTTTATTCGCTACCGTTATTACGGCACTTCCTATTGCAAGTATAGATAAGACGATTAAAACAATGGATTCTAATATCATAGTTGTAATTATTTATGTAATTTTTAGCAAAATAATGAAAAAATATTAAATATTCGTAAAATAAATTGTAATTTCTACAGTTATAGCAACGAAGAATACTCCGTTGCTATTCTGCAACTATTCCGAACTTATTTCAGCATTTCCTTGCTTTATGTGGAAATATTGAAATAAATTCGGGATACAAGAATAAAGAATTATACTATTTCAGTTAATTTCTTGGTATTCCTGCAAGTTTGTCTTTTGCTATTTTAAATGAAGATAGCAATTTTACTTTGGCTACGAGCAATTTTTCTTCTATTGGTTTGTTAAGGAAGTCGTCAGCGCCTGATTCTATTGCTTTTAATTGGTTTTGCACGTCATTAAGTGCAGTAACAATAACAATAGGAATTTCGGCGGTTATTGGGTCTCCTTTTAATTTCATTGTTGTTTGATAGCCGTCAAGACGGGGCATCATTACATCGAGAACAATAGCATCAGGATGCTTTTCAGCAACTTTTTCTAAGCATTCTTGACCATCATATGCTTCGGCTACTTCGTAGCCATTGATGTCAAGATATCTATGTAGTAGTTTAGTCGTTATTTTATTATCATCTACGACTAGAATATAAGGTTTACTCATTTAAATACCTATAAACTATAATTTTTAAAATATTCTAATTAAAAAATGTAAACTATTGAACTATTTGTCTTCAATAGGTGTATTATCGTCAATTACTTCCCAATCATCGTTATCATCGTCAATTATGTCATAATCATCGAACATCTCATCGTCAAGCATCTCATCGTCAAGCATCTCATCGTCAAGTGCATCCATAAGTTTTACTTCATTATTATATGGTTGATTATTAAGGTTTTTATTTATATACTCGTCATAATCAATTTCATTTGTTTTTGTAAAGTCAAGTAAGAAATCTACATATTTCTTTTTCAAAAGAGATTGTTTCGTATTTTCGTCTGCTTTTACGTGTTGCAACATAACATCTTTTGTCATATAATTACTGAACTCTACGTTTTTTGCAAAAAAATCGTCCACAAAGTTTTCATAATCATAATCTTCCACTTCCATTTTTTCTTTCTTAACAATCTTATCTTGGACTAATTGAACTCTTGCTATTTTTGGTGCTATGACATCTAAATATTCTTTGCTTTTTTCTTCGTCAGGATTGTATTCTGGATATCGTTCCTTATGTGATTTTATCATTTGTTCTTTTATTTGCATTATTAAAACATCAGGGACCTCAATATCATCGTGTAGTTCAGTAACTTTTGATATAACTTGTTCTTCCATTAATTGACGTGTTCTATCGTCCCAAAATCTTTGCAAACTAAAACCGATATCTTGTTTGTAATCCTCTAAATTATCAAATCTCTCTTTTGAAGCAAGTTTAGCGAAGTCGTCATTTATTTCGCAAGGAATTCTTTTTTCTATCTTTTTAATTACAAGCCTTTCTGATATTTCGTTGGGATATTTCTCGGTTTCAGCAATCCAATCAACATAATCAGATACTTTTTTGTTTAGAAACTCCTTTCGCAAAAACTCTATATATTCATCATCTTTATATATGTCGTCCAAATCCATTACCATTTCTTCTGGTGGTGCATCAACGGGCTGTTTTGTATTATTATCTAATAAATACACATCTACTGTAATAGAACATTCAGCAGCATTCGTAACAACATCTATCTCTGTCATTTCACCTAATTCTAATGCTTTGAAATTAACTTCTTTTTCTATTTCTTCGTCAGTCACTTTGTGGTATGGTTCAAATATCTCTAACGATTTATAATCTTTTAATTCGAAATCAGGTATAACTTCGATTTTAATAGTATAAACTTGCGAGCCGTCTTCATTTTCTTTAATTTCTTTAAATACAGGTGTTCCTATAATTTGAACATCAGTGTTTTTATCTAAAAACTTTTTAAATTCTTCATTAGCAATACTTTCGCCTGCTTCTAACTTTATAGATTTTCCGTATTGCGATTCTATAAGTTTTAAAGGCACTCTGCCAGGTCGGAAGCCGGGCATTTTTATTTTTTGCCGTATTGAGTTTAGTTCTTGATAATAAATTGCATCAAACTCATCTTTTGAAACATAAATGTTTAATTCTTTTATAGAATTAGTTATTGAAATTAGTTCTGTATTCAATATAGGAATCCTGTTATTAGTTAAATAGTACGGATGGAGGGAGTCGAACCCCCACGAGTTTCCTCGCTAGATCCTAAGTCTAGTGCGTCTGCCAATTCCGCCACACCCGCTTAAAATTATTTAAATTATAAATTACAAAAATACGTTTTTTATTTTAAAAAATACAAAAAATACAAATAACAACGTTTCAAAAATACAAAAATACGTTTTTTATTTTAAAAAACAAAATAATTTATTTTTTTTATAAATATAGTAACTTCTAAAATAAAATTTTCTGCATCCTATAATGCTGAACTTATTTCGGCATTTCTTTATTAAGTTAATATAATACTAAAATAAGTTCAGCATAACATACATTTAGTTGAAAATTATCATATAACCACTTAATTTCTTTTTTGCATTGGGGGTTGTTTTCTTGTTATAACTGCATCAGGAGTTTCTAAAGGATTATCAGGTAGATGACTATAATAAGATTTATTTGATGTAAGGTCAAGCCACGGACCACCAGATTTTCTTGAATAATCAAACCTATTAAGAACAATAACAGGCGTTCCCGAATTAGGAATTATTTTATTTTCGCTGTCTCGTTTAGAAACATCTCCCCAATGATATATCCATTCAGCATCGTCTATAAATTGCCTTAAACATGAATGCGAAACAGGTCGTCCTGGCATTACAAACTGATGCATTGCTGTTCCAAATTTGTGCATATTAAAAGTAAAAGGCATAATCCAAGTGCTATCATATGATGACTTATGTTCTTTCTTTTTCCAAGTAAAATAGTATTTACCTGGTTCTGTTTGGCTACTTTTGCTGCCTGTATTGGTAGCAGCAAATCGGACTAACTTTCCATATTCATAACACCCATAGCACTGATATTCTATATCTATCATAATTATTTTTTCTATATCTTTTGCTGCTTTATATTCGTCAGGAAAAATAGAATAAGCACACATATCTGGTATAATGCTATCAGGAATAATTACACTTTGTCCTACTCTAAAAAAACGTATTTCTTTTCTATTTAATGTTCTTATTGCTTTTCTATATGCAGTTCCTAAAATAGTATCGTTCTTATATTTATCTTTTATTTCATTAAGATGTTTAGTTGAAGTAATATGAACTAAATTATATTTTATTTCGGGATAATCTAATGAAAAAACCTCTTCTACAATAGCATCTTCCTCTATACTATTATTTTCAATCTCATTAGATTCTGCCTCGCTATTATTAGGATTGCAGCAACATAAAAGACAAATTATTATTATAAAAAATAATTTATGATTAATGTATTTCATTTACCTTCGTAATAAAATTATTTTAGAAATTATTTAAAAAAATGCAAAAATAACGTTTTTTTCATAAAAAAAACGTTATTTTTGTATTTTACTATTATATACATATATGAAAAAAATAATATACATTGTATCTATATTAATTATAAATATACAAATATTTGCAAATCCGAATTATAAACCATTAACGCAAGCAGAAATACAAGAAATTTTAGGGAGTAATGTAAGAACTATACAAACACTAAATGGCGAGTGGGAGAAACAAACAAAATATGGAACAGAAAAAGTAAATATTCCATATACCGAATATCATACCATAGAAACAGAATATACTAAAACAATTAATTTAAATAGAGAGACGTTAAACTCTAAGAATGTTTTATTGTCTTTTTTAGGTTTGGCAGGGGATATAGAATTGTTTATTAATGGTGCTTTTTTAGTAAAGATAAATGGAGAAGGATTGCATCATACTATCAATATACCTACTAATTTGCTAAATGAAGGGAGCAATACTATACGATTGCGTTGTTTGGGTATTTCTAATTATTATAGGGATTTAATTCATTCTTCATTAGAGCATCCGAAACCATTTATAGGCATAATTAGAGAAGTATTTGTAGTATTTACATCGCGTATATATATAAAAGCAATAAATCAATTTCCTGATAATAAGCAAATAAAAATATCAGTAGATGTGCAAAGTGGAACAGATGATGCAGGCGATTATAAGGTAGAATGGATATTAAAAAATGATTTATCAAACGACCCGCCCGTATTAAATAGTTCAGTAATTACTAAAATAGAAAGTTCAAGTATAAATAATGTCACTTTTCATATACAAAAAGAGCAGTTAGAAAGATGGTCAGTAAATAATCCCGTAGTATATACTTTAACGGTAAAATTAAAGAAAGGAGATACAGAGTTAGATAATTATATAATACACGTTGCTAATAAAACATTAACAACCGATAAAGATATTTTTATAAATGGCAATCCTATTAAATTGCTATGTATAGAATATGATGAGTATTTTCCTGGTATAGGATATACAAGAAGTTATGCTTCACTTAAAAATGATATAAAGAAATTAAAATCAATGGGAGTGAATTCGCTTTTATTTAACTATACTAATCCATCGCCGATGCTATTGGATTTATGTATTAAGAATGGTATAATTGTCTTATTGACGCATAATACGTCTAATTTAAATCTTACAACCGAAAATGTAGAGTATGCTACAAATAGTTTAGAAAATAAACTAAATATATTTGCTAATAAGTCCGCAATATCTGCTATAGGAGTTTATAATGAGAATTATATAGATAAAATAAATAAAAACAAATATCTAACATATAATATCGCTGATAAGTTAGATAATAAGATGAATGCAACCAATTTTTGTATATATGATATCGGATATGATGTCACTGAAAGAACATTAGAGCATTTAAGAATAAATTCATATAACAATAACTACCCCGTATTATTATTAGCAAAAGCATTATATAGAGGCGAAAGATTAACTAAAACAAAATCTACTCTATATAATAGGCAAAGTATCAGATATAAAGACCTATTTGAGGTTTATCAAACATTAGGTTTCGCTGGATATATCGCAGAAGGATTCCGTGATAGAGAACTTGCGTATCCGAACTTTTATAACTTTAATTACAATAATAATAAGTTAAAGAAAGGGCTAATTGATAATAAAGAAATTGAAAGACACTCCCTAAATGTCGTAAAACAATTATACAGAGTAGAAAAAACACCCCTATTGAACGAACCCGAATTCGAAATAAATTACTCCAATTTATACCTAATAATCGCTATCTTAATAACACTAATAACTGCATTCTTGCTAAAAAAAGATAACAAACTATTTAAAGTATTCAAAAGGAGTTTTAGGCGTGGACACAACTTATATTGCGACATCCGCGACAAAAGAATATCTTTTTCGCTAAATATCTACTTATTACTATTGATTGAGTTATTTACTATCGCCGTAGCATGCAGCATATTTATTGATTTCAGCGTATATAAATATAACTTCAGTTATTTCCTATCTTTAATCCTCCCCTTCAATTCTTTACTAAATTTATTCAATAATATCTTCTATTCGCAAATATTTTTGCTCATTACTAATTTCTTGATAATTTGCGTAGCAACCTTGATAATTGCACTCTTTTTGCGAGTAATTTTTGCAATCTACCGAGTAAAAACAGCATTTAGCATCATATTTTACTTATTAGCATTTATACTTACGCCCTTCTTATCATTAGCACTATTTGCAATATTTTTAGGAAAATTGCTAATCATGGCTAAAATAATTTACCCGATTTTCATAATATTTTTCATCATATTAACAATCGGCTTAATCAAGCGAACATCCGATAGCGTATCCGTAATAGCAGATATCAAAGTTGCAAAATCTTTGCTCTTAATAGTTGGCTCATTATTACTATTTATTATCTTGCCGTTATATTTATACTTCAACGAGATAGCCACATTTACATTCATTTTACATTTAATAATGTCATAATATCAAAAAACGTGTCCTGCTGAACTTGTTTCAGCATCTCAGGTATAGTAGCATTATTACGATATATCGTTGTTTGTCAAAAAAAACGTATTTTTAAATTTTTAAAAGTAAGATTCAAACAAAAAAAATGAGTTTTTCATTTGATAATACTATAATAGAAAATAAATTCCGCCAACCCCAAGAATATAAAGAAATAATTAAAACTATCAAAAGCGATATATTAAAAACGCTTTCATTAGCAAAATCAGGTCATCCAGGTGGTGCATTGGGCATAAGCGATGTAATGGCTGTATTATATTTTGGTAATGTAATGAAATATAATTCAAATGTCCCTAATTGGCATCAAAGAGATAGATTTGTATTAAGTGCAGGACATTATGCTCCTGTGTTATATTCCTGTTTGGCAAGAGCAGGATATTTCCTGCCCGAAGAACTATCTACAGTAAGAAAACTTGGTAAAAGATTGCAAGGACATCCGCCCAATGTTGGGGTTGTTCCAGGTAATGAGACAACATCAGGTTCGTTGGGACAAGGTATATCTATTGCTGTTGGTATGGCTATGAGTGACAAACTTATAGATAAAAACAACAGAAATGTATTTTGTTTAACAGGTGATGGCGAACTACAAGAGGGAAGTTGTTGGGAAGCAGCAATGTCTGCAGCAATGTATAAATTAAATAATTTTTGCTGGATTGTAGACAATAATGATTGTCAAATTGATGGCAGAGTCAAAGATGTTATGTCTATTTATCCTCTTGCTGAAAAGTTTATTTCGTTCGGCTTTAATGTAATAGAAATTGATGGACATAATATTGAAAATATAATTAGTGCTTTTAATAAATTTAAAAATACTAATGATAAACCGACTTGCATAATTGCAAAAACTTTTATGGGAAATGGCATATCGTTTATGCATAATAAACATCAATGGCACGGCAATCCACCATCAATAGAGCAAACAGAAATAGCATTAAAAGAATTATAAGTGGCTTCTAAAAGTGTCATAACGAAGTATATTAAATAATACGCTTTTTATAACACCAAAAATAAAAAAATGCAAAAAAACACTAAAAAATTATTAAATATATTCTTCGTTCTTATAGTAATAAGTTTAACTATTTATGGACTATTTGCTAATTTAGATTTAGATTCGTTTGTAGATAGTTTTTCGGGTATTAATTGGATTTATTGTGCTTTATCTGTTCCTGTTGCTTTATTATCGCATTTAGTTCGTGCTTTACGATGGCGGCTTTATGTCAATCCTATTAAAAAAGATGTATCGTTGTTTAATTTATTTTCTGCCGTAATGGTTGGCTACGCAGTAAATAATTGGACACCCCGTGGCGGCGAATTAGTTCGTCCTTATGTTTTAGCAAGGCGAGTAAATTGTTCTAAAAGTTCGCTAATAGCAACCATTATTGTAGAACGTTTGATAGATGTTTTTTTCTTATTATTAATGTTTTGCTTGGTATTTTTGCTTAGCAAAGAACTAATTTTGCAAGCATTCCCGTGGCTAAATACAAATACGCTAACACTGATGGGCGGATTAGTATTTTTAGTAGTTTTGTGCTTGTTTTTATTATTGACAACCAATATTTTTGATAATTTACTTAATAAGATATTACGAAAATTATCTGCAAAATGGACAGAACGAATATACAATATATGGCGTGCATTCAAATTAGGTTTTGAAACATTAAAAACACCGAGAGATTACTTATATAATTTTCTTTATTCGTGTTTAATATGGCTATTATACACGATTCCATCATATTTAATGTTTTTTGCATTTGATTTTCAAAATACAGCACATTTAACAATAATAGATGCGGGTTTATTAGTAGTAGTGTCGGGAATCGGGATGTCTATTGCACCTGTTCCCGGTGGTATAGGAGTATATCATTGGATAGCAGTAACTTGCATTGTTAATTTATACCCTCAAATATCTACCGAAGAAGCCCTCGCATATGCGACAGTATCACACGGCATTAATTTGCTAATCCAAGTATTAGCCGGCGGACTATTTATGTTAAGAGAGAACATAAGAAATGTAGATTTAAAGGAATAAATAACCTCTAAAAACCAAATAATACGTATCCTTTTGTGCTGAACTTGTTTCAGAATCCCCTCGCATAAAATCAGGAGATGCCGAAATAAATTCGGCATGACAGAATGATTTTGTGTATAAAATTATTATTTTTGCTAATATATGAAAATAGATATTAATGACTAATTTTAATATTTTATGACAGAAGAAATTGTGCATTTTTTAGCAATACTTGCCTTTATTCCGCTTGCAATATTTATTGTATTGGGAATAGTAATTTTGATTATTAATCGGCTTGACACTTATGTAAGGTGGAATGACATAATTATACCTAAAATAGTAATTTTAGTTATTAATTGGATTTGCCATCGTTTAGGGTTGTATGACATAATTATATCTAATAATAAAAAAACAAAAAAAATAATGATAGGAATATTAACGCTATTTTTTATTATGTTAATTCCTTTTGGCATTGCCAATAACAACCTCCCAAAAAAAGAAAAATGGGAAAAGTTTGTTGTAAATATATCTTTTGATAAAAAAATAAATAAATTGTTAGATTCCAAAGTTGATTTATATAGAGAAATAGTTAATTCTGACAGTGTTAAAAAAGACAGCATATCAAAGCATTTAGATATTATTGATAATGAAATTACTACTCTTTGTAATGAAAAAGAAAAATTTATACTAAACCTTAAAACTAACAAACGTTTCAGAGATAGTTTAAAACAATACTGGGGCTATTATTAGTTATATGCAACCTATATAAAAGTTATGCCGAATCCCCTCGCATAAAATCAGGAGATGCCGAAATAAATTCGGCATAACAGGTTTATAACTTTTTTTTATTATTTATAGAAAAAAGTGTATTTTTGTGGTGAATTTTGTTTGGTTTTCCAATTTTTAGAAAATAATTAATTTTTAACAGCAGGGCTCCGGTTTTGCTGTTTTTTTTTATTTATAGAAAAAAGTGTATTTTTGTAATAGTAGTTAATTTAACTAACGTTTACGTTGTTAAATCTTTTCATTGTTAATTATTTTAACAGCAGGGCTTCGGTTTTGCTGTTTTTTTACAAAAAAAAAGTTTATTTTTGTAATTACTTTTAATTTAGTTTAACAATTTTCCAAAAAAATTTGTTTATTTTAACAGCAGGGCTTCGGTTTTGCTGTTTTTTTATAAAAAAACGTATTTTAGTATTTTAAAATTAAATGCAAGTGTTTTATGAAACCGATTCATAGTTTTGTGGTCAATGCCACACTTCCACCAAAATTAGAAATATTGAAAGAATTAGCATACAATTATTATTGGTGCTGGCACTCTGATGCAAGAGAAATATTTATCCGTTTAGATAGAAAATTATGGGAAGAAGTAGGACATAATCCCGTCCAATTACTAAATAAAATTCCTTACGAGCAACTTCATACTCTGTCAGAACAAGATGATTTTATTAGTTATCTTGAATACATTTATGAAAAATATATCAAGTATATGAAAGACCATACTTGGTATTCAAACACGTTCAAGAATGAAAAAGGCATCATTGCTTATTTTAGTCCTGAGTATGGGATTAATGAAAGTTTTCCTAATTATTCGGGTGGATTGGGTGTATTATCGGGTGACCATATAAAATCAGCAAGTGATTTAGGTTTGCCGCTTGTTAGTATTGGTCTGTTGTATCAGCAGGGTTATTTTCGCCAATTTCTTTCAAATAATGGTTGGCAGAACGAGGTATATAACTATAATGACTTCTATACGATGCCATTAGAATTGCTAAAAGATAATGAAGGAAAGCCAATCACAATATCGGTAGATATGCCGATAGGTAGGGCTTATTGTTATATTTGGCGGTTAGTGGTTGGCAGAGTATCTATGTTATTTCTTGATACTAATATCAATGAAAATGCAAAAGAAGAAATTAAAAATATCACAAATGCGTTATATGGCGGTGATAGAGAAACACGAATACAGCAAGAAATTATACTTGGAATCGGCGGTATGCGAGCATTAGAAACATTAGGAATGTTCCCATCGGTAGTTCATATTAACGAAGGACACGCTGCGTTTGCTCTTTTAGAAAGAACACGAATGCTGATGCAGAAATATAATTTAAGTTTTAAATCGGCAATGATTCTAAACAACGCAAGTGCTGTATTTACTACCCACACTCCTGTTCCTGCGGGAAATGAAGCATTTGATGTTCAAAAAATAGATGCATATTTACATAGTTATTATAATGTATTCGGATTAAATAAAGAAACATTTTGCGAATTAGGGCAATTCGGAAAGTTCAATCATAATGAGCCATTTTCTATGACTATCTTGGGTTTAAGAATGACTGCATATAGGAATGGAGTGAGCAAACTTCACGGCAAAGTATCACGCGAAATGTGGTCAAAGTTATGGGCTAATTTCCCGCTTGACGAAGTGCCTATATCTTCTATCACAAATGGAATACATACATCATCTTGGATAGCAAGAGAGTTTGCCGAACTATTTGACAGATATTTATCACCAAATTGGCGTTATTTAACCGATGAAACAGATTGGAAAAAAATCCACTCTATCCCTGCCGAAGAAATATGGAGAGAAAAACAACGCCGCAGAGTTAGATTAGTTTTATTTGCAAGAGAATATATTAAGTTAAGAAAAAATAGATTGTATAAAGATTCTAAAAATATTGCTAATGATATTCTAAACCCTGATACACTTACTATAGGATTTGCACGCCGTTTCGCTACATACAAAAGAGCAAATCTAATATTCAAAAATATGGATAGATTAAAAACTATACTTACTAATAAAGAACATCCCGTTCAAATGATTATCGCAGGAAAAGCACATCCGTTAGATACACAAGGTAAAGAAGTTATTCAATCAATTATCTATAAAGTCAGAGAATATGGTTTAGAAAAAAATATTATATTTTTAGAAGATTATGATTTAGTTATTGCAAGAATGATGGTAAAGGGCTGTGATATTTGGCTTAACAATCCTATTCGTCCATTAGAAGCAAGTGGCACAAGCGGTATGAAAGCGGCTCTTAATGGCACTCTTAACCTATCTATACTTGACGGCTGGTGGGACGAAGGATATAATGGTTCTAATGGTTTTGCTATCGGCTTCGGCGAAGAATATGAAAATAATGACGAAGTAGAACATCTTGAATCAGAAATGATTTATGATTTGTTAGAAGATGAAATTATACCTACTTTTTATAATCGTTCTAACGCAAATGTTCCTAATGAATGGGTGAATTTAATGAAAAATTGTATTGAAACTAATGCACCTAATTTTTCTACTTCTCGTATGGTTAAAGAATATGCAAGCAGGTTTTATATACCTGCAATGCAAAGTTTCAACGAACTTTCTGAAAACAATGCGGATAAAACAAGACAAATAGAAGATTGGAAAAACATACTTACAAGAGAATGGCACAACGTTAATATTATCAATGTAGAGTTCTCGCCTAATACTAATTTAGATATTAAACGACCTATAAATGTTAAAGTGCAATTAAAACTTGGTGGTCTTTCTACTACTGATGTCTGTGTTGAAGCATATTTTGGCACGCTAAATCATTTAGACGATATTACTTCGCCAGCAACGAAAAAATTAAAGTTTCAGAGCCAATTTGGTGATATTTACAATTTTGAGGGGCAATTTACTTTTATAGATAGTGGTGTTCAAGGATTTACTGTTCGCGTAGTTCCTAATCATAAATTACTAACATCAGCCACAGACACATTTTTATGCAAATGGGCTAAGTAAAAGTAAAATTATGTAATATAAAAACGTTTAAATCTATTATGCCGAACTTGTTTCGGCATAACATAATATAAAAGTAGTATCTTTATTTAACAAGGGGCGGAAGCCCCTTGTTTTATTAGTGTAATAGCGTAATTAGTATCTAAAAACTATCTTGCTATTATTAGTTTTAATACTGCTTGCTCGTTGTTATTTCGCAAGCGTAAATAATAATTACCATTAGAAAACATCGTTAAATCAATAGTAAAAGTGTATTCTGTGTTTTCTAAATTAGCAACGTTCCATTCTTGTAACTGCGAAGAATTGCCTGTATTATCTACTATTTCAAGGTAATAATGTCCGACTTGCCTAACTTTACATTTAACTTCTAATGTGTTATTTGTTGCGGGATTTACTGATTGAGTAGATATTGGTCCTTTTACTAATTGCAATAATCTGTCGCTACCTTCTTCGCATACAATTATAGTCATAGAACTATTTATTAACATTATGGCTGCATAATCAAAATCTGTGCTGATTGTATATGAACCAGGTAGTTGCATATACATTATAGTATCTATTCCTAATAGGACATCACCTACTAAATTAAATAACAAACGTTTTTCATTTATTTTTAATGGCGGAATTGTTATATCTGTAATAGTTAAATGTCTATCTTGTCCTAATATTAGTTCTTCAATTGCTATTTTTGGATTTTCATTATTTGTAATGCTTTTTACAAAAAACAAAGAATAACCATTAATGAGGTCTAAATTCAATGCATTTATTACACCGCCATCAAAATCAATATTTGTGCTTTCTACATAAACTCTAATAGGAAAATTAGTATTTTTGGGGTCTATATCTACGTATTTATCTATACTAATAATTAATTCAACTCTTGCTAATAATTTACCTGTAATTGGAATTAGCAAAGTATCAAAGCATTCAGGATATTCTATAATAACTTCTAATGTATCATCCAAGTTGCCGTCAGACGTAGATACAAAATGGAACATAGCAGTATCAGAACCCATAGCAGGAACGATGCTAAAATCTTTTGTGAAAGCATATTTATTATTAATAAATCTGCTACTTGCGACATTCCAATTTTTCCAATGTATATTAGTTAATATTGCTTTATCTTCAACCACAGCAGTAGTGCCAAAATCAAATGACGCAGGACTAATAGAAATAGGTATTATAACCTCAACAGGCAATGTATATTTCATTTCATACATAGTGCCGTTTGTTCTATTAACATAAAATGTTATTATTGCTTCTTTTACACCTAAATCTCTTCCTACTGACTTAATTGTAACTTCATTATTATAATTATTAGATTCTATTATATGCGGAAAATTAATATCATTAACCATTCTTGCTTCTATATTGTTTCCTACATACATTAAAGAAGTATCTACTAATGTATCTCCTGCAAAATCGTAAGAATAATTAATAGGAAATAAAATAGGAGTAAAAGTATAAGAATCACCACATATAGCAATAGTAGGTCTCGGCGAATAAGTTGTATCTTCTCTAACAGTTCCGCCTGTTATATTTGCAATTATAGGAACTGCTATTGTGTCTTCGCAAAAACTATTATCAACGACAAAATATAATGTATCTATTTTTAATCCCGTAGATGTTGCAATGCAAGAAACTTGTATGTCTTTATCAATATTAATTTGTGTAAGTCCTAACTTGCCATTAGATAAAAAATCATTCCTGTCAAATGAAAAATCATAACCATATTTTAGCCACGCATCAGTGATATTTGCAGGGCAACTAGTAGGTATATAAGATACTCTTTTAATCGCATCTTTTGGAAGAGAATCTAAAGAAATGAAACCAAAATCTAGTGGTGTCGGGTCAAAATTAAGAACAACTTCATAATTAATTTCAATTATCCAAATTGTAGGACCACTCATTCTTTCAGTACTTGCTTCTATATATGCTTTTTTAGGTCCTAATTGATTAGCACTGCATGTATTATAAGTAAAAGATATATAAAAATTAGAATTAGCAGGTAATGTTATAGGAAAAGTACTCGAGTCTGGATTAGACGTATAAGTAAAACAAGCTGCATCCTCACCTTTCAGAACAATATCAAAAAAAGTTACTGGATTTGGTCCAATATAAAAAGGTTCTGTCGATTGGGCTGTGTAACAATTAGATACTTGAGCAAAAGTTTTCATAGTTTGGATAGTATCGGCATTACCAAACGTAAAATCAGACAACAAAGTAATTACATTTGCTGAAGATTGAGTTAAAATGTTTTTCGGATTTGCTGCATACAAATCAGCATCGTTATTTGTAGGTATGTTTTTTAGAGTGTAAAAATAGTATAAAGTATCAGTAGATTGTTCCCAAAAACTTGGTTCTATTGGGATGCTCCACTTTCCATCATCATCTATGTTATTTACGTCAGCAAATTTTTGCCAGACATCTGCTTTTTCAGATTTATAATATATGCTAATTTGTCCATTTTCAGATGGATTAGTTGCTCCACTTAAATAGTTTGTATTTTTAGCATAAATTGCATTTAATGTATTAGTAGATTCTGTTACATATTGAATAGCACTTTCCGATTCGGGAATATTTAATTCCATACCCGAATACCTTATATATCCTGCATCATTAAGTGTTTTACTTCCTTCTTTTGTTTCTGCACTTCCGATAGTTGTTTCTGTTTTTCCGTTAAGGATTATAGCACCGCCGGAGCCGTGTCCACCATCGCATTTATGAAAGTTTTCTATAAAAATTTCGGTAATATCTAACTCACCACCTTCGGCACCATTTGCAGTAATACTATCTATTCTTATTATTGGGGCAGTAATTGCTATTGCTCCGCCACCACCACCACCGTAGCCGGATCTTATTCTAAATTGAACATTTTTTGGATTACCGCTTGCACCACCACTACCACCTGCTAATGGCATTAGATATTTATTTCCGTGTTGCTTGCCATCATTTATATTGCCACTACTTGCATAACTACCATTTCCACCTTGCATATTATCTGTTTCGCTACTACCACCTCCATAACCGCCGATGTTATTTTCTTCGTCTATATCATATTCTCTTCCTGAGTATCCGAAAGGATGCCCTGTTCCGCCGCCTGCCGACTGATAAATATCATTTATGATAAACGAGCCACGCACACCATTTAATGACGAACCCGCATAACTTGTAGTTTCAGTATTATCTAAACTACCTGAACCGATTCCACCTGAACCGATTCTTCCTCTTATTGGCATAGTAAGAGAATTGTTAAAAACAAAATTAATACCACCGGCACCGCCACCTGTAAAACCATTTCCACCTTGAAAATCATTATCTGTGGGATAAGGTGCTAATGCTGGATGTGGTGCTAAATTATCCTCATAGGAACCGCCGCCGCCGGCACCACCGGGTCCACCATCTTTACCATCAGCATCTACGCTAATGTTAGGCACTATAAACCTTCCCTGTGAAATAAGGATAAAAGGTAGATAACCTTGATTGCCATCAGTGTTCGGGTCGCAATCTTTTGTAGAAACTGTATATACATTCGGCAACGTAGATATCATACTATCTATAATCATTGCTCCTCTTGGTGAGCGAATACCAAGCCCGCCTTCACCAAAAATATAGCCCTTGGAAGCATCAGCATTCCCTATGCTAAATGGCTTAACTACATAGAAATCATAACTTCCTATAATAGTTTCATTCTTAACTAAATCAAGCGGAATCTTTATACCTTGATTCCAATTAGAAGAAGTTGGTTTAAATTTAGGACTTATAAATGCTTGAGCAGAAATCAATCTGCCACTCCAACTTACATATAAAGGCGAAAATTGTATCATTCCTATATCTGCAGATTTGCTTGGAGTCAAATATAACGAACTGTCGTTTACAACGCTCTCATTCCCGAAAAACCAAAGTGAATCGAATGGAGCAATAATTTCAATGTAAATATTCATGCCGGGCGATCCAATATCAGGAATGATATAAGATTTTTGCTGTGCTAACGACACTGACACAGTCGCCGCATAAATAAATAAAATTGTTATAAATAATTTTTTCATACACAATATCTTTAAAATAATTAACAATAGTAAAAAAATTTTGATGCATTGCACTACAACAACTTCAAATATAATATTTTTTATTTAAAAAATTACTATTTTTGTAAAAAATATAATTATGAAAAAGATAATATATATAATATTTTTGTTTTTAGTATCGGCAAAGTTGTATTCGCAGGGTGGTAGTAATTACTCTATACTGGGCGTTGGTGATATAATATATGGTCATACAGGTTCAGCCCAAGCAATGGGCGGAGTGCAGGTTGCTGTCCCATCTAATAATACTATAAATATGTTTAATCCTTCTTTATGGGGGAAAATTAAAACTACAAGAATCCAAACGGGCTATCGTTTCAACCAAAATGTAATAGATAATTCACAAAAAACCTTACTTCAAAACAATGGAGCAATGAATGGTTTTTATTCTGTTTTTAACTTTGATACGACTAAAGAAATCAGTGCAGGATTAATGTTTAGTCCGTTTTCTAGTGTTAATTATTATATGTCTGCACCTATTAATCCTAATGATAGTGCTACACTTGGATTGAATGGAAATGTGCTATATCGTGGTTCGGGTGGCTTAAGTAATATCACATTAGGTGTGGGAAGTAAGGTAATTGATGGTCTTTATATTGGTGCATCTGTATCTGCAATTATAGGAAGAGTAGAGCATTGTTTTCTAACAAATATTACTAACACACATACTACTAATTATCAAATTAATAATACTAATATAGTTAGTGGTTTTAGTTCTAATGTTGGTATTTATTTTGAGCCGATAAAAAATCTTGGTATAGGTGCGTTTTATAATATTACGCCAAAAGCAAATATTGAAGAAAAAAATGAATATTTATATGACCCAATTATACAACTAACAAGAGACACAGTTATAACCTCAAAAATAAAATCGGAACTACCATCTTTTTATGGTGCAGGTTTATCTTATAAAACAGATGCCGTATTGTTTGCCGCTGATTATATTATTGGTAACTTCAAAGATATTAATATCTTCAATCCACAAAATAACTTTCATAACCTTAATAGAATATCATTTGGAACTATTTTATTAGGGAATACTAATCCTTATTCATCGCTGATTGCCCGAACTTCGTATAAGTTTGGTGTATATAGCGAGCAGTTATATTATAATGTTAATGGGCAAAAAATAAGAGAAAACGGCATTACAACGGGCTTTCAATTTCCTATTTCAAGAACAGCACAAATTGATTTTTCATTAGTATTTGGACAGCGAGGTAGTTTAGATAATGGACTAATTAAAGAGTATTTTGGCAGAATGATAATTGACGTAAGCATAGGCGATAGATGGTTCAACCCAGTTAAAAGAGAATATTAGTTTTAATAAAAATAAAGTTTTCACATTTTTTTTGTATTTTTGTAAAATAGTAAAACAAATATTATAATTTATAAATAAAAGTAAAGTTATCTTTAATACTAAAATATTATGACAGAACAAGTTTTAGAAAAAAAATCTCATAAGAGAATTCTGCAAGGAAAAGTCACTTCAAATAAAGCAGAAAAAACGATTATCGTAGCAGTGGAACGCCAAGTTATGCATCCTCTGTATAAAAAGTATTTCAAATCAACGAAAAAGTTTATGGCTCACGATCCAGAGCAATTTTGTAACGTTGGTGATGAAGTTCGTATAAAAGAATGTCGTCCCTTGTCCGCAAGGAAACGATGGATATTGGACACCGTAGTTGCTCGTGCAAAATAGTTTTGCGCTGTTACATTTGTCCAACATACCATTACTATGTTGGACAATACGTTAATTTATAAAATTAATTTCATCTTGCAGATATAAACAAATTATTTACAATTATATACCTATAAGTACATTCTCGTTTTTTATAGGTAATTGTATTTTTATAAATTTTAAAAATAAATTAAATGAAAATATTAGGTATAGATCCTGGTTCTGTGTTTTGTGGTTATGGGGTAATAGATGCTAATGGGAAAAAATTATCAGTAATAGAATATGGAACTATAGAAGTAAAAAAGAAAGCAGAGTACTTGCCATTGCGAATGAAAGAAATATATGATAGAATTCTTTCTGTAATAGATCGCACAGCGCCAGATAGTGCTGCAATAGAATCCGTTTTTTATTCTAAAAACGTTCAGTCATTAATAAAATTATCTATGGCAAGAAGTGCCGCTATATTGGCTGTTGTAAATAGAAATATAGATATTGCAGAATATACAGCAAAAGATATTAAGCGTTCTGTTACGGGCAGAGGAAATGCTAATAAAGAACAGGTTCGTTATATGATGAAGGCGATATTAAATATAGCAGAAACAAGTAATTATTATGACACTACTGATGCATTGGCAATAGCGGTCTGTCATTCTAATCATATCGTTTTAGAAGGCAAAAATAGTTTTTCTTCAAGCAATAATAAATCTACAAAAAAAACTTCGTGGGCAAAGTATTTAGAAAATCATCCCGATAAAATTGTAAAATTATAAAAGTATATTTTGGTGATAAGCAACCCCTATAAACAAAAACACGGGGATGAATCCCCGTGTTAATTCACCTCATATTTGCCCTTACTTTGCTGGCAATTTTTCTACGTTTCCTGTAAAACCTTCGATAGCGAATCTTTTTATCTGTGCTTTTGGCATTTCATTAGAAACATAAATCTTTTCTGATAAACAGTTTATAAACGCATTGCTATTTATAACTGTTATCATATTAAAAGTAAGAACGCCCGAACTCCCATCAAATGCGAAGCCATTTATACTTGTCACTCTATTAAAAGTAATTGCACCCGAACTATTACGAAATGCAAAGGCACTTATATTTGTCACAGTATTAAAAGTAATTGCACCCAAACTCTGCCAAAATGCACCCGTTCCTATGCTCGTTACATTATTAAAAGTAATATCGCCCGAACTATGAAAAAACGCATTCTCGCCGATAGTTGTCACATTATTAAAAGTAATTGCACACGAACTCTCGCTAAACGCATGGTCGCCAATATTTCCAATATTGCCCGCCGCCGTCACTGATGTTATATGTGGATTTAACGCAAAAGCAAAATTTGGTATATCTAACCCGTCAGCAAGTATTATATCGCCCGAAATTGACGCTCCTGTAAATGCGCCGCCGTTAATAAGGCAAGTAGCAGATGTCATTCCCGTTTGCTCGAAGGAAGTAATTATTATCTCCTGTGCGATTAAATTAGCGGGGGTAAATGCACAGATGAAACATATAAGTAGTGTTGCTATACTTATCATTCCGAACTTGGTTCGGAATCTCCTTGCTAAAATAGGAGATGCTGAAACAAGTTCAGTATGACAAATATGCGTTTCTTTTTTGAAGTTTGCTTTAATATTAACTCCTAACATTATAATCCTAATACTACGCAACCGCAACCAAGCAAGTTATTTACAACAACTCCAAGCGGCAAAAGGATAAATAATAAAACTAATGCTGCAGATAACAAAGTGCTTAATATACGCATCACAGGAGTGAATTTCGGTCCTTCGATGCCTAATGTATGTATTGCACTTTGGATTGCGTGATTTAAATGGAATCCAACAAGTATTACAAAAATTATATATGCTAACGCAACCCACGGGCAAGTAAATTCCGATTTAACCATCCCATAAACATCGTGACGATATTTATAAACTTCGCCCTGTTTTACATCATTATAGGTGTTAAATGTCGGCATTCCACAGCAACCACGAGCATCTTCACAGCAACAAGAAGATATCTTGCACTTATCTTTTGTTGCACATTTGCTATCGGTTTTGCAAGCAATTTTGCAAGGTTTATCTGTGCATTCTGCTTGACAAGGTTTATCTGTGCAATCTGCTTTAGCAAATTTAGAACATTGCTCGGGATTTTCCTTACATTTAGCACACATCTCATCTCCCGCTGGACAATCAGCACAGCAAGATTTTTTCGATTGAAGACCACAGCGAACTACTTCTTGGCAAGGTCTGTTAGGATTTGCTTCTCTGTAAAGTTTTGCAGCTTCCGCCATGAATTTATCCATTATTTCTGCCGTTACTGGAACGCCTGGATCCCTAACAAGCAGAGTATCGCCACGACAAATAACTACAACTTTGCCGTGACCAATGATTGCTTCTAAAGGAAGGTTATTACCAACATCTTGGCAAGATTTGTCAGAACATTCTTTACTTGCTTCTTGGCAAGGTTTATCGGAACATTCTGTTTTGCAGCATTGTTCTTTCGAACTACAACAAGCATCTGCCTTGAAAAAAGTTTTTGTTTTACAGCATTGTTCTTTCGAACCACTGCAAGCATCTGCCTTGAAAAAAGTTTTGCTATCGCAATCTTTTTTTGCTTTATCGCAAGCGTTTTTATCGGTGCATCCACTTAATCCCATTACATATTCACCCGTAGGATAAACTTCATAGGTTTTATAACCATTATTGAAATCAACTACTCCCGCTGTGAAATGAAGTATATGGAACACTATACCTGTTAAAACCATTAAGCCCGTCCAAAGCATAGTTCGTGATGTTAGTTTTGCTTTGGCGTAGTTTTTAATTTGGTAGCCGATTGGCTTCGCTGCATTATTTTTTAATCGCAAATAAACTGCAGAAATAATATGCAGAATTAAACATACAATTAGTCCAATCCGCAATATCCACAGCACTTCTGCCAATCCGAATGGCTCTTGCAGAAACGCAGCATAAGTGTTATAGACATCAGGTCCTATCCAGAATTGCAGGTTTCCTATTGCGTGAGCAAATAGAAATCCTACAATCGCTAGTCCTGTCAGTGCCATAACAATCTTAATCAAAATTGTTGATTTAAGAAATCTAAAAAATTTAAGAAAATTAAACAAGGTATTATCCTCAAATATTATAAAAAAATTATATTCTTACTTATTACAGAATACAAAAATATACTTTTTTTATAAAAAATATCAAGGGGATGCTGAAATAAGTTTAGTAGGACTTTTAATTATGTTAGCAAGTTAGTAAATTATTACTGAAAATGTAAATAATTATGTAAAATTTAGTTAATTTTGATGAAAATAAAATAACACTCAAGCAATTTTTTGATAAAGGAATTAAAAAGAAACACTATGTATAAAGTAAACGAAGGATATGTAAAAGATTATATTTCAGGAGAACAAGTAAGAGCAACACCCGAAGAAGTTGATGCGGTGCAGGTTTTTTGCAAACAATTAGTAGAGGATTATAAATATCCGAAATCACACATACAAACGCATCCACAATATCGGGTAAAAATGCGTCCTTCCGATACTCGTAAAGAATACCCCGTAGATATTGCTGTTTTTAATTCGTCTGAAAAAAATGAAGATAGTATTTATATTATAGTGGAATGTAAAAGGAGTAATCGTAAAGATGGCAAGTCACAATTAGAAGATTATTTAAGATTTTCTAAAGCAACGCTTGGGGTTTGGTATAATGGAAACGATAGATTGTTTTTAAGAAAATATGAAAAAGAAGGAAAAATAATTTTTAAAGAAATTCCTAATATTCCGCTTTTTAAACAGCGTATAGAAGATATAGGACTTTTTAAAAGAAAAGATTTACAACCGACTCATAATCTTAAAGCAACATTTCGTTCTATACGCAATTTTCTTGCTGCAAATAATATAGGTGCCACAAGAGATGAAGTTCTTGCAGGGCAATTAATAAATCTTATTTTTTGTAAAATATATGATGAAAAATATACTAATCCTGATGATATTGTAGAATTTAGAGCAGGCATTAATGAAACAGAAAATGATGTTGCTGCAAGAATACTAAACTTATTTAACGAAGTAAAAATACGAATGGCTGATGTAATTGATGACGATGATAAAATAGAATTGAAGCCTTACCCTATTAAATTTGTTGTTGGTGAGTTGCAAAATTACTCGCTTATGGATTGCCAAAGAGATGTAATAGCCGATGCTTTTGAGACATTTATTGGACATTCATTAAAAGGTTCGCAAGGGCAATTTTTCACTCCACGGAATGTTGTCCGAATGATTGTAGATATTTTACAGCCAACCGAAAATGATAAAATAATTGACCCTGCCTGTGGTAGTGGTGGATTTTTAATAGAGGCACTCAAGCATATATGGGACAAAGCAGAAAAAGAATATCGCACAAAAAATTGGAAAGAAAATCAAATAGAAAAAGAAAAAGGAAAAATTGCTACAAATTGCATTAGAGGAATAGATAAAGATTATTTTTTAAGTAAAGTTGCTAAAGCATATATGAATCTTATTGGAGACGGGACATCGGGTATATTTTGTGAAGATAGTTTAGAAAATCCTAATAACTGGAAACAAGAAACGCAAGTTAAAGTGCAATTAGGCACTTTTGATATAGTAGTAACTAATCCACCTTTTGGTGATAAAATTAAAGTTGAAGGTGTAGATGGAAAATTAAAACAATATAAATTAGCACATAAATGGCAAAAAGATAAAAAAACAAATAAATGGACACATAATAACACTATTGAAAAACGTCCACCACAAATACTATTTATAGAACGTTGTTTGCAACTATTAAAAGATGGCGGTAAAATGGGTATAGTCCTACCAGATGGGGCTTTTAATGAAAGTGAAACATATATTCGTAAATGGCTTTTGAAAAAAGTAAAGATAATTGGTATTATAGATGTTTGTAAAGAATCATTTCAACCCAATACACCAACCAAAACGAGTTTAATATTTTTGCAAAAAACAAATAATCCTATAATAAAAGATTATGAAATATTTATGGGAGTTGCTTATTTTTGTGGACATAATAGACGAGGAGTTACTATTGAAAATGATGATATTCCAATAATTAAAAAGCAATTTCAATATTGGTTAGAAGGAAAGAAAATAGAAAACACTAAAAATTATTTTATTACTAAATTAAGTCAATTAGAACAAACTAATTTTTGGATACCTAAACATTTTTCACCTTACTATAAACAAGCAATAGATAATGTAATCAATAAGTATAAATTAGTTAAACTTGGTGATATTGCTACATTTAAAGCAGGAAAAGAACCTGGCAGTTCAAATTATATTGATTTTATTGATAGAAATGAAACAGATATTCCATTTATTAGAACAGGTGATTTAGTTAATTTTTCAATCAATCAAATTCCTGATAAATTTGTAGACGAAGCAATTTATGTAAAATTAAATCAAGACATTAGAGCAAATGATATTTTATTTACAAAAGATGGAAAGATAGGAATAGCAGCAATGGTTACAGAAAATGATAAGGTTGTTATTGCTTCAGGAATTTTTAGAATAAGATTAAAAAAAGAAGCAGAAAAACAATATGGAATTACTCCAGAATATTTATTTGCTTTACTATCTAATAAGTATTCAGGCTACTTTCAAGCGATTCGTTCTACTGTAATAGCATCAACAATACCACATTTACGTCCACATAGAATAGCGGATTTTGATATTCCAATTGTGGATAGCGAAACAATTAATAAAATTACTAAAATAGTAAAACGTAGTTTTGCTATTAAAAATGAAAGCAAATTGTTAGATGCTGAAGCAGCAAAAATATTAACTGATACTTTTATGCTCAAATAAAATTGACTTGCGAAGTTAATTAAGGTCCAATATTTCCTTATAAATCAACTTATACAGACCAATATTTTTCGCAAAGCAATTTTTTCATACAATATTTATAAAATAAAATGTATCTTTATAATCAAGTTTAATAGCAAAATAAAATTAATATGCAAAACGTAATAAAAAAACTATTCTATGGAGCGGTGTTTTCAACGATGTTGATATGTAAAACGCTTGCTGTGCCTGCTACGCCTGAACTTGTAACTATCACACAACCTGATGGTTCGAAGATAGAAGTTTATATAAGGGGCGATGAAAATATTAATTGGTTCGAATCAACTGACCAATTTACATTGTTGAGAAATGAGGCGGGTTTTATTGTTTATGCCACAAAAAATGCAAATGGCGACCTCATTCCATCGCAACATATATTTACGAATGACGGCTCGAATGATAACGCCACAAAGGAAAGAACGGATTTTATAACAAATCTGGATAAAAAACTTTTCTTCTCTGAAAGGCAAGTTTCGCATTTTATCAATGATGCGGAAAAGCCTAATATCAATCAAAAGAACCAAGATAATTTTCAGAATTATTATATTGAAAATTCTGTAAATATAGAGGGAACTCGCAAATATCTTGTTGTTCTTATGTCTTATCCCGACCTTCCTTTCACCAAAACGAAAGAGGATTTTGAGGCATTATTTAACGAAGTCGGTTATGGTAATTATGGTTCTGTCAGAGATTATTTTGTTCAAAACTCTTATGGAAAATTTACGCCTGAATTTATTATTGTCGGTCCATACACAACGGAATTTGGCATAGATTATTATAAAGCAAATTCTCGACCGCTTGCAGAAGAAGCCGTTTGGCATGCTTATATGGAGTTGAATAATATGGTTCAATTTGATAATGACAATGATGGGTTGATTGATGCTGTTAATATTATATTTTCGGGCTGGGGCGAGGAAGCAGGATTTCAGCAAGGTATATGGTCGCACGCTTCGCATTTAGTTGATAATACGGGCAGTCCTTATTATCTTGTCGACGGAAAATACATTCGAAGATATTGTTGCGCCCCTGAATTGCGTGGAAATGGCGGAGATAATATTAGCAACATTGGAGTTTTGGCTCACGAATTTACTCATACTTTGGGTGCTCTCGATTTTTACGATACAGATGGTGCAACTGGCGGCAATTTTACAGGTGCGGGCAATTGGTGTATTATGGCTAATGGTAGTTGGCTTTCGGGCGGTGCTTGCCCTGCGAATATAAATATTTTTCAAAAATGGATGTTTGGTTGGGTTGATCCTATCAATTTGGCAACGCAAGATGTGAGTGTTGTTGATATGCCAAATTCGGCTTTTCATTCTGTTGCATACAGAATAGATACCGATACAAAAGATGAACTTTATATTATGGAAAATAGGCAACGAACAGGATTTGATAGATTTGTGCCGGGGTCGGGTTTGCTTATTTGGCGAGTTCATACTCTTCTGCCTGCATATTTATTTTATGGAGCAAATGCAATTAATGCTGCTCATCCGCAACTTATGTATCCCGTTTGTGCGTCCTCTACTTTCGCACAACCCTCGAACACTCCAAGCAGTTATGGAGTTATAAATTCTGCGGGAACTCCTTTTCCGGGAAGTTCTAACAACACTGAATTTACAGATAATTCTATTCCTTCTGCTCGCAGTTGGACGGGAAAACCTATTAATAGACCTATAACAAATATAACCGAAACGGATTCGCTTATAAGTTTTAATTATGTTGGGCGACCTGATTTTATTTTGTCAATTCCTTATTCTTATAATGTTATTGAAGCAAAACATTTTACAGATTTATATACATCTGTCAGCGTAGATAATTCAACTAATACAACTTGGCGAAGAATACAAGAATCGGGGAATTGGGTTATCGAACTTAGAAGTTTTTTAAGTGCAGATAAAACTCCAAAAGAGTATTATCTCTTCCTTCCGCCATTTTATTTGCTTCCAAATTACATATATTCTTTTGATGTAAATTATAAAGTATTTAGCGGTTTGTATCCGGGAAATATGAAATTATATTTGTGTAATACTAAAAATATCAATGATAAAATATTGATAGAAGATTTTGGCGATGCACTCGATAGAACAAATTTTACAACACTTTCTGCAACTTTTAATGTGCCTAATGATGCCGTATATTATCTTGCAATTTGCTCGCACACAAAAGGCGATTATATGCAACTACTTATTAATAATATATCCATAACAGGACTCGTCGGAGTAGAAGAAGAACATGAAAGCAAAATAACTATATTCCCTAATCCCGCAAAAAATAATATACATATCGTTAATCATTCAAACGAAACAATAGAAAATATAGAAATTTTTGACCTCGACGGAAAAAATATTTTAACCACAAAAAACCCAGAAATTGATATAACAAATTTAACATCAGGCACCTACATCGTTAAAATAAAAACAAATAAAAAAACATATTTAGAAAAAATTGTAAAGTGATGTTTGGGAGTTATATTTTTAAAATAAAAATAATTTAATTGATGGAAAAATTAGGAATATTAGCAGGCAATGGCACAATGCCAAAAGAAGTGATAGAACACTGTAAAGCAATTAAAAGAGATTTTTTTGTTGTTGGAATCGAGCCATTTGTTTTGCCCGAAACATTATACGAAACACCTCACATTTTAGTTAAAATTGGAGAAATTGGCAAAATATTCAAATACTTTCAAGCAAATAAAGTAAAAGAAGTTGTTTTTGCAGGTGGCATTCGGCGACCTTCTTTTAAAGAACTTATACCTGACTGGGAAGGTGCAAAACTGATAACAAAACTCGCTATAAAAAAGATGAGTGACGATAATATTTTTCGTGTGCTAATTGATGAGATTGAGTTAAAAGGTTTCAAGGTAGTAGGAGCCCACGAAGTTATGCCACAAATGCTTTTTTCCGAAGGCGTTTATGGCAAAACAAAACCAAGCAAAGAAGATTTTGAAGATATTCAAATAGGAATTAAAGTCGCAAAAACTTTAGGAGAACTTGATGTAGGACAATCTTGTGTAGTCCAAGAAGGTATTATTTTAGCAGTAGAAGCAAGAGAAGGAACAGATAATATGATTGATAGAATATCCGCTTTAAAAAGAGACGGGAAAGCACCCGTTCTTATAAAAATGGCAAAACCCAAACAAGAAATAAGAGTAGATTTGCCCACTATAGGCACCAGAACAATAGAGTTTATGAAAAAAAATGGCGTAAAAGGGTTAGCAGTAGAAATCGGCAGCACTATCTTTTTAGAAAAAGAAAAAGTAATAAAAATGGCAAACGAAGCAAAAATTTTTATCGTTGGAGTGAAAGATTAAAACCACTGAAAACTCTGTTTATTTTCAGCATCATTGCGAGAAATTACGCAGTAATTTCGTGGCAATCCATAAAAAGAAAATAGATTGCCACGCCGATAAATCGGTTTGCAATGACGGGTTTTAGAATATACATATTTTTTCATATATTGATACTTTGTTTAACTAAAAATAATATTCAAAAATGAAGAAATATCTGTTATTAGTAATTTTGTTAGTGGCTGCTATAATGATAGCGGCGGGTTGTAATCAAAAAGATAAAACAACTATGAATGAAAATTACAAAAATGTAGGCGGTGTGTCGCAAGCAAATATTGACTCTGCAATAGATGAGCTTGTGAATAAATACGGAAATGAACACCGCGCAAGAATCGAAAAAGGTGTCAAACAAATCGCTGCTCTTTGGAGAACGCAACCAATAGACGCATCCGATAATAGTGTTGATGGCACTTCGAACGATTTTATCGAGTTTTGCAAAAATAGTTTTGTTTCTGATAGTGTTAAACTATTCGAACTATTTAATTCCTGCCAAACTCATTTGGAGGTGATTTTGGGTCACTTCAATAAGGTCTCATTGCAACTCAAGCGTCCTGTTCATCTCGAGGGATACGCCAGCATAACACTTGCTGACGAGATTTTGGCAGGATATGAGCCGAGCGATAATTTAGTGAACGATATGTTTGCTAATAAGTTTGCGTTTTTGGTCGGCTTAAACTTTCCATATTTTACCTTAACGGAAAAAGAAACATTAGGTAAAAATTGGAGCAGACAAGAATGGGCTTATGCAAGGTTGGGCGATTTATTTACGACCCGAATTCCTTCGAGTTTAAATCAGCAGTATTCGCAAATCATCAGTAATGCAGATGCTTACATTACCAATTACAATATTTATGTTGGAAATTTGGTTGATGATAATATGAATACGCACTTTGCAAAAGATTTAAAATTAATCTCGCATTGGAATTTAAGAGATGAAATTAAATCGCAATACAGCAACGGCGAGCAAGGAACTGTTTGCCAAAGAATGATTTTAGATGTTATGTTGCGGATAATAAAACAAGAAATTCCGCAGAGTGTAGTTGATAGCGATAAGTTTTTGTGGAATCCAAAAACAAATAAAGTTTATCAAGACGGCAAAGAAACAAAGTTCGAAACAGAGCCATACACTCGCTACCAACATCTATTAAATTGTTTTTTAATTAATACGCAAATCGATAAATATCGTCCTGCTATTGGCAATTTAATTAACACAACTTTTGATGTTCAATATGAAATGCCTGTATCCGAAGTAGCAAAAATGTTCGACGAATATTTATCTTCAGCATTGGTTGGCGATGTTGCTAAACTAATAGAATCGCGGCTCGGCAGGAAGTTAGAGCCGTTCGATATTTGGTATGATGGCTTTAAAACAAGAAGCAGTATCGACCAAGTTGGATTAAATAAACGGCTTGCGGCAATGTATCCCGACACCAACGCACTGCAAAAGGACTTGCCAAATATTTTAGTGAAATTAGGTTTCACAAAAGAGAAAGCAAAATATGTTTCGGACAGAATAGAAGTTAATGCTTCCAAAGGTGCAGGGCATGCTTGGGGGGCTTCAATGCGAGGCGAAAAAGCACATTTAAGAACTCGGTTAGGAAAAGATGGTATTGATTACAAAGGATATAATATCGGAATTCACGAGCTAGGACATAATGTAGAACAAGTTTTAACGCTGCACGATGTAGATTATTGGATGCTTCGAGGAGTGCCAAATACTGCATTTACAGAAGCGTGGGCGTTTATTTTTCAAACAAAAGATTTAGAATTATTAGGCATTCGAAGTAATAATCAAATGGACGAACATTTTGCAATGCTCGATAAATTTTGGGGAACAATGGAAATAATGGCTGTTTCTCTTGTTGATCAGATGGTTTGGGATTGGATGTATAAAAATCCTAATTGCAATAAAGCCGAATTGTGTGCTGCGGTTGTAAAAATATCAGCGGAAGTTTGGAATAAATATTTTGCAGAACACTTCGGAATGAAAGATTGTCCGATATTAGCAATATACTCGCATATGATAAAAATTCCATTGTATTTATCTGCGTATCCGATAGGTCGCTTGATAGAGTTCCAAATCGCCGACTACATAACAGGCAAAAATTTAGGAACAGAAATGGAAAGAATGAGTAAACAAGGTCGCCTAATTCCCGATATCTGGATGGAACAAGCAGTAGGTAGCCGTGTTTCATACAAACCACTGCTCGACGCCGCAACAAAAGCATATAATAACCTAAAGTAAAATAACACTAAAATTAATTTCATAAAGCATAGCAAAAACTTGCTGTGCTTTTTTTTGTTTTATGCCAAACCAAAACTGGTTTGAGAAAATTTAAAGCATAATGTTTCCTGTAAGATTAACTCATTCGAAGTATTTTTTTTAGCAACAAAGTAACTTTTATTGAGCGTAAAAAAAGAACAAAAAATGTTATGCTCGCAACAATAATTTTACTTTTCTTTATTATAGGTTTTTATATATGCGACATCGCCAACTTCATCTAATATAGCGATAAAATATAATCCGGGCGGGATGTTTCTAATATCTATTGTTTTATATTCTGAATAAGTGTAACCATCTGGCAATGATGGACTTTCACTTTCCATACTTATTTCCATATTTTCTTTTTTTATTTGTGAAACAATAGCCGATACGCTTTTTGTTTTTGCTGCTTCTACATTTTTTTCAAAAATATTTTCGCCCGTTAACACATCCATTACAATCAATTTTGTTTTTCTTTTATCGGCATATCGGACTATGCTATCAGTAATTTTGGGGAGAGGAGTTATACAATCAAATACACTATTAACAGGAATAACCGTTCTGCCAAAATAATCAACTTCCATTGTTGTTCCACCTTTGCAACTTGTATATATGCCTTTCCTTGGAAGACCAAAACTCCAATAAATAAACAGCAAATTAGAATCAACTTGCGAGTTTCCTTCGCCAACAATATTGCCACCGCTGCAACTAAACTTTTTAACAACAGTATCTATAACATTTATTTTAGCAATCATTGGACCAAACTCTTCATCGGGCAAAGTCATACTGTTCATCATAATTTCAAACAATTCTGAATTTTGGTAATTCTCATTAAGATTGTTTAAAAAATCATCTAAATTAAATCCTTCCGAATTGTCATTTTGTTCGATTACATTGCTGTTGCTCTCGGTTGGAGTATTGTTGCCCGATTGCGTTTCCGTTTGCGGCTTTTTGGGTCCTATCATTGATTCCAATATCATTTTTAGTTTTTGCTCTTCTGTAAGCGAAGGTATTGCTTCAATGCTATCTCGTTTTCTTTTTATATAATCCTGTATTTCAGTCTCCATTTGATACGCAAAAGACGAAACAGATAACCCAATAAAAAATAATAATACTAATATGTTTCTTTTCATTCGAATAAAAAAATTAATTGTTAAACAAAATCAATACAAATATAAGATTTTTTTATGGAAACCTTTAAAAACTATGTTTATTAGACTTCCGTCATTGCGAGAAATTACGCAGTAATTTCGCGGCAATCCATAATAAAGAGAT
>WRLB01000011.1 GCA_009777815.1 Bacteroidota bacterium
TAAAAGACTTTATATAATGGCAAATCTGCTTTAACTTTTAATTTAGGTTTTGGCATAAATTACTCATAAAAAAAATACAAATATAAGAAAATATATTGTAAATGTTTAACAGACATTAGAACACATTACATAAATTATGGATATGTGTAAGTTATCATACTTTGGGTAGCACCACCAACTATTTTTTTATATTTTGAAACTTTTTTAATTTTAAATCGTATAATTAAAAAAGTAAAAATACTTTTAATTATAAATTGTCATAAAAGTTTATTGATAATAGAGGAAAATTATAATGCCTAATAATTATCTAAAAGAATTTATAGAATATAAAAGCACTTATATTTATAAATTAAAGCAAAATATTGAAATACTAAAAGAAGAAAATGAAATATATTTCAATCTATTAGAAGAATATTGTCACCAAAGTGCTAAAATAAATAATGACAAACAAAAAACAAACTCTGAATGGAAAAGAGTAAATCTTGAATTGCAAAAAATTGTAGATAAGATAGAAGAATCCTATCAAAAATGGAAATACATAAGTGAATATGAAAAAACAATAAATGACAAATTTGAAAAGTATAACGAAGATAATAAATATAAAAATAAGGAAGAGTTAAATGACGAATGGGCAGAATTAAATGACGAATGGATAAAATTAAATAAAGAGTTAGAAAAATATAACAAAGAAAAAGAAAATACTTATAACGAGTTTTATAAATTAAACAATATTAAAGAAAAATTAAGCAAAGATTGGAAAGAGTTAGATAAATCAGATAAAAAATTATACAATTTGATTAAAATGACATTAACACAATTTATAAAAAATAATAACGATATAGAGAAAAGTATTGAAGAAATAGAAAAAACTATGACATCAGAAACATATGAACTAGAAAGAAAATTTATATCGTAAATATAACTCTAAAAATATTATGTCCTGCTTGATACTAAATATCCTCGTATATAATAAAGAGATGCCGAAATAAGTAAGGTATGACATTTTTATAGGTGACATTATACTTTCAAAAAAACATTATATTATAAATTATTATAAAAATAAAACTATTATGATAGTAATGAAATTTGGTGGTAGTTCTGTTGCTAATGCTAATGAAATGATTAGTGTTTTAAATGTTATTAAGAACGTTGTGGATAAAAAAGTTGTTGTTCTGTCTGCTTGCAAAGGTATTACCGATAAGTTAGAACAAATTGCTATAATTTCCGCCGATAAATCCAAAAATTTTAATAACGAAAAAGAAAATATATTAAATTATATTAAAAACCATCATATAAATATTCTAAATTCCACTCTAAAAAATTATTTAGCAGTTGCTACAAATGAAGTCCAAAGTTTATTAAATGATTTAGAAAATATAGTGCAAGGTGTATCTTTTTTGAAAGAATTAACAAGTGCAACAAAAGATGCTGTTTTATCTTTTGGGGAATTATTATCTACGACTATTTTTCATTTTATATGTAAAGAACAACAATTAAATAGTGTGCTTATAGATGCTCGCACTCTCATATATACTAATGATAATTACAATGAAGCGGCACCAAATTTAGAACTATGTTCCCAAAACATAAAAAAAGAATTTAGTAAAATTAATCCTGATTTAGTAATTACACAAGGTTTTATTGGCTCATATAATAATGGAATAATTAGAAAAACAACAACGCTTGGAAGAGGTGGTTCTGATTATTCTGCTGCTATTATTGGTGCTATTATTGGTGCCGAAGAGATACAAATATGGACAGATGTAAATGGCATTTTATCTGCGGATCCACGATGTTGTAATGATTGCAGAACAATCAAACAAATGTCTTTCGAGGAAATTAAAGACCTATCTTTTTGGGGAGCAAAAGTGTTGCATCCTAAAACTATTTTGCCTGCTATTGAAAAAAATATAAATATAAAAGTATTAAATACTTTTAATCCCACTAATGAAGGAACTTTAATTGCCGCTAAAAATGAAGATAATTTATTCAAAGTTAATTCTGTAATCGCTAAGGGAAATTGCATTTTGAATATAAGTAATAAAAGATTTTTAACTGAATTTGATAATGAAAATGTGCTTTATTCGGGTTATTGCAATAGAAAATATATTACATTGCTTAATAAAAATAATTTTGAATTTAACGAAAAGTTCCCTGATATTGAAAATTTTATTGATTGTTCAGTAATATGTATTAGCGGAGCAAATTTTAGTAATAATTCGCAAAAACTTCTTAATTTTTTATCTTCTATAAAATGTTTAGAAAACGTAGAGGTTCTTCAAATTATATTTGAATTTTCTTTTAGTTCAGTATTATTAGTTATAGGTAGTTGTGATGTGCATAAAATAGTAGATGAAATAAGTAAAAATATGTAGTATCTAAAAATAGAAAATTCCTGTATTCTATTATTCGGTATTTAATACATTTTAATATTTTTAACGGTGTCCTAAACAATAAATATTTTGTTTACAAAAAAAACATTATTTTTATGCTTTGTTATAATTAAATATTGAGATAAAATTATGTCAGGACATAGTAAATGGGCTAATATAAAACATAAAAAAGGACGAGCAGATGCTCAAAGAGGAAAAGTTTTTACTCGCATATCAAAAGAATTAACTATCGCCGCAAGAGAATCAGGTGGCGACCCAGCAGGTAATCCTCGTCTGCGACTGGCAATGCAAAATGCTCGCGCCGTTAATATGCCTAACGACAATATAACTAAAGCAATCAAAAAAGGAACAGGAGAAATAGAAGGAGTGACTTACGAAGAAATTATATATGAAGGTTATGCTCCGAATGGCGTTGCTGTGCTGTTAGAAACGGTTACAGACAACAAAAATAGAACTCTCCCCGAAATACGTTCTCTTATGTCTAAACATGGCGGCAACCTTGCTGAAACAGGGGCAGTTGCATGGAACTTCGAAAGAAAAGGTGTTGTTGCTATTTCTAACAATGGAAAAACTGAAGATGAACTTATGGATGTAGTTATTGAAGCCGATGCTGAAGACCTTGAATACGATGAAGAAACATCACGTATTATTTCGTCAATGGAAAATTTTGGTGCTGTTAATAAATATTTTGAAGACAATAATTTTAATGTTGCTGAAGCAAAATTAGAATATATTCCTAAAAATGTTGTCAATCTTACAGATGTCTCGGCTGCACAAAAAGTTCTAAAATTCATTGACATATTTGAAGAACACGATGACGTTCAGAACGTATTTTCTAATTTTTCTATAGATGACTCTATTGCTGATAAGATAGAGTAGTGAAATATGGATAATGTAATAGAAAGACATAAATTCGTAGTTAATGCTGTAGTAAGCAACTTATAAATTACTCTTGTATATTACCTGAAGAACCACAGCAATTATTTTTGCGATATGGCAATAACAATAAAATTACTTTACACTCAATGTTATAGCACATTCATATAGTTTTTAACGTTGTAAAAAAACACTTTAAACATTATATAAAATTAGGTGGTGATATATAAAAAAACATTATACCGAACTTGTTTCGGCATCTCCTAATTTTATGAATATGCTGAAAATGAGCTCGGTATGACATTTTAGATGTCGCTATAATTTTATTACAAAAAAAACCTTATTTTTGTATTTTATGATATCATTAGTTTATTAAAAATGATAAAAAATATAACCAAAGCAGATATTGTAGATATCGTTGCAAAAGCAACGGGAATTACAAAAATAGATACTAAAGCAGTAGTGGAAGGCGTACTTACGTCTATTGTAGAAGCAATTTCAAAAGGACACAAAATAGAAATTAGAGGATTCGGCGTTTTTCATTCTAAAAAAAGAAAAGCAAGATTAGCAAGAAATCCTAAAAATGGTGAAATCGTTTCTTTAAATGAAAAATACATTCCTTTATTTAAAGTATCAAACGACTTTACAAAAAAAGTAAATGCTGTTCGTTTACCTGAACAGACCGTTAATACTGATGTTAACAAACTAAATAAAAATTTTTAAACTTATTATTGGAGATATTATATGCCTTGCGGTAAAAAAAGAAAAAGAGCAAAAATGTCTACGCACAAAAGAAAAAAACGATTGCGTAAAAATAGACATAAAAAGAGAAGATAATTATTCTTTTTATCTATCATATAACATAATAACTATACTCTAATATAAAGTATAGTTATTGTTATGTGTTGTTTTTGTATATTGCCAATTTGGACAACTATAAAAACAGCATTCTTCGGTTTTGTCAAAAATAAATGGTGACATCTAAAAATAAAAATTTCCGTATCTTGTTTATACTTATATTATGTTTTTAAAGGTACCAAATATTTTTTATTAAAAAAAAATGTTATTTTGGTGAGGTATTAATAAGATTATGAAATATATCATTGGTGTTGCTTTATTTATATTTTCGATAAAAATCACGTTCTTTCCTGAGGAAATTGTAGCACAGGAAAACATTTATGTTGATACATTAATTACTGCTTCTGATTTTAACGATAATGAAAAAAATATTGAACGTAAAATAAATGCCGATTATTTGCTGCTAACTAAATCACCTACAAGGGCAGCGCTTCGGTCATTAGTATTTCCTGGATTAGGACAAATATATACACAAAGTTATATAAAATCATCAATATTTATTGCAGGAGCAACGGGGCTGTGGTATATGGTGGGCAGTAACCACATTGACTACAAAAACTATAACAAGCAATTAAATAAAATTGAAGATAAAAATACATATAACTACCGACAAACACAAGGACAAATGATAACAGCAGTTGATAACAGAGATTTAGCAGGATTGTATTTATTAGGAGTATATATTTTATCTATGGTAGATGCTTATGCTGATGCACATTTATTTGATTTTAATATTGATTCTAATTTATCATATTTTATTAAACCCGCTATTAATGAGTTCAACCAGACCTACATTAGAATTGGAATAAGTTATTCTTTTTAAAATGGTCACCTCTAAAATAAAAAAGAAAAAAACCTTATTTTTGTGAAAAAAATTATAAAATGAAAATGTATAATATTATAAAAATACTTCTAACTATAACTGCTATTTGTGTTATTCTTGCGGGATGTTATGAAAGCGACCCGATTATTATTGGAGGTAGCACTCGTGTGTTTAAATTGCAAGATACAACCACTTTTTATTCGGATACATTTACGCTTTATGGCGAAAATCTTGGTTCTATTACGGATTCAAATTATCTTGTTATTAATGATAATGTGAAAATAGCATCTGTAGATTGCATAAATTGGACACAAAGCAAAATACAATTTATAGTTCCTTCGCTTCCTTTACAATCCACTATTTATGTTGTCGTTGATGGTAAAAAAATATATTATGATGCCCAAAATTATTATCAAAACATTGTTGTTTATCCTTATCCGAAGTTTGATTATGTATTGATTCCTGCGGGAAGTTTTGATATGGGAAGTGATGATTTTGGAATTGTGAACGAACAACCTATACATAATATTATGCTTACAAAAGATATTTATGTATCTACTTGCGAAGTTAATCAGCGTTTGTATTCTGTTATTAATAAAGAAAATCCTTCTACGATAAAATATAATGATTATCCTGTTTATAATGTAAGTTGGTTTGATGCTATATTATTTTGCAATAAACTTTCTATATTAGACGACCTGCAACCTGTATATGAAATAATAGATTCTGCTGTTTATTTTGAGACAGATGCTAATGGATGGCGTTTGCCAACTGAAGCAGAATGGGAATATTTTGCTAATATTAGTATTGATAACGAAAAAAAACTTTTAGAATACGCTTGGTTTTATACTAATTCAGCACTAAATCCTCATAATATAGGAAAATTAAAGGCAAATAAATATGGTTTATATGATGTTCTTGGAAATGTTTGGGAATGGTGTTGGGACTATTATAGAGAAGATTATTATAGTATAACTCCGCTTGTTAATCCTACTGGACCTCTTACAGGAACAGATAGAATTATACGGGGAGGTTCTTGTGACGATGGCAAAATAATTGTCAGAAAGGAATATAGAACAAAAAACAAAAGCAACGAAAAAATAGGTTTCAGAATAGTTAGAAATAGTTAGTAAATAATTATATATTGTAAAAGTATGATTTTTAATTTAGATATTTTTTTACAAATAAAAGGTTATTATATGAATTACTTTAATAAATTTGTTATAGCAGCAATAATATTTTGCTGTTCATTTAATGTGCTATTATCACAAACAGAAGCAGGTTCTAAAAGCGTTAGAATAGAATTTGATAATTATTTAGAAAATATAGAAATAGATAAATTAGATGAAAAATCTATAGCAATATTTAAAATGTTCAATCAAATGATAAGAAACATTGCAGAAATATCTGATATTGAGATGAATAAAATAGATATAACTGGCGAACTTAAATATTCCGTAATTGCAATAAAAGAACATTATGTTAAAGATGGGGTTGATAGCGTTAATATAAGGCAATATGTAATGTCATTTGAAGAAGTATTTGATAGTGTTAATAATAAATCAACATTTGAATGTGTAGATAAAATTGATAGCATATTTACTTTTGAAGTTATTACTAAAAAAGTAGATAGTGTTAAGCAAATTTTTAGTGTGCGATTCCCGAGTTTATCATATCAAATAAGATACAATCGTTCTTTGTTAGATGTTCCTTATTATTTAAAACCGATAGTTATTCTTGATACACCTAATGATGCTGACGTTTGGGGTTGCTTGTATGGTGGATATAATACATCTTCCAAATCTATTCCATTTATAGTTTTTTCTCCTGGTCAAGAAATGGGAGAAAAATGTTGGGATATATGCCGTGTTCAAGGAACGGGTACCCATCCTGCATTGTGGTATGAAAAATTTAATATAAAGGACTATCTTTATCTTGAAATTGAATTTTTAACAGCCGATGAAGTAAAAGAATAAATATATAATGTTAGAACAATTTAAGTGGCGTCATACTGGACTCGTTAAGTATCTCTTTATTTTATGTAGATGCCGAAATAAGTTCAGTATGACATATTATTACAAAAAAAACGTATTTTTGTATTTTATTTTAAAATTAATATGTAATATATGATACCTACTATATTAGTTGTAGATGATGTGGAAGATGTGATTCCGCTATTTAACCAAATGTTTAAAACAGAACTGAAAAATAAATTGTTTGAATTTGTTTTCAAGTTATCAAGCATAGAAGTAATTGATTATATTAAATCAGTCCCGACTGGAACTATATCATTAGTAATGTCAGATATAAAAATGCCTGATAAAGATGGAATTGAATTATTGCAAGATTTGAAAAAAGAATCAAATATCCCTGTGTTTCTGTTTTCAGCATATGATGAAGAAGTTAATAGAAGAGCAGCACAAACATTTGCGGCAGATAAATTTTTTACGAAACCAATAAATTTTGCAGAATTGCGTGAAGAAATATTAAAAATTATTCCTTCAAAACAATAAATAATAAAATAAATTAGTATTTTTAACAAAATAATTTTTAATTATGGCAGAAAAACCAGAACATATACTAATCGTAGATGATGAACCAGATTTAGAAATCCTTATCAAGCAGCGACTACGTAAAGATGTCAGAGCAGGTAAGTATGTATTGCATTTTGTCCAAAACGGACAAGAAGCATTAGAAACATTGCAGCAAAATCCAGAAATATTTATTGTAATAACAGATATTTCTATGCCTGTAATGAATGGTTTAGAACTTTTGCGTAGAATAAATGAAATGCAAAATCCAAAATTGAAAGTAATTATTGCATCCGCATATAGCGATATGGATAATATACGTTTTGCAATGAACCACGGCGCATTTGATTTTTTGACTAAACCAATCAACCTAACTGACCTTGAAAATATAATAGAAAAGACATTAGAACTAATTTTAACAATTAGAAAAGGACTAAAAGCACAAGAAATTGTAGAGCATTATGACGTAGAACTAAAAGCCGCTAAAGAAGTGCAAACGGCTATGTTGCCTAAAAAATTTCCACCATTCTCCGAATTAAAAGAATTTGATATTTATGGACAAATGGAAGCAGCAGAATCGGTTGGCGGTGATTTTTTTGATTTCTTTTTAATAAATGATGATAAAATTGGTTTTGTTATAGGCGATGTGTCAGGCAAAGGAATCCCTGCCGCTATCTATATGGCACTTGCAACTACTATAATCCGTTCCTTTGGGCAAACTTATACGCATACTAATGAATGTATAAGAAAAGCAAACGAACTTCTTTGTTCAAGTAGTAGTAATGGTATGTTCGTTACAATTTTTTATGGCGTTTTGAATTTCAAAACAGGCGAATTTAATTATACTAATGCAGGACACAATTATCCATTTTTAGTCACCGATAAAAATAAAGTAGTAGAATTGAATACTACTTCTAATGTTTTACTTGGTGCTTTTGACAATGCAGAATTTACCGAAAATACAATACAACTTGAGCCGAATACATTATTTGTTTCTTATACCGATGGCGTGACAGAAGCAATGAATAAAGATAAGCAACTATTAGGGGTGTCTCCACTAGAAAATTATTTATCATATATTTCTGTTAATGATTCGCCTAAAATTGTGTCAGGCGGAATCTTTGATTTAGTAAAACACCACGCCGAAGGAACAAAACAATCAGACGACATCACTGTTCTAACGCTTGCATATTATGGGAAATAAAAAATAAATATACATAATAAAAAAACGATAAGAAAACTTATCGTTTAAAAAGAGGAAAATAATTTATTAAATTATATAAGTATGTATTAAAGTATATATGCTTTATATAAATAATACGAAGTAAATATAAAAAAGTTTCAAAAAACAAAAAAGTATTTTTAAATTATTCTCAATCTTATAAAAATTGTATATTTGCATAGGATTAATATATTATAACATTATGAAAAAAATAATTTACCTAATCTATATACTTATAGCAACACCAATAGCAAACGCACAATTTCTCGGTGACGGAACAGAAACAAATCCTTATCAGATAAGAAATAAAACTGAATTAGAGTATTTAGCCGACAGTGTTAATAGTTCTGCTCCTTCGCCTGCTGATAATTGGAGCAAAGATAAATACTTTATACTTATCAATGATATTACTGCACCAGTAACTCAAAAAATTGGAACTACTATTTCTATCTCTTTTCAAGGAAATTTTGATGGTAATAACAAAACAATTAGGTTAGATATGAATTATCCTGGCGAAAGTTATGTTGGTTTATTCGGTAGTGTAGATAGAGGAACAATTAAAAATGTAATAATTAGAAATACGAGTAACGTAAGAGGAAATTACTATGTTGGTGGCATTTGTGGATATGCTTGTAAATATTCTGCTATTTCAAATTGTATAAATAATGGTGAGGTGCAAGGAAATTATTATGTTGGTGGTATTTGCGGAGAAATAAATAGTGGAACTACTATTTCAAATAGCATAAATAATGCAAAAGTGAAAGGAAATGAGGGCGTTGGTGGTATTAGTGGATTTATTTTTGAATCCACTATTGCAAATTGTATGAATGTAGAATCAATAGAAGGAAATAATATTGTTGCAGGTATTGGTGGATTTGTTTATGGAATTCTTACTTCATCTACTATTATAAACTGTTCTAACTATGGATATATAAAAGGTATAGTTGGCACAGCGGCTGGCATTATAGGATACGACAATGATTATAGTGCTATAACAAATAGTATAAATACAGGTGTTGTAGAAGGTGGAGGAGGAACAGGCGGAATATTAGGAGAATAAATTAATACATAATTTACAAATTTGCAACCTCTTTCTATGTCCTGCCGAACTTATTTCAGCATCCCCTAATCAAAAAAAATCTTATTATAAACAGTTGTTCATATTGTTTATACAATAGGGTATTAACTAAAATAACTATAAATGTTTGTAAAAACGAGCAAAAAGTTGTTAAATCCGAGTAAATTATTTGTAAAAACGAGTAAATTATTTGTAAAAACGAGTAAATTATTTGTAAAAATAATTGTATATTGCAACATCAAAAAATATAAATAAACATAAAATTATGGAAGTATTAGAATTAGAAAGAAAAAGAATTAGTAAGCAAGAAATCGCTCCCGCTAAATCTAAAACACAATTGCTTTTAGAAAAAATGGAACGAGGCGAATATGTTTCTGATGATGAATATCTTGGTTCAATTCCGGGCTTTTTAGAAGCATTAGATAAAGAAGCCAATGACCCAAATGCAGAATGGATTCCAATTGAAGATGTATGGCCGGAGTGGAACAATGCGTAAAATTGAACTTTCAAAAAGAGCAGTTAAAGAATTAAACTTGATAAAACAAGCAAAAATAGAAAGTAAGGTTAGTAAAATACTAAATATTATTTCTAATAATCCTTTTCAAAATCCGCCGCCTTACGAAAAAATGAGCGGATATGAAAATAGATATTCACGCAGAATAAATAAACAGCATCGGCTTGTTTATACAGTATATGATGATGTAATAAAAATAAATAGTATGTGGACACATTACGAATAAAAATATATTTGAATTAAAAAATAATAAATAAACATAAAAATTATGGAAGTATTAGAATTAGAAAGAAAAAGAATTAGTAAGCAAGAAATCGCCCCTGCTAAATCTAAAACACAACTGCTTTTAGAAAAAATGGAACGCGGAGAATATGTTTCGGATTATGAATATCTTTCTTCTATTCCTGGATATATGGAATCATTAGACGCAGCATTGAACGAACCTTGGGAAGAATGTATTCCAATAGAAGATGTATTTGAGAACTGGAATGAATAATATCAGATTTACGAAAAGAGCATATAAAGATATGCAAATTTTAAAGCGAGTAGGATTAGAAAATAAGATTAAAAGTTTATTAAAAATAATACAGGATAATCCTTTTCAAAATCCGCCTTATGAAAAAATGAGCGGATACACAAATGTATATTCACGCAGGATAAATAAACAACATCGGCTTGTTTATGAAGTTAATGAAGGTATAATTTTAATTGCAAAAATGTGGTCGCACTACGAATAAAAATATATTTGAATTAAAAAATAATAAATAAACATAAAAATTATGGAAAAAGATTGGAAAGTTAAATTTTATAAAAATGATGAAGGCGAGTGTCCAATTGAGGATTTTTTAAATTCATTATCTGTTAAAGATAAGAAAAAAGTGACTGTATGGATAAAACATTTAAGAGAGCAAGGCATAAACTCTAAAAGACCACAAAGTGATTATTTAAGAGATGGAATATACGAATTAAGAGTAAAATTGTCTCGTGGTAATACACGCACATTATATTTTTTTTGTTTTGAAACAACTATAATTTTAACACACGCATTTTATAAAAGAACAAATGAAGTGCCTGATGTTGAAATAAACAGAGCGTTAATATATAAACAAGATATTTTATCAAAATACAATAAAGAAACTATTGGAGAATTATAATGCCAACATTAATAGATTTTCAAGAATATTTAGCAAAACAATTAACAGACCCTAATTTTAAAAGTGGTTTTGAAGTAGAGGAACACAAAGTTAATTTGCAAGTGCTTATTAATGAAGTATTGCAGAAAACAGGAAATGAAGCGTTTTGCGTAGAAGTAATGGATATTGATGATTATTAAAATATACTAATAATCATTAGAAATAAATAAAAATATACACACTTTAATCGGTTGTGTGTTTTTAGTTATTAAAAAAACGTATTTTATAGTAAATTATTAAATTAAACATAAAATTATGGAAGTATTAGAATTAGAAAGAAAAAGAATTAGTAAGCAAGAAATCGCTCCCGCTAAATCTAAAACACAATTGCTTTTAGAAAAAATGGAACGAGGCGAATATGTTTCTGATGATGAATATCTTGGTTCAATTCCCGGCTTTTGGAAAGAATTAGATGAAATTAGAAAAGGAGAATTCGTGCCTATTGAAGAAGTTTTTCCGGAGTTGAAAGATGTATGAAATTGAAATTACAAAAAGAGCAATAAAAGATAAAAAATTATTAGAACAAGCAGGGTTATATAATAAAGTATATGAATTATTAAAAATTATTAAGTATAATCCGTTTCAGAATCCGCCGCCATATGAGAAGTTAATGGGAAGTGAATATACATATTCGCGACGAATAAATTATAAACATCGTTTAGTTTATGATGTTGTGAAAAATAAAATTATAATACTTCAAATGTGGTCGCACTACGAATAAAAACATAAATTAATTTTAATTTAAAAAAACTTATATTTGTATTTAATTAATAATCACGTAGGTGAGATAATGAAAAGTATTTTTGATTTTTTGGCTATAATCATAGTAATTATAGCAACGCAAATAGCAAACGCAGGGCTATTTGATGGCACACAGGGGACAGGAACAGCAAACGACCCCTATAGAATATATACCAAAATAGATTTAGAAGAGTTAGCGGATAGCACTAATAAACCTATTATCTCTGGTACGCCTTTTAATTTGAATAAGCATTATAGTTTGATGAATGATATTACATATCCAGTCACTCAATCTATAGGGGCATCTTCCGCAAATAATCGTTTTTATGGCTATTTTAATGGAAATGGTTTCTCTATTCATTTAAATTTAAACGATGGCGGTTTATTCCGTTATGCAGGCGGAAATATTTCGTGGGCGTGTGTCATTAGTGATTTAATAGTATGTGGAACTGTTACGGGACAAGAATTTGCAGGTGGTATTGCAGGGTTTAATATAAATGCCACTATTGAAAATTGTCTTAATATTGCCAATATTTATGCTACTGATGGTTATGCAGGTGGCATTGCAGGGCGAACGACAAACAATCCATTTTCTATTATTTCTAATTGTATTAACTCGGGCTATGTAAATGGTAGAACAGGTTCGGGTGGAATTATAGGTTTTAATGACCAACTGGGGCATTTTCCATTAGTGCCAGGTGGTCAGCCGTCAAGATTATTTATTTCTAATTGTATAAACACTGGCGTTGTGGAAGGAAACAACGATATTGGTGCAATTACAGGAGAAATAGGCAGAGCAATTTTAGAAAATTGCCATTATGATAAGCAGATGTGCATATATGGTGGAGTAAATGGTGTAGATGTTCTTGGCACCACGGCTCATTTGACAAAAGATATTGTGGGCGACAAATTAGCAAGCATACTTGGCACTGCTGATTGGATTTACACCGATGGTGACTCACTTTACCCGCAATTAAAGGTGTTTCAAAACCATATAGCAAGCAAGGTAGGAGCATCGCCAATGTATTTGGATGTTCTCCAAGAAAGTGACGACTATGATACCTACAATAATATCCGTCATTGCTACCGCATAAATACTTCCAACAATGTTGTATGGACAAAGTTTCAAGCCAATATAATAAGTATAGAAGGTAATGATGTGTATTTAAAAAATTTAGGTACGGACACAATGTATGCAACGCTCGGCGAGGCAATGAAAACTGTGCCGATAATAGTTACTGACACCTTGTGTAGTATAGACACATTTAACTTAACCTTGCTTACTAACCCCGATACAATAGGCACAGCCGATACATCGGGCAGATACGAAACAGGCACGTTAGTTCGCATAGTAGCAACAGAAGAGGATTGCTATAGTTTCGTAAATTGGACGGATACTGAAGGAAATATCATTTCTGAAAAACAAATTGATACAATTTTGCTAATATCGGATAGTATATTAATAGCAAATTTTGTTCGTGATAGTTTTGAATTAGTGTTAAACATATTTCCTGAAAACACAGGCACAGCAGCACTTTCGGGTTACTATGCTTGCGGAGATACAATACAAATAGAAGCGGTAGCAGAAGATTGCTATCACTTTGCAAACTGGACTGACGCAGAAGGAATAGTTATTGCCGAAACAGAAATATATTCAATAATAATTCGTAGTGATACTAATCTGACGGCAAATTTTGAGAGAGATAGTTTTGAATTAGTGCTAAACATATTTCCTGAAAACACAGGCACAACAATCCTTTCAGACCGTTATGCTTGCGGAGATACTATTGAAATAGAAGCGGTAGCAGAAGATTGCTATCATTTTCTAAATTGGACTAATGCAAATGGAACTATTATTTCAAACACAGCAAAGCATCAAATAATTATTCGTAGTGATAGCGTACTGACGGCAAATTTTGTTCGTGATAGTTTTAATGTGATATTAAGTGTTAATCCTGTAAATACAGGCACAGCAACAATTTTAGACGAAAATGTTTCAGTAGGACGTTATGCTTGTGGTGATACAATAAGAATAGAAGCAATTGCTGATGAATGTTATGAGTTTATGGATTGGACAAATTTATATACGGGCTTCCCTATTTCGTTTAACTCCCTTGAGGCAATAATAATTCGTAATGATACATTTCTTGTTGCTAATTTTGAATACATTTGCGACACAGCACAAACAGATACATTTAATTTAACACTCCATTCTTCTCCTGAAAATACAGGCACGGCAACAGGCAGTGGCAATTATCCGAAGGACAGAAGAGTGCGTATTGTTGCTGTTCCACAGGAATGTTATAAGTTTGTAAATTGGACAGATATTGAAGGAAATATCATTTCTGAAAAACAAATTGATACGGTAATTTTAATCTCGGATAGCGTATTGACAGCAAATTTTGTTCGTGATAGTTTTTATGTAGCATTACGCACAAATCCAGAAGGTGCAGGTGTTGTTATTCCTCATAAACTATATGCTTGTGGTGATACTATTGAAATAGATGTCACGCCTAATGATTGTTATAATTTTGTAAATTGGACTGATAAAAATGGAGAGGTTTCTAAAAACGAAAAACATATAGTAATAGTTAGTAGAGACACGCTTTTTACTGCTAATTTCACAAATAATAGTTTTGATTTAGTATTGAATGTTAATCCTGCAAACACAGGCACAGTTACAGGTTCGGGACGTTATGGTTGCAATGAAGAAGTAGAAATTAGTGCTATTGCTGATAGTTGTTATGAGTTTATAAATTGGACTGATGCTGTTGGCGAAATCATTTCTGAAAATGCTATACATACAATTATAATGATAGAAAACACAATACTTACAGCGAACTTTGATTACATTTGCGATACTGCTCAAACCGATACATTTACTTTAACACTTTATACTGCCCCAGAAGATGCAGGAACAACTACGGGAAGCGGCAAGTATGCAAAAGATAGAAATGTTAGAATTGCTGCTACAGCGGATAGTTGTTATCAATTTGTTAATTGGACAGATTTATATGGAAATGTAATTTCCGAAAGACGTATAGATACAATAATTATTGTGTGTGACACATCACTAACTGCTAATTTCCAATTTATTTGCGATACATCGCAAGTGCCTGATACATTTAATTTAATACTTCTAACTAATGTAGGAAATACTACGGGTTCGGGCAGTTATGAGGCAGGTAGTATAGCAATAATAGATGTATTTGCAGATACTTGTTATCAATTTATAAACTGGACTGATTTAAGTGGAAAAGTAATTTCCGTGAGCCAAAAAGATACAATTACGATTATAACTGACTCTACATTAACAGCAAATTTTGAATATATTTGTCCTTTAGAAATCACTATTATAGCGTCTAAACACGATTCAATTGTTCCAATTTTAGCGGATTATCATATACCTATTTACATAAAATCAAATAAAGATATTGCAGGATATACAATAGAGAAATTGGTTTTAGAAATAGATAAAAGTATATTTTTCCCGAAAAGCACTAACAATGGTGGAAATTGGAATAATTCAAATGGAACAATTACAATAAATAATATTCTTGTTCCTCCGCTAAAAGCAGGCGTGGAAACAGAATTATTAACTATTCGTGGTGATATTCTTTTGGGTGATAAGGACTCATCTGCTATTGATTTGCAGGAAGTAATTGTTGCTGATAGCACTTATTTTACGCTTGAAGATGGCTATATTACATTAAAAATTTGCACCGAAGGTGGTGATAGGTTATTAACGAATGTAGGTTATTCTCCTTCTATAACAATTACAACTAATCCTGTGACGGATATGTTAGATGTGGAATGCAAAGTAGTAGAAATTGGTTCTTACTCGCTTGAAATAGTTGATTTATCGGGCATGAATAACATACATAAAAAGTGGTTTGTTAATAAAACAGATGCTTTAGAATACACATTTACGATTCCTGTTTTGCAATACAGCACGGGCAGTTACATAATAATTATGCGGACTCCGACAGATTTAATTTCAGAAAAGTTTATCATCAAGCGTTGATAATACTTTATATTTTACAAGCAAGCAGGGTTCTTTAGCCCTGCTTTTTTTTAATAAAAAGTTACTTATTTTATGTAATAATTGCTTTTCTACTTTATCTAATTGATAAAAAATTAAGAGATGCTGAACTTGTTTCGCATCTACACAAAATTAGCAATTATGCTACACGGGAATTTATTCCCGTGTTAAAAAGATGATTATTTAACACGGGGATTCATTCCCGTGTTAAAATTATTTGAAAATAAAAAGTTATATTTGTAAAATAATAAATAGTATATGGCAAAAAATAGAAAATTATTTAGCGTTGCTTCAGAAATAAATATCGGTAGAGATACTATCGTGGATTATCTCGTAACAAAAGGTTATGAAATAGAAAATAAACCAGGGGCACTCCTTACCGAAGAAATGGTGAAGGTAACAATGAAACGATTCGAAACAGAATTAGAAAATGCAGAAAAACAACGCAAGAAATTATTAAAGATTAAGAAAAATAATCAAAAAATAGCACAAGAAGAAAGTGCTGATAATAAAGATGATTCCTTTGATAATGACTTTATAGATTTTAAAGAAGCAAAGAATAAAGAGCAAAAAAAAGAAAAAGTTAAAGGCGACCTTCCTAAAGAAATTAAGAAGAAAATTAACAGTAAAGAGAGTTATATAGACGCAGAAAAAGATAAAGATAAAGATAAAAATAGTAAAGCAAAAATCAAAATTAAAGACCACGATAAAAAAGAAAAAAGTAGTATAAAAGATAAAAGAGATATAATTAGCGAAAAAGATAAAAAAGATAAAAAGAGAATTAAAAGACAAAATGATGAATATACTCCCGAATTAATAGAACCAAAAAGAGAAATAAAGAAAAAAAATGTAAAAGAAGATGTTTCTTATCAAGAAGATATTTCTGTTGTAGCATCGGATAAGCCGAAGATATCTTTGACATCGGCAACAGGGATATTTACCGATAATTTGCCAAAGGTCGGCGAAGTAATTAAAGTATTTAGCAGCGAAAAAGATAGTTCCACAAAAGATAAGAAAAAAGATAAAGATAAGAAATTTAAGAAAAGAGATGATAAAGAAAATAGAGATGAAGCAACAAAAAAGAAAATAGAAAAAAAGTTAAAAGAAGATGATAGGAAACTTTCTAAAACGCCAATCTCTCTAAAGAAAATAAAAGAAAATGATAAAAATGCAGAAACAGAAACTGCAATAAGAAAAGATAAAAAGAAGAAAAAACCAATAAAAGATAAAGATAAGCCATACCTTCCAAAAGAAGAAAAGTTTGAAATAAAAGTAAGAAAAAGAGATGATAGCGATTTAAAAACTGAAGATAAAGAAATAAAAACAGATGAAAAAGCAGTAGATAAACCTAAACCTAAACCTAAAGGTCCACCACCGCCACCAATGGAAGATTTTTCAGTTAAAGGATTAACCGTTTTAGGAAAACTTGATGCAATTCCTGAAAATGTTTATGCGGGCTTTAGATATTCTGATTTTAGGAAACCTGCTAAAAATCTTATTTCAAGAAAAGGCGGAAAAGGTAGAGACGACAGGGATAAAAGAGATTTTAAAGAAGGCGACAGGCGTGATTATCGTTATGGTGAGAAGCGTGATTTTAAAGAAGGCGACAGGCGTGATTATCGTTATGGTGAGAAGCGTGATTTTAAAGAAGGCGACAGGCGTGATTATCGTTATGGCGAGAAGCGTGATTTCAAAGAAGGCGATAGGCGTGATTTCAAAGAAGGCGACAGGCGAGATTATCGTTATGGTGAGAAGCGTGATTTTAAAGAAGGCGACAGGCGAGATTATCGTTATGGTGAGAAGCGTGATTTCAAAGAAGGCGACAGGCGAGATTATCGTTATGGTGAGAAGCGTGATTTTAAAGAAGGCGACAGGCGAGATTATCGTTATGGCGAGAAGCGTGATTTTAAAGAAGGCGACAGGCGAGATTATCGTTATGGTGAGAAGCGTGATTTTAAAGAAGGCGATAGGCGTGATTTTAGAGAAGGCGACAGGCGTGATTTTAGAGAAGGCAATAGGCGTGATTTCAGAGAAGGCGACAGGCGTGATTTTAGAGAAGGCGACAGGCGTGATTATAGCGACAGACCTAAAGGTTATTATCATACGGGAGGATATGTAAGAAGAGATGGTGATGGCAGATTTGAAAAAGGTAGAGAAGGAACAGGATTCGGATTTAGAAAAGACAGACCAAAACTATCCGAATATAAACCTTTCGATAAATTAAAGAAAGTATTTACCGATAATGCACCAGCAAGAGGAACTAAACCGACATTTTATGACGATAGAAAGAAAAAAGGTAGAACATTAAAACCATTTGCTTCTGACGTTGATGTAGATAAAGCAATAAGAGCCACTTTAAGTGGAATGGAAGACACAGGTAGTAGCAGAAAAGCAAAAATAAAATTAAAGAAAAAAACTGAAAGAGAAGAAAGATTTTCACGGCGACAAGAATTTGTTGCAAGGGAATCAAGAATATTACGTCTCACCGAATTTGTTACTACAAGTGATTTAGCAGCATTACTAAATATAAAATCAAGTGAAATTATTTTAAAATGTATGCAACTTGGTCTAATGGTAACTATTAATCAAAGGTTAGACAGAGATACAATTTTGTTAATAGTAAGTGATTATGGGCTTGAAGTAGAGTTTGAAGAAGAAACTGTAATAGAAATATTAGATGAAATTGTTGATACAGAAGAGTCGTTGCTACCGAGACCACCTATCGTAACAATAATGGGACACGTAGATCATGGTAAGACATCGCTACTTGATTTTATTAGAAATGCTAATGTTATTGCAGGTGAAGCAGGTGGTATAACGCAACATATTGGTGCATATAGAGTAAAGTTGGATGAAGAAAAAGCAATTACTTTTCTTGATACACCAGGTCACGAGGCATTTACAGCAATGCGTGCAAGGGGTGCGCAAGTGACTGATATAGTAGTTATAGTAGTTGCTGCTGATGATAGTGTGATGCCGCAAACAATAGAAGCAATAAGCCACGCCAGAGCAGCAAACGTTCCTATTATTGTAGCAATTAACAAAATAGATAAATCGGAAGCAAATATAGATAAAATTAAACAGCAACTTTCTGAACAAGGAATATTAGTAGAAGATTGGGGAGGCAAGTATCAATGTGCTGAAATATCTGCTAAAAAAGGAACAAATGTAGATATATTGCTTGAAAAGATTTTGCTGGAAGCAGAAATGCTTAATCTAAAAGCAAATCCTCATCGCAAAGCACAAGGTATCGTAATAGAATCAAAAATGACTAAAGGTTGGGGAAATGTTGCAACTGTTGTAATACAAAAAGGAACTTTAAATATACAGGATAACTTTGTAGCAGGTGCAAACTATGGCAAAATTAGAGCGTTATTAGACGAAAGAGGTAATAAAGTCCAAGATGTTTTGCCTTCGCAACCCGTTGTAGTTATTGGCTTCGATGGATTGCCGAATGTAGGAGATACTTTTGTAGTTGTAGGTTCAGAAGTAGAAGCAAGGGAAATTGCAAACAAACGGACTCAATTAAGACGCGAACAAGCAATGCGTAAAGTTCGCTTTACTACACTTGATGACATTTCTGCACAAATTTCTCTCGGCGGAGTAAAGGATCTTAATCTTATTATTAAAGGTGATGTTGCAGGTTCTGTAGAAGCACTTAGCGACTCATTGCTCAAACTTTCTACAAGCGAAGTTAGAGTTAATATAGTTCTCAAACAAGCGGGAACTATTACCGAATCTGATGTTATGCTTGCTGCGGCATCAAATGCCATTATAATTGGATTTAATATCAGTTCTACGCCGCAAGCAGCAAAACTTTCAGAACAAGAACAAGTTGAAATACGTAGATATAATATAATTTACGATTGCATTAATGAAATTCATCTCGCACTTGAAGGTATGCTAAAGCCCGATATTAAAGAAGAAATTGTTGCTACTATAGAGGTTCGGCAGATATTTAAGATTAGCAAAATCGGTCAAATTGCGGGTTGTTATGTTGAAAGTGGAAAGATTACAAGGAACGATAAAATAAGAATTATTCGCAATGGATTCCCGCTTTTCACAGGTAATATTGTTTCTCTGAAACGGATTAAAGATAACGTAAAAGAAGTAGAAAGTGGTTACGAATGCGGTATCCAAGTAGGCAACTTCAACGACTTTGAAGAAGGTGACATTATTGAAGCAATTAAATACGTAGAAATAAAACGCACATTAGAGTTGCAAAAGTAAAAAATTAAATTAACAAAAATTATTATTTTATATTATGAAAAGAAGTATTTTGGTTGCCATATTGCTTATTTTTATTTATTTTAATGTATTGGCACAGCAATCCGCCGATACTATACCAGTTTATTTGGAAGATACAACATTTATATTTACTCCCGCACGTCCCTTAATAACAAGTGATACAGATAAATTGTTATATAATAATGTAGCGGGATTGGATATATTACTTTCCAATTCAGGAGTTGGAGTCGGTGTTTTTTATGATAGAATTCTAAATCAAGATTATAAAATTATAACAGAAATTTATTTTTCGGGTATCAAAAATACTGACGAATTAGAGTATTTATTTGACTGGACTAAATATGATTATATTATTGCAAACAAGGTAAGACGGCTATATATATTGCCTTTAAGTGTAGGTATTCAGCGTTATATTGATATTGGCAATATGACAAAATCTTTTAGACCATACATTTCGCTTGTTGCAACGCCTACTTTAATTTGGGAAATGCCATATAAAGAAGATTGGTTTCGCGATGCAAAGTATTCTAAAGCACATTATAGAATGGGGGGCGGTTTCCAAATCGGAGCAGATTTTGGTGCAATAAATACGTCTTTTATTAGTGCTAAATTTCGGTATATTTACACTCCTTTTGGGAATGGAGGATTAGAAAGTGTTGCAGATTATCCGATATATAATTTTGGTAGATTCTATTTATCTCTTTTAATAGGTGGTCTTTTTTAGTATAGAATTTGGCATTATTTTATAAATCTTTATTTTTTTGAGAGTGTAATAATAGTTTAACATTACTAAACCAAAATATCATACTGTGAATGCTACATTGTATCTTAAAAATAAAAATTAAATTTAACTCCAATACCTAAAAGCAAATCTTTTCCTACAAGCGTTCCTTCTAAAAAAGGGAGCATAGAAAAATTAGTTTGATGAAAATGGTAGTTATATCCAACACCAAATTTTAGCATAAAATTGCTGTCAAACTTAATATGCTCTACTTCAACTTCGGAAAGTTCGGGTGGGGTATGTTCTTCTGTTTCTTTTTTTAAAGGAAATGCAAAACAAGGTGCAATCCACAATTTAATTTCCTCAACAGGATAAAAACCTATCGGAATGCCGAGAAGTAGTTCAAAACGCTCCGCAAAAATCCCTTCTACTAACAATCCAAAAGTAAATTCAGGTGTCCCCTCGAAATGCCTATCATAGCCAATCATTAAATTAAATTCACTATGTTTTTCCATAAGATTATACCCTGCACTTAGTCCGCCATAAGCAGAATTAAGTTTATCAGATGCTGAATGCAAATTAAATGATGCTGTTAGTAATATCAAAAATACAATTGCTAATTTCAAAAGTTTCATATAATTATTATCGGCAATTTACATTAATTATTTAAATCTGTCATTCAAAAATATAACACGGGGGCTTGCCCCCGTGTAGAAACAAAAACAAAAAAAACACGGGGGCAAGCCCCCGTGTTAATTTACCACCCCGTCATTTGCTCTTGCAAATGCCACCCCTCCACAGGAGTGGAACAGTTCCCCTCCTGTGGAGGGGAAGCAGTGCTTTAGCACTGCGGGGTGGTTATTTTGTCATTCCGATTTTATTTCAGCATCTCCTTATTTTAATAATGGGATGCCAAATTACAGATAAATATACTTTTTTCAAAAAAAAGTATATTTTACAATACATATAATGATAAAAATAAAATGACATCAATAGAAATTAGACAATCGTTTTTAGATTTTTTTGAAGAAAAAGAACATAAAATTAAAAATAGTTATCCTGTCGTCTCTTATAAAGACCCAACGTTGCTGTTCGTAAATGCAGGAATGAATCAATTTAAAGATATTTTTCTTGGCTTGCAAACTCGCAATTATAAGCGTGCCGCCAATACACAAAAATGTATTCGTGTGAGCGGAAAACATAATGATTTAGAGGAAGTAGGGGTAGATACCTATCATCATACTTTTTTTGAAATGTTGGGAAATTGGAGTTTCGGCGACTATTACAAAACCGAAGCAATTGCTTGGGCTTGGGAATTGCTAACAGAAGTTTGGCAACTTGACCCTAACCGACTTTATGCTACCGTGTATAGAACAGATGATGAATCTTACGAGATTTGGAAAAATTATTTGCCTGAAAACCATATACAAAGATTTGATGAAAAAGATAATTTTTGGGAAATGGGTACTACTGGTCCTTGTGGTCCTTGCAGTGAGATACATTATGATAGAACGCCTGATATGAGTGGTGCTAATTTAGTAAATGCAGGAACGCCAGATGTTATTGAGATTTGGAACTTAGTGTTTATTCAATTTAACCGAAAAGCCGATGGCACAATTGAACCACTTGCAAGTAAATTTGTGGACACAGGAATGGGTTTTGAGCGAATTTGTTCTATATTGCAAGGTGTCAATTCTAATTACGATACAGATATATTTACTCCATTATTAGACAAAATTGCTGAACTATCGGGCATTCAATATGGTGATGATGAAAAAACGGACATTGCAATGCGAGTGATTGTTGACCACGTGCGTGCATTATCTTTTGCTATTGGAGATGGTGCTATGCCGGGCAGTACAGGTCGTAGTTATGTATTGCGTAGGATTTTGCGGCGGGCTTTGAGGTATGCACGAACACTCGGCTTAAATGAACCTGTTATGTATAAATTAGTGCAAACTCTTGTTGATTCTATAGGCGAATGCTTTAAATCGTTAATAGAAAATCAAGTTAAAATAGAAGATATTATCAAGAACGAAGAAGAAAGTTTTCTGCAAACTATGGAACGTGGAATGGAAATAATAGAAGATATTATCAAAAAATTGAAACAAAATAATAAAGATACAATTACAGGCGAAGATGCGTTTTTACTATATGATACTTTTGGCTTTCCGTTAGATTTAACAGAACTAATAGCAAAAGAAAATGATATTAAAGTAGATATTGCAGTATTTAACAAAAGAATGGAAGAACAAAAAGAACGTTCCCGTAATGCAAGAAGGGAGGTGTTACAAGAAATTATACCACCGAATATTGATGCAAAAACAGAATTCATTGGCTATGATAATTACCGTAAATATATAGTAGCAAAAATATTATATGCACAAGATAATTTAGTAGTATTTGATAAAACCCCATTTTATTTTGAATCAGGCGGACAAGTAAGTGACACAGGAAAGTTCAGTTCTACCGATAAAAATGTTAATAGAACTAATAATTTTAATATTATCGGTGCCAAAAAAAGTGGAAATGCAATCTTTCACATTATATATAGTAGCAAAGAAGATTTTGATATAAGCAAGTATTTTAAGGTTGGAGATAGTGTAAAAGTTAAAATAAATCCAGTTAATAGAAGGAATATAATGCGAAATCACACCGCTACGCACTTACTCCACGAAGCATTGAGATTTGTATTGGGCGAACATATACAGCAAGCAGGTTCATTAGTAACAGCCGACCATTTAAGATTTGATTTTAACCATTTCGAAAAACTAAATAACAGACAAATAAAAGATATTGAAAGTATAATAAACAAACAAATACTTTTAGGAGTTTCAGTCATAACAAATATCTATCCAATAGAAGAAGCAAAACAAATCCCGAATATAAAAATGTTTTTCGGTGACAAGTATGGCGAAGAAGTTAGAGTCGTATCTATCAGCAACATATCTATAGAGTTATGCGGTGGAACACATTGCAAAAACACATCAGAAATAAGTTTATTTAAGATAGTATCAGAGTCATCTGTTGCCGCTGGAGTCCGCAGAATAGAAGCAATAACAGGTGAGGCAGCCATTAATTATCTTAATAATTTAGAAAATGAAATTGAAAATAAAAACAAAGAAATAGAAGAACTAAAATCACAAGTAAAACACTATAAAAAAATAGAAGAAGGAATAAAAAAAGCAAAAATAACAAGCGAAGCAATTTCAATGGTCGGTGCTAAAAAAATAAACGACATAAAAGTTATAATAACGCAAATGGAATTAGAAAATTTAGACCAATTAAGAACAGTAGCAGAAAAATTCAGAGAAACAGGACGTAGTGGAATTGCTTTAATTGCTTCAGTTATTGACGACAAAGTCCAGTTGGCTTGCTCCGTTACCGATGATTTGAAAGAGCAATATCCTGCAGGAAAATTAGTCGGCGAAGCAGCAAAAATACTTGGTGGTGGCGGCGGCGGAAAGCCACATCTTGCAACAGCCGGCGGGAAAGATATTGCCAAATTAAACGACTTACTAAGCACAGGTTTCGAAGATATAATTAAAAGTTTTGCTTAAATATTTCCTTTAATTCGTCTTCTAATAAAAGTTTGCTTTTTGATATAAATTCTATAGTTATTCTATTAGTATCAAGCGAACCTCGTATAATAGTTTTTTCGGAAATTATTTTAAAGAAAGGAATAGGAAAATCTTTATTAAAAATTAATTTTTTCCCTTCTGATAATTTATATAAATCAGATACGGAAATATTATCTTTTAATAAAATGGATGTTTTAAAAAAATTATTTGCATCGCAAATAGTAATCTCGCCATATTCTAAAATTTCCATAAAGTATTTGGTGAGTAGTTATAGTTTATCATCTCATCATACGGATGCTTACAATAAGATAATTATATCTAAAAATAAAATATTTCATTTGTTGACTGTGCTTTACACAGCATCTCTTCACATAAAATTAAGAGATGCCGAAATAAATTCGGCATAACATTTTTAGAAGGTGCCTAACACATAATTTGTCTTACACCTCATCGTAAGTTTTTACTGTTATTCCTTGCTTTATGGCTTTTGCCATTTTCCCCGTTGTGGAACTCTTATCGTTTGTGAAAAGTATAAATTCACTCCCACTATCTTTACTTATACTTGCATGGACATAATTCGGATGTTTAAAATGTAAATATTCTTGAAAATCCGATTTAGTTTTATATCCTGCATCTGTGGTTTTGCCTGTCATCTCGTAATAAACCACATTTTCTTTTTTAATTTCTTTTGTTGGCATTTTAACTTCTATGTTTTTTTCTTTTAATTTATTAATAATTTCTGTTAATTTTTCTATATAATTTTCTTTAAAATCAATGAATACACTTCGCTGAAGTCCATATTCACTATATTCTATTTCTGCATATAATTTTGCAAGTTCTTTTGAGATAGTTCTGCCATTATCTTTTATTTGCAACGAATAAATAAGTTTCCATAATTCTATCTCTTTCGTCTCTAAAATTTGCTGCTGCACCTTTTGATAATTTTTATGTGTTTCATCTAAATACTCTTCAATAATAGCATTAAAAATTTCATATCCTTGTCGCATCCCTCTATTATACAATTTCTTAATTAACGCTTCACCTAAATACTCTAAACCAAATATCTCTACGCCTGATTTAAACTTTTCATAAGCAGAACCATCACAATTTAGATTAGAACATTTTACGTGTTGTAGGTCGCTATCATTTAATTTAGAATTGCATATAGGACAATTATCAGGATAACATTTTTCATCTAATTCTGACCTTTTTGAAACATCAATTATCATCGGAATTATATCACCTGATTTTTTAATGCGGACAATAGCACCTTTGTTAATTCCTTTTTCTATCATCAGTTGCGGATTAGCACAATTAACACGCTTAACTATAGTTCCATCAAGTTCAACAGGTTTTAATAGTGCTACAACATTTATTTCGCCATTTTTAGTAATTGTATATTCAAAATCCATCACTTCAGTTGTAGCAATTTCTGAAGGAAATTTTATAGCAATAGCCCATTTCGGATAACGCTTGTCATTTCCTAATTCCTTACGTCTTTTTACATCTGCAACCTTCATAACTAAACCATCTGTAAGATAATAAAATTCTTTTCTTTGACGATGAAATTCATTAAAAATTGTCTGAACATCTTTTATATTTTTAATATCATAAATTTGAGATTTCATATCTAAAAAGTTACCATTTTTATCTATAATATCATAAATAATAATATCTATATCATTATAAATATCAATGTCAGATTCGTTATAATCTCTATTCAAAATTCCTGCTACAAAATTTCTCTCATTAGCATATTTAGATGAGTATTTTTCAGCAAATATATTCTTTTTCATTATACATTCACCTCTTAATTCGTATTCACCTGTTTTAGTAATGATTTGGTTATTAATTAATTCATTAATAATAGATAGCAAATGAGATGATAATTTTTGCTTAACAGAAATACCCTGCGAACCATCGCCACGTGTAAGAATTTCAATAATTTCACTTCCTGTAACTCCTAATTCTGGTGGATTTGCCAACTTTAATTGGCAACTTATAGAACATCCGTCTAACTTCCACCAAATATTTACTTTACCAAATTCTTTGCATTTTTTAAGAATTTTTTTAAACTCATCTTCACTTTCATCATTTACTTGAATTTTATCAAGCGAAAGCATAGGGTTCCAATGTTTTATTTTTGCATTCAGGGATTGGTAACCTACTTGCTCATTCTCTTCGGTTAGAAGTCCTGCATCTCGCAATTCATTTTCTAATATGTCAAATTCTGCATCTGACATTATTGGCAAACCTTCATAATAAGTAGTTTTTGCTTTAAAGTATAGTTCTAATTTTTCTTTATTTTCCATTTTTATTTTATGTAATACTTTCTAAATACATTTACAAAAATAAATAAATTTTATTATAATATAAATATTTATTTTCCATTTTTTATTATTATCGTTTTTACACTATATAAAACATATAAATTATGAAGATAATAGCAAAAATTCTCTTAACATTGCTCATACTTATACTAACTTTGGCGTTAGGTTTCTTTTTAGATGTGGTTGTTGGTATTGGGCAAGGGAAGACAATTAGTGTAAGTGTTAGAATGTAGAGTAAAAGGTTACTATAAAAATGTTATGGCGAACTCGTTTCGGCATCTACAAGGAATTAGGAGATGCTGAAACAAGTTCAGCAGGACAGATAATAATATTTTGTAAAAAAAACGTATTTTTGTATTTTTAAAATAAACATTATTCTGAAATTTAATATTATATAAAAATAAATGAATATCCAAGAAAAAGTAAAAAAGCGTAATGAACGCAGAAAAAAATCTATCAAAAGTAAAGTTTTCGGAACACCTGAACGGCACCGACTTAATGTCTTTAAATCAAATACAGGTATTTATGCCCAAGTAATAGATGATACAAAAGGACATACTATTGTTTCTGCATCGTCTATAGATAAGGAAACAAAAACAAAAATTACTAAAGAAATGACCAATACTGCTATAAGTAAGATAGTTGGTGTTGTTATTGCTGAACGTGCTATTGCCAAAAATATAAATAAAGTCGTATTTGATAGGAATGGCAATATTTACACAGGTAGAATAAAAGCACTTGCGGATGCAGCACGCGAAAAAGGACTGCAATTTTAATTAAATCTATAAAATACAAATGGATTGACACGCAATTTAACAAGGCATTGGTTAGACACTGGTGAGTTTAGAATTACTTCTTATATTTGTATTTTATAATATGAATATTGTTATGTAATGCACACATTATGGAAGAAATAAAGTATTGTAAACATTGCAACGAAAGAATAACGGCAGAAGGCAGAAGTATGTTCTGTTCAGCAGAATGCCAAAGTATTTCTCATTGTAAAAATAGAAAAGCAGAAAAAAACATAGTAAAAGTTTATAAAAAAGTTAGAAATGTATGTGTTTATTGCAGCAAAGAGTTCGAAGCAACCCATATAAAAGTTAAATATTGTAGTAAAGAATGTTTTAAAAGAAGTAGACCTAATTCTAAAAAAATAATAAATTGTGCTTATTGTGGAAAAGAGTTTGAAGCATCGCATAAAGAAGCAAAATATTGTAGTTCTAAATGCTCAAGTTGTTCAAAACCTAATTTAATGCCAACAATAAATTGTGCTTATTGTGGAAAAGAATTTAAAACATATAATAAAAAAGCAAAATATTGCAGTAAAGAGTGTTTTAATGTAGTTCATGCTAATCATAATACATTGAAAAATTGTGCTTATTGTGGGAAAGAATTTAAAACATATATACCACATGCAAAATATTGCAGTAAATTATGTTTTGATATAACTCAAACTACTGCACAAAGGTTAATAAGTTGCATAAATTGTGGCAAAGAGTTTAAAACAAAAATACTAAATGCTAAATATTGTAGTCGCCAATGCTATATGATACATAAAACTAAATCACCAGTGATAAAAACTTGTAAGTATTGTAGCAAAGAATTTAAAACAAGAAAAAAAGAAACTCAATATTGTAGCAGGATGTGTTATAATGGTAATAAAAAAGAAACTAATAAAAAATTAAAAAATATAAGTTAAGATATTATGTTATTTAAAATTAAATTAACGTTGTTGGTGTGTTTGCTCGCTATAAGTAATAGTGTGTTTGCAAGCAATTTTATAGAAATAAAAGGAATAGTAATTGATACTAAATCTAAACCTGTTCCTTATATTTTTGTGTCCGTTGATGAAACTGATATTAAAGTTATAACGGACATTGATGGAAATTTTATTCTGCGAGTTCCTAATAGCACAAAGTTTCCTATTAAATTAACTTTTTCCTCAGTTAATTATGTCACATTAAGTTTAGACATTACTAAATCTAACTATAAAAAAGTTCAAAAGATTAAGTTAGTTCCTAAAGTTACTAACGAGGAAATTATACGAAAATCTGAAAAACATTACGGCACTCTAAAAGGGAAAGTAGTGGACACAGATGGCAAAGGAGTAATAGGTGCGCAAGTTTTAGTACCTGGCACAACGCGTGGAGCAAAGGTAAAAGCAAAAGATGGTTCTTTTACCGTATTCAACATAACGCCAGGCAAATATAAAGTAATTGTCCGGGCAGTAGCAATGGAACAATATGAAACAAATGTAGTTATTTCTGCTAATAAGGAATCTCAAATTAACGTAAAAATGAAAGAAAGAGAAAAAGAAACGGAATTCGGTTCAGAATCTATAAATTATATAAGCACAGAAGCAAAAGCAGACGGTTTTGCTACTATGGATATTATTCATAAATCCTCTGGTGGTAGAGATGAAGGTGCAAACGTGGAGGATTTTGGTAGTTTTAGTTCTGCTATAAAAATGGACGAAACTATGGCATATCTTCGCGAACCTGATTTTGGATTCCCATCACCAAACCAACCCGATGCAGCCGCAGGACTATTAACCGCAGGTGAACTTAATGATTTTACTAAATGGAAACTTTGGGAAGATATTCAAGAAACAGATTTAAATGAACATATAAATATATGGAAAATACATCCAAACGAAAGATATGTCGCCCAATTAACCAATCCAAGCGGCAGTGCAATAGTAAATGCAAAAGTAACATTAAAAGATAATCAAGGAAATAATATTTGGCAAACTTGGACAGATAATACAGGAAAAGCAGAACTTTGGTCTAATATTTTAACTGATTCTACACCAAATACAGGCAAGCCATATTACATAGAATTTGAATACCAAAAGCAAACTAAAACAATGGAAGCAGCACCATTTTATGTTAAAATTAATACAATGGAGATGAATGTTAATTGTAATGAAGTGAATGCTGTGGATATAGATTTTATTGTTGATGCAACAGGTTCTATGGGTGATGAAATTAGATATTTGCAGGAAGAATTATACGATGTTATTAAGAAAATAGAAACAAATAATCCGCATCTTGATTTAAGAACAGGAAGCATTTTTTATCGTGATTTTGGCGATGAATATATAATTCGTAGGTCAGAATTTGATAAAGATATTAACAAAACTATTGATTTTATTAAAGAACAAAAAGCAGATGGCGGTGGTGATTATCCCGAAGCAATGGATATTGCGCTTTATGAGTCAGTGGAAAATAGAGAGTGGCGAGAAAATACTATTTCTAAAATAATTTTTTTAATATTAGATGCTCCGCCACACGCTTTAGATAGTTGTATTAAGCAGGTGCAACGTCAGGTGAGAATTGCAGCAATGAAAGGAATTCGTATCGTTCCGATTGTGTGTAGTGGCATAGATAAAAGCACCGAGTATCTTATGCGTGCTATTGCACTTGCAACTAACGGCACTTATGTTTTCTTAACTGACGATAGTAAAATTGGCGATTCGCACATTAAACCAACCACAGATAAATACGAAGTAGAAAAATTAAATCATATTTTATTGCGTATTATTACACAATTTTCGGCATCGCCAAATTGCAATAACGACTGGGCTAATTTTGATACTACGCTGACTACGTTTGACAAATTTATCTCTAAACCATATAAGGAATTTCCCGAAGATAATACAGAACGAATAGAAGATTTATCTAATTTAATAAAAATATATCCTATGCCTTGCGATGGCATATTAAACATTGAAACGTTATATAGCATTCCGCATATTTACATTTCCGATATGACGGGCAAGGCATTACAGAACTTCGAATTAGAAGGAACGAAAAGTTTTACAGCAAATTTGAATGGCTACTCTAATGGTGTATATTTTGTTAATGCGTTTTATCAGGGTCGTTGGTATAGTATAAAATTTTTGTTGAGTAGGTAGGGTTATATAATAGAGGGGTCTATATTGCTAAACCTATTATGCAGAATTTGTTTCAGCATCCCCTTATAAAAAAAAGAAGTTTTTATTATCAAAAAAAACATTATATTTGTAATATTATTAAAAAGTAAAATGTAAAAATATGTTTGAATATGTTTATTTAATTGTTCTGATGCCTTTTATTGGTATGCTAATAAATGGATTGTTCGGAAAGAAAATCAAAAATGAAAGCATTATTGCTACTATTGGTTCGCTTGCTGTGGGAATACCTTTTGTGATTGCCTGCAGCATTTTTTATGGAATAATAACTGCCGAAAACTTTGAACCAATTACTCAAACACTATGGACTTGGATTGCTGCAGGTAATTTTAGCGTTAATATCGCTTATCAAATAGACCAATTATCTGTCCTATTTACGCTAATAATTACAGGAATTGGCTTGCTTATACATATCTATTCAGCAGGATATATGAAAGGCGATAGAAGTTTTTATAGATTTTTTGCATATCTTAATTTATTTATATTTATGATGCTAAATTTAGTTCTTGCAGATAACTTTCTGCTAACATTTCTTGGATGGGAAGGAGTAGGATTAGCATCTTATTTACTAATCGGATTCTGGTATGATAAAAAATTCGAAGGAGTAAATATAATATGGACAGGAGATGCAGGTAAAAAAGCATTTATAGCAAATAGAGTCGGTGATTTTGGCTTTTTAATTGCTATGTTCTTAATATTTGCACATTTCGGAACATTACAATATGGCGAATTAAATGAAACAATATTTGCAGGAGCGAATTCATTACAAGACACATCATTAATCTTTTGGATAACAATTTGCTTATTTATTGGATGTTGTGGAAAATCTGCACAACTTCCTCTATCTGTATGGTTGCCTGACGCTATGGCAGGTCCTACTCCTGTATCAGCACTAATACACGCCGCTACAATGGTAACAGCCGGTATATTTTTAATAGCAAGAAATTCACTACTATTTTCGCTTGCTCCTGATACGATGACTATTGTAGCAATAGTAGGTATAATTACTGCTTTATGGGCTGCAACTATCGGATTGGTGCAAAATGATTTCAAAAAGGTATTAGCATATTCTACTGTAAGTCAACTTGGATTTATGTTTGCTGCACTTGGTGTAGGTGCTTTTACAGCAGGTGTATTTCATGTTATGACGCACGCATTTTTCAAAGGATTATTATTCCTCGGAGCAGGTGCTGTTATTCATGGAATGCATGATTTACAGGATATTAAACAGATGGGAAACATCCGCAAATATATGCCAACTACATACAAAACATTTATGATTGCTACACTTGCTATTGCGGGAATTCCACTATTTAGTGGTTTCTTTTCTAAAGATGAAATAATGTGGAATGTATATGCTCAAACAGGTTTTATTGGATGGTTTGTGCTATTATTGGCTGCATTTTGCACTGCTTTTTATATGTTTAGGTTAGCATATTTAGTATTTTACGGAGAGGAACGATTTAATAAACATGATATTCACCCACACGAAGCACCTAAAACTATGTTAATCCCGCTAATTATTTTAGCATTTTTATCTGCATTTGGTGGTTTATTAGGTATTCCTTATCCACTTGGAGCGTTTATTAGCGAACACCCTAACTTAATTGAATCCTACCTCGCTCCTATATTTGCTCAAGCAAATATCGTATTGAATACGCCGATGAACCACGAAATACACGCAATTGAGTATCTATTTATCGCAATTGCAATAATTATTGCTGTTTTAGGAATTATTTTAGCCCGCAAATACTATAAAAAAGGAAATATGCAAAGCACTGCTAAAATCCATATAAAACATGCAAAAAAACATAAATTATTGCTAAATAAGTATTTTATTGATGAAATTTATTATAAAATAATTATAAATCCGCTGCTTAATTTTTCAAACAATTTGCTACATAAAATACTGGATGTGCGGCTGATTGACGGATTTATCAATGGTTTAGCGTCATTTACTAATGATATTGCCGCCGTGATAAGGAAAATGCAATCGGGCGTAATTCATAATTACGCTATAATTATGGTTTTAGGAATTATTGTTATAATTAGTTATCTGCTGATAATTTAATGTTCTTTGAATAAAAAAACTTGTTATCCTGTGCTTGATACGGCATCCCTATAATCTTTAATCCTTATACTTAAAAAAATATTTTGTTAAAAAAAAATAAGGGATGCTATATCAAGGACAGCATAATAAGATAAAAAAACTTGTTATCCTGTGCTTGATACGGCATCCCTACAATCTTTAATCCTTATACTTAAAAATATTATTTAGTTAAAAAAAAATAAGGGATGCTATATCAAGGACAGCATAATAAGATAAAAAAAGGGATTATACCACCCCTACCCCTCCACAGGAGGGGAACAGTTCCCCTCCGAGGAGGGGTGTCATTTGCGAAGGCAAATGACGGGGTGGTAAATTGTTTTTTTAATTATATAATTGGATAAGCAATTTATCAATCGGAAAAGCAATTTATAAACAGAATTGTCAATTTATCAATTGAAAAAGCAATTATATAATTGGAAAAGCAATTATATAATTGGAAATTGCGTATTATAATCCAAAAAGCAATTATATAAATCGGAAATTGCGTATTATAATGCAAAAAGCAATTATATAATTGGTTTTTCAATTATATAATTGGTTTTTTGGTGTATAAATCGCTTAAACAACAGATAAATTGGTGATTCCTTAAATAAATTGCAAAAACGTTACTGAAATTGCAATTTCTATAAGGGTCATGCTGAACTTGTTTCAGCATCCCATAATTGTTAAATATATTGCATAAAATATGGGGATGCTGAAACAAGTTCAGCATGACAGGTAAATCCGAGTAAAAATTGAGTAAAAGTTAGTAAAATTATGTAAATAATGAGTAAATCCGAGCAAAAGTTAGTAAATAGAAGATGGAGATGCTGAAACAAGTTCAGCATGACATAAGAGAAGTTTGCATAAAATAAGCAAAAAATAGTAAGATAAGTAGTATGAATACTAAAATAAATTATATAAATATAAATGATTTGCGTCCTCTGTTTAGAGAAGATAATGTGATTATTGTCGTTGATAATAGTGTTTATAACTATTATAAGTATATGTTCGTGGGTTTTGAGGATAAAGTGATAGTAATTGGGGCGAAGGAGGCGATTGGCGGTTGTAAGGATTTTGTTAAAGATTTTGCGACATTTGAATGCGTTTGTAATGAATTAATACGGAAAAAAGCAACGATTAATACGCATTTATATGGGATTGGCGGTGGCAATATTACAGATTTAGTAGGGTTTGTGGCAGCGGTTTATTTGCGTGGGATTAAGGTTAGTTTTGTTCCAACTACTCTTTTAGGGATGGTTGATGCGTCTATCGGTGGCAAAAATGCGATAAATATTGGTTTTATAAAGAATGCGTTGGGGAGTGTTTATTATCCTTCGAATGTTTATATTATCACACAATTTTTAGAGAATTTGCCGAAGGATTTGCTTCTTAATGGCTTTGCCGAGATACTAAAAACAGGATTGCTTTTTGATATAAATTTACTTAATGTCTGCTTCAAATACCTTGATAATAATGATATAAACAAGTTAAATGACATTATATCATTAAGCGTAACCCATAAGATGAAAATAATATCGGAAGATAATTTTAATAACAGGGCTTTTCTTAATTTTGGGCATACAATAGGGCATTTATTGGAATTAGATTATAATTTGTCTCATGGGAATGCAGTAGCAATAGGTATGGTTTATGAGTCGCAAATAGCGGTTCTGCTTAATTTAATAGACATATGTATTTTTAATGAAATACATAGAATAATAACAAAGTATTTTAATTACAATATAGAAGATTATGATTTAGTGAAGTCCGCTGAGAAGATATTGTTAGATAAAAAAATTATAGGCGATAAGATAAAAGTTCCCGTCATCAGCGAAATCGGAAGAGCAAAATTAGTAGAAATAAAGTTAAACGACTATCTAAATTGCATATCTATGAAGTTTAATCTAACCTCAAAGAAGTAGCAGAGGTAGGTGTTTTTGTAATAGTTATAAAAAAAGATTTTGTAATTAGAAAAAAAAAGTTTAATTTTGTAAATTGTTCTTTGCAACTTTGATAAAAAAGATTTTAATAAAAAAAAGATTTTGTAATTAGAAAAAAAAGTTTAATTTTGTAATCTGTTCTTTGCAACTTTAATAAAAAAGATTTTTATATAAAAAAAAGATTTTGTAATTAGCATAAAAAAGTTTAATTTTGTAATCTGTTCTTTGCAACTTTAATAAAAAAGATTTTTATATGAAAAGAAGATTTTGTAATTAGAATAAAAAAGTTTAATTTTGTATTCTGTTCTTTGCAACTTTGATAAAAAAGATTTTTATATAAAAAAGATTTTGTAATTAGAAAAAAAAAGTTTAATTTTGTATTCTGTTTTTTGCAACTTTGATAAAAAAGATTTTTTATAAAAAAAAGATTTTGTAATTAGAAAAAAAAAGTTTAATTTTGTATTCTGTTCTTTGCAACTTTGATAAAAAAGATTTTTTATAAAAAAAAGATTTTGTAATTAGAAAAAAAAGTTTAATTTTGTATTCTGTTTTTTGCAACTTTGATAAAAAAGATTTTTTATAAAAAAAAAGATTTTGTAATTAGAATAAAAAAGTTTAATTTTGTAAATTGTTTTTTGCAACTTTGATAAAAAAGATTTTTTATAAAAAAAAGATTTTGTAATTAGAAAAAAAAGTTTAATTTTGTATTCTGTTTTTTGCAACTTTGATAAAAAAGATTTTTTATAAAAAAAAAGATTTTG
>WRLB01000012.1 GCA_009777815.1 Bacteroidota bacterium
AGGCCTTTTTTTTATGAATAACTACATTAAATTATTCAAAAAAGTTTTAAAGACGGCTAGCCAAAGAGCGATGATGCTGTCACAAGGTGTTCAGAAGATAAAGAACGCCACGAAAGATTTCTATACATATAATAATTCAAGCAAAACGAAATCTTTCAAAGAAGTTTTAATGCTGGCAAGCTGTATTGCAATGATGCTGGCAATCTACACGCCACAAGCAGAGGCGGACATCATACAAGTAGGCGATGGAACAGATATTAGTTCAGTGGCTACAACTACAGGTGCTCATCCATTTGGATTAATGAACTGGGGTAATGGCACATGCACTTATTTACTTACTGAAAGTGAAATTACAGCAGCCGGCGGACAAGCAGGTCCTATAACTCAGGTAGGATTATATCTTACTACTGTTCAAAATATGATTGTTACGGGTCCTATGAGCGTTTACCTTATGAACACTACTTTAACTACGGTTCCGAACCCTCCAGTTATTGGATCAATGACTCAAGTTTACTCTGCACCAACATTTCAATGGAGTACCACATTAGGATCTATAGCAAATGCTTGGACTATGATACCATTAACTACATCATTTGATTATACAGGTGGAAACTTACTTGTTGCGTTTTGTAATACAACATTAACTAGTAATAGAGGAGGGAGTACATCCACCGTATATCTTCAGGGAAGATCGTCGGTAACAGGTAGGCATTTAGTACAATATGGTGATGGTGCTTCACAAACCTGTACAGCAATATCTAATACTACTACTAGTTATGTTTTTCTTCCTAACTTTCTCTTAGATATTGAGATGGACGACCACGACAACCTGGAAAACACTTATAAAAGTGCCAAAGTGTTTCAATCGGATGTCACATCGGTAGATAGAGGCGATTTAGATGTTCCTGTTTTGAGATTAGAGGTCAAAACAAAAGGAAACTTGCCACCACCACAGTTTATAGATACTATAAAGTTTTCAGGCAAGGGTTCTAATCTAAGTAACAAAATAAGCAAAGCAAAACTTTATTACACGGGAGAATCAGCAACATTTAACCCGAACAGTGCTGAACTGCTTGGCACATTTGATTTTGCTTCTGTCAGTAACACGGATACGTTTAAGTTTGTCTTGCCGACTCCAAAAAGTTTGTCGCCGAATGGCAGTTATAACTTCTGGCTTGTATATGATATACATTTTATTGCAGTTCGTGGCGGAACTATAGACGGCAAGTTTGAAAGTATGCATATGTATTCTACGGCAGGAACAACGCAGATGGACCCGGCTGTAGATGACCCAGACCCCGAGGGGGAATTAATGGTAAAAGGAGCATATCCAGAACATATTTATGATCCACTATTTACTATTACAGTTGGAGAAGAGCCATATGTTACTTTACCAAATCCAATTTATGTAACAGATAATAACGGACATTCTCTTGCGCCTAGCACAACATACCATGATGATTGTTATAGTCCTTTAAATAGTGTAACTATTCCTTTTCCTGTAAATTGGGATGGCACTATATATCCTACAGGAACAAACATATGGTTACACGCTAATTTGCATATAGTAATGGGAGCGACAAATATTACTTATTCTTCTACTCCTTCGTTTAGCAACAATTCATATAACCACTACTGGGCGCTTTATACAGGAGATAATGCATTGGGGTACTCCGGTGGTGCTGGAGCACTTGGTGCTACTACGTCTCTTGGTTATCAAGTACTCGGCACTGCACCAAATAGGCAATTTGTTATCCAATGGACAGGCGGTGATCTAAGAACTAGATCTAGTGCTTGTAATTTAATTTTTCAATTTATAATATATGAAAACATAAATTATCAAATGACACTAAATAAAATGCGACTTCATTTTGGTCCTTCAGTATCACCAAATACAAATGCTAGTCATTATGCAGTATTTAAAGGTAATAATAGATGGATTAATATTTTGCCTGGAACAGGCGGAAATGTTTATAACTTTGAACAACATTCTACAACAGCTGGGTGGAATTCTGCTAATTTTTCGCAATATATTGTTCCTAACAGATACATAGATTTTGGTACTTTGGATGTGGATCCTAAATTAGAAGTAGTAAATTTAACACCTTGTTGCAACAATAATTTTTTAGTTGATACACGTCCTACGGGGCTTGAAGCCCTTACTTCCTTTACATTGGAAGTGTCTGAATTGCAAGATCGATATCAAGGTCAGCCAATAGAGTGTTTTTACCGTATATATGGTCCATTGCCTTCGAATAATTTGATTTATGAGATGGTTGCTCCTGGCAATCCTTCGCAAAATTATGTTGCATTTACTTCAAACGATGCAGATATAAATGGCTTAATAACATATAATGTTATGCAGGCGGTAGGTACTGCTGTTTGGTCTGGTGATGGTAGATCATTAGATTTTACCAATCCTGCAATAAGATTGGGGCAATACAGAACAGAACTTCTTGTTCGTCTTCCAAGCGAACGACCAGGTGAAGATTATGATTATGTGGATCACAGCGTTACTTTTAATATAATTGCTGATAATGATTTGGTGGCAAATGTAATTTTAGCCCCTGAGAGGTTAAAAGAGTATCCTATTAATGCTCGTCCTTTGGAATTAGGTGCATCGTTTTGTAGCAATGGTTTTAACCCCGTAGATAGTTTTAATGCTCAAATTAGGGTTTATACTTGTGATTATGACCCTGTTACAGGCGAAGTTACAAACAGGGTTTTGTATGCAATTTATCCAAATGATGGTATAAATTTAATATCTCCAAGCAATTATTATACTTGGCGTGCTATTGCGGGTTCCCCGTTAGAAACACAAGGATGTGTAACGTTAGATTATAGACATTTCGGTTATTTTACTCCAGAGATTAGCAGTTATTATGATTTTGAAGCAGTATGTTGGTTTGCCAATGATTTAATAAATGACCGAGATACATCTAATAACGTATTTCCGCGTGCTGGTGAGAGTTATCCAATAAAAGCACAATCAGAGATATATCCTTGTTTATTAGGCGATGATCGTATTGGTTTTTTAGAGCCGCGTTCAGATGTGACAAGTTTAGGTCGTTATCTTTATATTACCACATATTTAGAGAATCACGGCTTAGTGGATATATCAGAGTCCTATAATTTATTTATGGAAACTTGGATAACTGAGCAATCAACAGGTAATATAGTATGGCCTGCTACCGGCACTCCACATAGATATATGGTTAAACGTGGTGGCACGGGTGAAGGTCCAGTTGGAATTCCATGTGTAGATGCTAATAATAATTTATATGGTTGGCGAGTAGACAGAAGTAGCGGAAGGTTTACAATACATTCAAGAATAGATTGGCGTACTCCTGTTCCAGGATGGCCCGGAACTTGCCGTGATTCTGTAACCTTTAATTTTACTGTAATTGATGGCTTGATAGGAAATTATAACGTAGGTGTAGGTCAGCATTTCAGAACAATAAACGAGACAATAGATTCATTACATTTCCGTGGTGTTGCTGGTCCGGTGACATTTGTATTAACAGATGAAGTATATAATGAAAGGGCTTGGACTTCAGTAATGAGGGACGCACCTGCATTAGATTTTCGTTCTAAAATACCGGGCGTATCAACTACAAGATTTAATCCTGCTACGGGCAGAGACACTACAATAATATATGAAGTTCGCTATGTTCCTTCGTTTCAGCGTTCTAATCAGCGTGGTTCTATTAGAGTAAATTTAGAAAGTTTGAATGGCGTAGGAATGTGGTTTGGTGCCGCCGATGATTCGGTGACATCAAGAACAGAAGAGCCAATGCTTAATTTAGTTCCAAATTTAGAGAAACGTGATTTTAATCAAAGCGATGGACATATAACTTGGGATGGCGGTATAAATAAATCTATCCGTTTAACTTATAGAAAACCAACAGGTCTTCCAACAGAATTGATTCCATATTTACGTGGTGAAGAGTTTAGATCGCCTGTGTATATAACTAATGGTAGAAATATCACAATAAAGAATTGTATAATAGAAGACGGAGTTAATCAACCTCGTTCAAAGGCGTATTTATTAGGCGGTAATTACTATGCTGGTCCAGATTTAATGTATATTAAGGACTATGAAAACTATATAGGACAGATGAATAACTCTTATAGTGCAGGAATTACAGTTAGAATGAAGCCACCTTATCAAGAAAGATATCAAGAAAACAGATTTAGATTAGATACTATTCCGTGCTACAATAATGTTTTTTCAGGTAATGAAATAAATCAATTTTCATATGGTATAGTAAATATAGGTCTGAATTTCCGAATGGTGTCTTCTCCTTTCTTAATTGATGTAAAAGATACTATAGATATGACACTTGACGATTTAAATAAAAGCATAGATATGACACCAACAGGATCAATTATAATTACAAATGGTCCTGATACAACAATACAGATTCGTGTTTATCGTCAAGAATCATCAATCAATATCCGTAGCAGTTTATATTACAAGCACCACACAGAAATAGTTCGTGGTATAACAACAAATACTTATACTGTTATTGTTGACTCCGCACTTGGTGGCGTAATGCGTATGTTTAATAGAAATAATACAATTGAAGATAATTTGATATACGATATAGGCAGAATAGGAATAATTATGGGTAACGATGAAAACTCTATTATTCGCAATAACAGAATACATGGTATAACAGGTGAAATAGAACATCCTATCGGTTATAATTATACTACGGGACAGACAATTATGGGACCAGCAGATGATGAAGCAGATTGTGCAGGAATATATTTAGGTGGTAGGCACCGTGCCGATTCTGTATTAGTGGATGGCTTTATGGTTATAGGAACGCAAGTATATAAGAACGAAATATCTAATATATCTTCGGCAAAATCCATAAGCGGAATTAAGTATGAACAAACGATGCTCACAGAAAAAATGACTAACTTGGATATAGAATTCCCCGATGCTTATGAACGCGTAAATATATATAGTAATATTATTTGGGGACTATTACCAAGAAATAATAATGTGCATAGATATGGAATCAATGTAGGTATATCTAAAAAATATAAATTAGAAGGCGATGATATCTGGCAACCTTCTGATACATTATATCTCAGCACCGCAAGAGATTCTTACTTTATGAACTACCTATTGGTAGCAAATAATACAATTATTATGGAAGAAGACGGAATTAATACTTCACGAGGCGATTACTATGGATTAAAAGTTCAAAAAGTGCTAAACTCCCGTATAGTTAATAATGCTGTAGAAATGATGGATACTACATTCTTGTTCCCGAATATTAGCACTAACTTTGCAGCAGCAGTATATTACCAAGCACCAACAATTGCAGAATCAAATAATTATATTGATTACAATGTGTATGCGTATAGCAAAAATGAAAATGTGCTTGTTGATGCTTATAGAACTGTTACAACAGATATATCGGGCGTTATAGTTGATGAAGGTTATAGAAGCGAGTATAAAACGCTATCTAACTGGCAAAACTGGATGAAAACAGATCTATTTTCTACTAATAATTCATTTATAAGTGATTTTGAAACAACAGATGAGTTATTCCCTAAATTTAGATACAGAGTAGATCCTTTGCCAATAAATAATCCTTTAGAAAAACGTGGAATGTATTTAATTGAAGCCGAAACAGATATTGATAATGTTGATAGAACAAAAGGCGACCAACGTTTAGACATTGGTGCACAATACTTAAACGGCATTAGATTTACATCTGACGTGGAAGTTCTAAATATAATAGACCCTGCTACTTATTATTCAGGTAGAGGACCTTTATCGGATGCTGAATACTTTATGAGAAAAGATGAACCACTTAAAGTAAGAGTTCTGTTAAGAAATAATGGTAACGGAGTATTAAGCAATCATCCACTTACTTTAAGAATTTTCCAAGAACCTGTTGCTACTAACAGTATAACTGTTAATATACATAACAATAATTTTAATGACACATATTATAACGATGAACGTAATCATAGTAATGACAATTCTGTATTTCCTATTATTCCAACTACTATTGGAGCAGAATTCACTGAAACAAAAAATATAACTATAGCCCCAGGTGAAGGTCATATTGTAGAGTTTGAAGTCCCTGCTAATACATTTAAACCTTATTGGGAACTACAAGGTCATACTGTGCCGATGCAGTTTATAAATATGCGGGTAAATGTAACGCCACGTTATCTATTCGTTGCAAATGTAGATGTAGCAGGTGATATGGATCCAAATAACAACGAATTCTCTAAATTAGCAAGGTTCTACATTAAGAAAACTCCTAATGATATATTAGTTACTGTATCTAATACACATTATCCTGTTACGGACTACGTGACAGTTAATGGAGTTCTTACTCCTGTTCCAAAAAGAACTGTTACAAATATGGATTATGTTGCAGGTAGGTTAAATTTTGATACAATTATTGCTGGATTCCGCCGTATTAACTACATTATTTCGGCTGATGAAGAACCAAGATTTGACTATGACATTATAGATAGAAGTGTTTGGGATTACAGAAATATTGATTATACTATGTATAAAACATTGTTCTACTCTGACGACTTACCAATGGAACAGTTCAGGTGGGAAGTTAATAGATATGACTTTACTAAACGTTATTTCCAAGATAAGTGGTTAATGAGAAACCTAACCGACTTCTTACAAAGAGGAACTTCAACTAATAAAACAAATTTAATAATACTTAGTGAAGAGTTCTTAAAAGACCTATATCTTGCTGATTTTTCATTATTGTATTTGAACAGAAATGCAAAAGATTTTTTGATACACAACTATTTAAGAACGAATTTAGTTTACGATAGTTTAACAGAAAATGGACCATTAGAATACCATCCTATATCTCCATTATATAGAAAATCTCAGGCAACGGTAGGTGTTCCGCCAGTAGATGTATGGACATTTGTAGGACAAAAATATACATTTGCTAACAGAATGGGTTCCCTTACAGGCAGAACAATATCGGATGGAGTTATATTCAATATCAAAGAAACAGGTTGGTCGTGGACTGAAGGTGCCAGAACAGTTATGGATGCTGACCCTTACGGTTTGCTAATTAGCGCTGTTGATAATATGGTAGGATTTAATAATATTGGTTTAGTGTTCGATACTGTGGTTCGTCCTCAAATTCCTTTGTTAGACCTTTCCAGACCAATTCCTGACCAATATAGAATTGCTTCATTAGCACAAAGCACAACGAAAAATACTGTTACTATGGTAACATTCGATTGGAGACATTATGCTGAAGTAGATAACCTATTGAAAGGAATTTTCGACTTCTTAGATAAAAATAGTATAGGAACTGATGAGGATGAACTTCCAATAGCACTATATGATTTTGATGCTGTGCCTATTTCTAATAGAGTAGAATTAAGTTGGAGCACTGTTAAAGAATCTAATGTTAGAACATTTTTAATAGAACGTGCTAATGTTAATAACAATCATATTGGTTCTTTCAAAGTAGTTGATGTTATTGATGTTGAAAACGCTGCTATAGTAAATAACTATAATCTTACAGACAGAAATCTTAATTATGATACTGAATACGCATATAAGTTAAAAATTATTGGTGTTAATGGCGAAATAAAGTATTCCGATACCCGCAAAGTAAGAACAGAATCTGTTATATTTGAAGTATCTGATATTACGCCTAATCCAGTAACTTTAGAATCTGAATTTACACTTGTTACAGGTCAAACACAAGATATATACATTTCTATATACGATTTATCAGGTAAAGAAGTAATGCTACTTAACAATAAAAAGTTATCGTCAGGTTCATATAACTTCACTATAAATGCATTTGATTTAGTATCAGGAAGTTATACTCTTGTTATCAAAAACGAGCAAGAAACTATAACAAAACAATTTAACGTTGTTAAATAGTTTCTTATTACACAAAAACATAAAGGACTACATTCGTAGTCCTTTTTTTATATGTGTAAAAATATAAATAAAAAAGTTTTTTATTTCAAAAAAAGTTATATTTGTATTTTATGTTTAACATATAAATAAAAAAGTTTTTTTATTTCAAAAAAAAATATTATATTTGTATTTTATGTTTAACATATAAATAAAAAAGTTTTTTTATTTCAAAAAAAATTATTATATTTGTATTTTATGTTTGGCATAAAACAATAAAAAGTTAGATTATTTTTTTTCATAAATGTGGTGGCACCCACGTAAAAAACTGCTAAGGATAAACCCATGTTAAGTAAATTATTTTACTTGTTGTTTGCAATGTTTATTGCATTGACGCTAAATGCGTGTGGTGGCAACAAAGAAGAAGCTACCCAAGAAGATCAAGACGTAGCAATAGAAAATGTTACAAATGAAGATGCTACACCAAGCGTAGATGATATGCTTTTAGAACTTGATCAGTTAGCAGATGCTTTCTTAAAAGCAAAAGAAGAAAATCAACCTACTGACGAACTTCTTAATACTGCTAATGAATTAAAACTAAAGTTGGAAGATGCTGAAAGGTCAGAAGACCAAATAGCAAAATATGACGAGATAGTTAAAAAATTTGAATAAACTATCCTATCCAACTATATACAAATGAACTATAAAACAGATAAAATATCCTAAAGAGTTCGTTATGTATAAAAAATAAGCGGCGACACCATTTATGTGTTGCCGTTTTTTTATGTTAGGTATCAATTAATCGTTCCTGTGCAATGTGCATAATATATAAAAGTGTTATGTAGCATTAAACATAGCAGGACAAAAAATCTCTATTCATCTTTCAGCATTTGTTTTAGTATCATAAAACTTTTGCCGCTGACGGCTTTACCTTTCATTTCTTTTTCTTCTTTTTCGGATAGTTCTTCTTCTGATGTGTTATGTTTTTCTACTTGCATTCTTGCTTTTCTGAATATAACTCCTTTTGCTTCTTCAATATCTGTTGTATCAAAATCTGTTATATCATCGCTTTCGTGACGAACTTTTTTAACTGCTTGGAGCATTGTATTATCTAATTCTTGGTTCAGTGCTTCTTCGCTACTATCTATATCTTTGAATAGTATATCGCCGCTGTATTCTTTTTGCAATCTATCTCTATCGCTAAAATATTCTATTCCGCTTATATCGGGTATTGTAAATTTACTTTCTATTTCTGTTAATAAGTTCCTGTCGAATTCATTTTTTAATATCTCTTTTTCTTGTGCAAGTTCTGCTGTTGTTGGTGGAGGCGGAAGTTCTATTACTTTTTGCATAAATTTATTCCGTTTGCTTTGAACTATGCGTTCTTTTTCTGCTTCTAATTCTAACATCTTTTGTTCTTCTTCTGCTTTTATTCGTGCTTCTTCTTCTTTTAATATGCGTAATTGTTCTTCTTCTACTATTCTGCGTTTTTCTTCTTGGATGCGTAATCTTTCTATTTCTTCGAAACGTTTTCTTTCTTTATCTATTTTATCTCTTAATAGTTCGTCTGCTTTTAATTTTTCTTCTGCGAGCAATCTATTCTTTTCTTCTTCTAATTTAGCCATTTTTTCTCTTGTTTTATTTTCTGCAACCATATAGAATACTAAATGCATCAACACTCCTATCAAAAAATAACAAAAGCAAAACGAAGTAAATAATACCAATGCCGTTGGGGCTATACCTACATCTAAAATGAAAAAAAACAATATTATTAAAAACATTGATATTAAAAAATTAACGTGATTTAATATCTTAAATGGCAACTTTTTTAATCGTTTTATTCGTTCTTTTTCTTCTTTATATACTTCTAAAATCCGTCTATTTTTATCATTATGTTTTTTTAATGCTTCTTCTATTATTATTATTTTTCTTAACTCGAAGGGGCTTTTGATTGCTTGTTTTTTCTTTAAATTTTTTATTAGTTTGAACACACCGAAAGGCAATCCTACTATTGAAATCATTAGTAAAATTGCATTTCTAATACCTTTTTTTATATTTTTTTCTTCTTTACGTTGTTTAATTTGCAGTTCTTTATCGTTTTCTAAAATATCTGCATATTGTTTGATTTTCAGAGCAGTTTTTCTTAATTGTTTTTCTTTTAATTCTGCTTTAGTTGATTTTTTATTATTGGATATATTATCAGAAATAGGAAGCGAATTGCCATTAGTTTTAGCAATTTCGCCTTTAACATTAGCATCTGCTTTTACGATTTGATTATTATTTTCTGTTATATTGATTTCCTGCAATTCTTTATTTTTCTTTGGCATAATTTTATTTCACTTTTTTTTATTATTTTTGTAATTCAATATTATTTTTTTCATAATATTCACATTTTATGTGAATTGTTCCTTAAATATATTTTTAACAGATAAGAAGCAATTTTTATCTGTTTTTTTATTACAAATAACTTTATTTCATTTATTTTTATTATTTTTGTAATGTATTTTTTTTTATTCATAATATTCACATTTTTATGTGAATTACCTTTAATTATATTTTTAACAGATAAGAAGCAATTTTTATCTGTTTTTTTTATTACAAATAACTTTATTTCATTTATTTTTATTATTTTTGTATTTTATTTTTGTGTTATATATGATTTCACATTCTTATGTGAATATTCTCCTTTATAGTTATTTTTAACAGATAAGAAGCAATTTTTATCTGTTTTTTTATTACAAATAACTTTATTTCACTTTTTTTTATTATTTTTGTAATCCCTTCTTAACTATTTTCTATATAGTTATCTAATTAATAAATTTTTAAAATACAAAATAAGGTTATAACAGATAGGAAGCAATTTTTATCTGTTTTTTTATAAACTCTATTTCGGAATCCCCTAATTTACTATATTTAGACACCATTTAATCTTAAATTATGTAAAAATTACATTAATCGGATGCGAAATAAGCAGTCGATTTAACTGCTTAAGCAGTCGATTTGACTCCTTAAGCAGTCGATTTGACTCCTTAAGCAGTCGATTTAACTGCTTAAGCAGTCGATTTGACTCCTTAAGCAGTCGATTTGACTCCTTAAGCAGTCGATTTGACTGCTTAAGCAGTATCCGATTCTGCTTATTTCGGATCCGATTCACTTTTTTCAATACAAAGAACTAATTTTTTTTAACTAATTATTAATAAAATTTAACCCGCTAATAATAAATTTTAACGGATTGCAAATAAATATTCATTCAATATATCATTATTTGCCTGCTCTATATCATCAGGAATACGCTGCCCATTACTAAAATAACTTATCGGAATATCCTTATTATGCAGCGCCGTTATAACATTGCCAAGCCCAAAACTTTCATCTGTCCGCGTAATAATTGCCGAACTTATATCCAAAGAACTATAACCCCGTATATTACTACTCAAAAAACTCAAAGAACTCGTAGCACTCAATATCAAATTAGTTTTATTATTATACATAGACATAGTATTTATCGTATCTTGAAGGGCAAGCAAATCATTTATCTCGCTCTTATTATTAGGATTTTTCCCCTCAGTATCTATAAAAATCATATCATATTTTGTTTCTTCATTTAGCACCTTACTTAACTCCTCGTTGCTATAAGTATTTATAAAATTAATGCCCGCAATCCCTGTAAGCATCTGTAATTGTTCCGTTGCACCGACCCTAAAAGTATCAGTAGAAATAACTAAAACCTTTGCTTCATTTATCAATTTCGCACCTATCGCAATTTTAATAAGTGCAGTAGTTTTGCCACATCCTGCCGAGCCAATAAAAGTAATTATTTGCTTCGTTTTATCATTTTTTTGCTCATCATTAATAAGATTTACGAACGAAATATCAGCAAGCAAAAGTTTTCTTGCCTCATTTATCGCCTTTTTATAATCATTTGCAAGCCCTTTAGCACTAATCTTACCAATAATATTAAGACACATATCTTCACTAAAATCAGAGTCCTTCATTATCTTATAAATGCGCGACAATGGCTCCGTCATCGTCCCAATATATTTATATTTAACATTTTCATAAACATCGGCAATAATGCTTTTAATAGAATTAACTTCAGCAAAAAGTTTCTGATTCAGCGTATTATCAAGCGAATTAAGTAGCAAATTGGGATGAGACGTTTTAGTATTTTCTTGGGACATTTTATTATTTTCTTGAGGCGATTTAATAGTTTCCAAACCTGCAACTATTTCCACAGCATCCATTCCTGTTTTAGTTTTCGTAGGTCTATTAGACAGAATAACTGCATCATTTCCGAGTTCTTTTTTAATTAATTCGGTTCCTTCTTTCATATTAGCGGCGATAAACTTTTTAATTTTCATAACATTATTTGGATATAATTAAACCACAATAACTATTACAAAAAAATATGCCAATTAACAGAAAACCTCACCCAAATTACACAGAAATAGCATAAATACACACACTTACGGCTTACTTAACAACTTAACATAAAAAGCACAATATTACACATAAAAACATTTATGCTTATTATTATGCAAAAACGTGCGAGCGGGGATAGTATTTATTTTACACGGCAACCTATAATCCTGTCCTGCTGAAACAAGTTCAGCAGGACAACGTTTTTGTTAGAAATGACAGCATTTTAGAAATCACTATAAAAAAACAGGTCTTTATAAAAGACCTGCTTGAAGTGAAGTAAAAAGTGAACTTTTAGTTTGGGATTCGAGTCCTAGAATGAAATACTTTACCTGTTTCTTTGTCAATAAAATATATGATGACAATTTTGTTATCTATTAATGATACATCATATATGTTTTTATAACTTGACTCATATATAGCACCAGGTATATTTGTTGCTGTGCCACCATAAGTTCCTTCTATGGCACTTAGCAATACCATCATTCCCAAGTCCTCGCCCGTAGGGTCAGAAAATACTGCAGTAGGAGTATTTGAAACATTTACATACTGTAATTCTTCATACACTAACGTATCGCCTGTTAATGCGTCAACTATGTAAACATATGAAGGCGAAGTATTTGTTGTATGTAATTCTGCTCCTTGAAAAATATATGCACTTCCGCCAATATATGCATCAGTGTATTGATCATTGTTGCAATAACTAATTGTATCACCATTACTAATAACGCCGTATCTTGATATAGCATTTAGTTTAGTTATTGAAACCGAATCACTATTTAAATAGTATTTTATTGTTGTGTCAAGCGAAGTTCGTCCTAATTGAACATCCCAATGAAAATCAGTTTGGTCGGAAAAAATAATTTCACGTCCTTGGGATAATTCAAATTCCCTTGCTTGATTTAAAAGTTCTCTTACTTCAATTTTAAATTGGTCTATATTAGTTGAATCAGCAAACGTGAACGTTGACTGACTATAAATATATTGTGGCAGACCTAATGATAATATCATTAATATTAAGATGATTGGTTTTGTCATTATCTGGTACCTCCGGTATAAAGAGTGTTATTAGAAATAAGAAATTGCATATAATTTATTGTTTCATTATATTTATACACAATTATATAAGTAGAATTACATTGAATGTCTTCATAAACAATGCTATTATTTATAGAGTTAGATTGACTTTGTAATAGTAGCCCACCATTAACGCTGTATACAGCAATTTCAGTTTGCTGATGTTTCGGAATTATTGTTAGAGTATTACTATTATATTCTAAAGACAGCATATATATAAAATCTGATTCATCAAAACTAATAGTTTTTCTTCCTGGAAATTTTACTATTCCAGCATATGGACTCCAATCGCCGCCACAAAGAGGCATAACATATCCAATGAAAACATACGTAGGTGGTATAATTCCTATCATATACATATCACCAATTCCAAAATAGAGTCCTCCATTAATAGTTAATGGCCCGCTATATTTTAGAGGTTCAGCTTTTACTTCATTAGTAATAGCAACTGAAAAAAAGATAAGAAGGACGATTGTTGAAAACTTTAACAGTCGTCTATTGAAAAACTTATATACACCTCCTTTTGCTAATCCAGTAACGCTGGACATCGTTCTATTCATTATAGATGTCTTTGTATTCGCTATTATATCAATAACTGATAAATAGTTACTATTATTTAATTTGGTGCCTTTATTTTCTATTTTTACTATAGGCACATCTGCTTTTTGCAGATTTAAACTTTTTGTTGGCTTTTTTCTGATAGCCATATATTCTCCGAATATTATATTGATTACAAAAATAAACTTTTTTTATGAAATAATTACACAAAACAACTAAAATTTTATTTTTTTATATAAAAAAGGCATTTTTTAAAAGATTCTTTTTCAAAAAAAGCGGAAATGTGAAGTATTTTACACACTTTTAAAAATATTCAGTATTTGCATCTTAAAAAAATAAAAATAAGTGTCTAATAAAATATTAATGAGAAAGTGCATAATAATTTGCAGCGTTTTCGCAGAAAATATTATGGTAATGATGATTGAGAATTTGCAGATTCCGAAACAAGTTCAGCAGGACAGGTTTTTCGTTATTGTCATTCCGAACTTGTTTAGGAATCCCCTAATTCATCACGGGGGCAAGCCCCCGTGTTAAATAATCGCCTTTTTAACAAGGGGGCTTGCCCCCTTGCTGTATAATTGGATATCAGATATAGATGCCGAAACGAGTTCAGCAGGACAGGTTTTTTGCTCGCATAACACTGAATTTACTTTTTATCTTCTTCTTTATTTTTTGCTACTGCATATTTAACTCTGCGATGTATTTTGCCCTTAATTTCTGCGTATAGAACTTCTTTTATCGTCTCTAATTCACGCAAACTGACATCGGAATTATTAAATTGCCCGTCCTTTATTCGCTCTTCGATATTCTCTTCGAACAACTTTTGAAAACCTTCAAAATGGTCTGATGCTTTAGAAATTGCTTCTGCGAAATCGCATATCATTAGTATAGTTGTCTCTTTTGATTGAGGAATAGGACCAGGGTATCTAAAATCATTTTCGTTGATAATCTCGCCATCTTTTGCTTCATTTAGAGCAACATTGTAGAAATGCTTAACTAAAAAAGTTCCGTGATGTTGCGGAATAAAATCAATAATAGATTGCGGAATATTATATTTTTTTGCTTTTTCTATTCCATTAATTACATGAGAGATAATCTTTTTTGCACTTTCGTGCGGAGTGAGTTTTTTATGTGGTTCTAACCTATATTGCTCCTTATTTTCTGTAAAAGCGGTAGGATTATTGGCTTTTCCAATATCGTGGAATAAAGCCCCTACTTGCACCAATATATGATTTGCACCTATTGCTTTAGCGACTATAGTTGCTAATTGCGAAACCTCGCGTGAATGTTCGAACGTTCCTTGCGTTCTCTCTCTTAATTCAGCAATCAGTGGGTGGTCTATATCGCTTTTCAGGTATTCATTTAGTTTAATATTAGTAATAATTCCTTTATTATATTTATTAAATGCTAAAAGCAAGCAAAAAGTGACAACCGGCGCCGTAATAGCATTAATAAGCGTTAGCAACAGTTGTGGCATCATATTATTAAAAGTATTACCCCGCTCCAGACCTATCACAAATATAGATAAAACAAAGCCAATAAATATGAAAATAATAGAACTAAATAGTTGAGACCTATCCTCAATATCTCTAACCGAATATGCAGCAATAGACCCCGTAAATAGCATAGTTAGTCCGATAAAATAATCGTTTCCACGAACGCCAGCAAGAACCATAGCCATAGAAACAGTAGTGTAAAATGCAGTTCTTGAATCATAAGTAATAGCAATAAACATAGACAAAGCAGGTATTAAAACCAGATATTCTAAAGGTAGTTCGGGTTTGTGTGCCTGTATTTGGAAGGTTGACCATCCCAAGAATGCAACAATTACAACAGTAGAACTTAAAATAAGTAAATTGATATTATCTTCCCATATTTTCCTTCTCAACATCACAATAAACATAATAAGGATAGAATATTGTATAGTAGTGAGTCCGAAGTTTCCTAATAGTTTTAGCAAAATATAATCATCTTCTTTAGCGATATTAGAGTTAGTATAAGATTTAATTATATTAATTTTTTGTTCGGTTAGTCGTTCGCCTCGTTCGACGATAATTTCGCCTTTATGAACCATACCGAGTGTTTTACGGACAGATTGTTCTGCTAAAATCATTGCTCTATTAGTAAGTTCTTCAGAATACGTTAAATTAGGTTGGAGCATCTTATAAAACATTTCAACAATCAGAGGAGCCGTAGTATCATTAAAATTAGCCGAACAAAAGTTTTGTAAATCAATAGATAACATTTGCTTATCATAAACCAATGCCTTTTCTATATGATATTCTATATTAGGGTAGATGCGAACAGCAAATAAATCACTCACCTTAAACCTATCCTTTAATTGGTCAATGTAACCATTTTTGTAAACTTGCTGTAAGAAAGGGAGTAGATGTATATTAATTTTTCTTATTTCATTCAATTGAATCGGTTCTTGTTGCTGATAAAATAAAGTTATTAGCGAATTAGTAACAAATGCAGAAAGGTTAGTTTCATCTTTGATAATTAAACACTCTACTAAATGATTTGTTCTATCTATTAAATTAGTATTAGCATATCCATCTAATATAAATATCGGCGGCACACTATCTCTTGCAATTTGAACTTCTGCCTTATACTCAATATTCGGCTTATAAACAGAAAAATGATAATCAGCAACCAAAGTAGGTGATGTCCAATAATAACCCACACTTAACATATTCATATCCGAACTAACCATACTTTGCTTGTAATTCATAAACGACAAGATACTAATAGCAGTAATAGTAGCAGCAATAATAACAATCTTTATCTTAAAAGAATTCCTAATACCCATTATATATCATTATAATTATTGTAAAAATAAGGTTTTTTGTATGTCATCTGTCATTCCGAACTTGTTTCGGAATCCCCTTATATAAATTAGTAGATGCCGAAATAAATTCAGCATAGCATATTTGATTTATTTACAAATTAAAATTACACATACTATTAGGGTCAAGTATTTTATCTAATGTGATTTTATCTAAAATACCTTTTTCTAATACTAATTCATATACGCCTCGTCCTGTTTCTAATGCTTCTTTGGCGATCGTGGTGCTTGTTTTATAACCAATAATAGGATTAAGTGCAGTTACTATACCGATATTATGAAGAACCATCTCTTTACATCTATCAGCATTTGCAGTAATACCATCTACGCAATAAATACGCAAAGTATCCATTGCATTAATCAAATATGAAATAGATTCATGCAATGCTTCTACAATTATTGGCTCCATAACATTTAGTTGAAGTTGTGCCGCCTCAGATGCAAAATTAATTGTAGTATCATTACCAAAAACCTTAAAACAAACCTGATTAACTACCTCAGGAATAACAGGATTAACTTTACCCGGCATAATAGATGAACCGGGCTGCATCCGAGGAAGATTAATCTCATATAATCCAGCACGCGGACCAGAAGTTAATAAACGCAAATCATTACATATTTTAGATAGTTTAATACCAAGACGCTTTATTGCACCATGATATGAAACAAAGCCAGATGTATCAGGAGTTGATTCAATTAAATCAGAAGATAATTCTAAATCAAATCCCGTCATCTTTGCAATTTCTCCTACACACATTGCAGGATATTTAGAATGACAATTAATACCCGTACCTATTGCAGTTGCACCCATATTAATGTATTCAAGCCAAGAAACACCGCAATTTAAGTTTTCAACCTCGTAAGAAAGTGTATTAGCAAACGCATTAAATTCTTGACCAAGTGTCATCGGAACAGCATCCTGAAGTTGTGTCCTTCCCATTTTTATTACATCTGAAAAATCTTTTGCTTTAGTTCTAAATGATTCTATAAGTAAATTTAGAGAACTAATTAAATCTCTATTATAAAGCAAAAAAGCAAGATGAATTGATGAAGGATAAGCATCATTTGTAGATTGAGAACAATTAATATGGTCATTAGGACTAATAGTTTTATAATCACCTTTTGATAAACCAAGTATCTCTAATGCCCTATTAGCAATAACTTCATTGGCATTCATATTAGTTGATGTCCCCGCACCACCTTGTATTAAATCCACAATAAAATGTTCATGATGCTTTCCTGCAATAATTTCATCGCACGCTTGACATATTGCATCGCAGATATCTTTACTTATAAAACCAAGTGCTGTATTAGTAATAACTGCTGCTTTTTTTACATATCCGAGACCAACAATTAGATATGGAAAATCTTTTATTGTCTTTTCACTTATTTGAAAATTTTCTATTCCACGTAAAGTTTGCACACCGAAATAAACTTCTTCGGGAACTTCTCTTTCGCCTATTAAATCGGCTTCTTTTCTTGTTTTACCTGATAATTCTAATCCTGTAATTTTTGATATTAAATTAAATAGTTCTTTTTTATCCATTTTAATTTTATATAAATACTTAATATTATATTGCAAATATAACGTTTTTTTTGAAAACAAAACATTATTTTCACATTTTAATAATTTAAATAAAAATGAAAAAATATCTTTATATAATCTCATAAAAACAAAAAGTTCCATGTTTTGTCAACCACAGCATAATATCTTTAGATATTATAGTATATAGAACTCAAATTGTTTCTATGTGAAACATAAAAATTAAGAGATAGTTAAGTATTAATTTTGATTTATAATTTTATTATTTTATCCATTTCATCTCTTATTTGTTTGGCAATGCTATTAACTTCTATAATTTTAATTAGACGCGATGCAGCGTTTATTTTTTCCTCAGCCCTTTCATAATCTTCATTTTTTATAATATTATTGATATTTTCAATAATATCTGTCATCATCTTCCTATGTAGAATAGCAGTTGAATCTAAATAACTACATAGTCCTTCACCTTTTTGTGCGAGTTGGTCTAATTTTTCTTGGAGTTTTAATTTTTTGTTTTGCATTTTTATTAGTATTTAACTGTTAAACAATTTTTTATTTGCAAAAATAAGAAAAAATAATTTAATTGCAAGCCAATAGAAAAAATGCCGAAACAAGTTCGGCATAAAATAGTAATTAATACAGATATTTTTTACATTTTCTTTCTTTTTCGTTCTAACACTATTCCGATAATTAGTGCTATGATGACGGCAATGTTAGTGCCTGCACTTAAATTACGACCAAGTGTGAACATTTCAGATGTGAACTTAAATTCTACTGTATGTTCTCCCGCAGGAACAACAACGCTTCTAAAACCAAAATTTGTTTTATATATTTCTGTTTCTTGTCCGTCAATATATGCCTTCCAACTGACAGGATAATACATTTCTGATAGGACTAATAAATGTTGTCCTTTTGTTTCGGTTTCTATTTTTATATATTCATTTTTATATTCTACGATTTTTGCTTTAGGAACAAAATCAGGAACAACAACACTATCGGCGAGTTTATAAGTAGGGTCTGTTTTTTGTAATTGCATTTCTAATTCTTTCATTTCTAAAGCGTATTGACCGCTTGGAACTATATCTTCGGAGAGTGGCTTTTCAATATAAGCAAGTGTTTTTGGATTAAAATTGTGTGTATAATAACCTATTGTTTTATCAAGTTTAGAATTTAGTTGCATCAATATTTTATAATCGTCAGGTTCTACTATAACCGAATCTACAAAAAATGCTCTACTACAATACGAAGGATTATAATAAATATAATGTCCTGTTTGTTGAGATTGGAATAACGGCTGACCGCCTAATTCTTTATCACTAATTATATATTTTACATTCATTAAATCCCACAAAAACGGATGTGAAACAGTAGAAGTAGAGCCACCACACATAATGTCCATCATATCTTGGTATGTTCTCAATTTTGTAGGTATATACCCATTAACGTTTTCTATAAAAAAGTAAGCAGAATAGTTAGGAACATTAGAAGCAAGGTCGCATATTCTAAATCTTTCGTTTTCTAAATCGCTTTTTATATAATTAATAATATCTGTTTGTTGGAAGGGCTGTTTTTCGATTGACTTTGAAACAAACTCCATTGACCTATTAGATATTCTCCATAAATCAATCATAGTAATTATAATAACAGCAATAACAAAAACATTTGGAGAAAGTTTTTTATTAACAAAAATATAAGATAAAATAGCAAGTATAAAGCAAAGTAGTCCGATTATAGTCCAATCAGAAACAGCATTATCAAAAGCAAATTGTGCAATATATGGTGCAGTTTGTTCGCCGTAATATTTATTTAGTGCGTTGCTGACATCGGCTATATAAGATGTTTCAAAACCATTTGCAAATATAAAACCTGCAATAATAAATATACCAATGCTACACAAAAATATTAATAAAGGTATTTTATCTGTATTAGGTAGTGTTTTAAAGTTTCCATATTTTTCACGCATTTCACATAATGCTTTCAGTCCAAATGCTGCAAGTATAGGCATAGCAAAATGTAATAATACATATACCATTACGGGTGCCCTGAAACTACTAAACATTGGAACGTAATAGAAAAATAAATCATATAATACAGGCATCGTGTATCCAAATGAAAGTAGTATTGCAAAGATAGAAGTAATAGTTAATGCCTTCACAAATACGCTTTCTCTGAAAAATCTAAATATACCAATAAGTGCTAAAAACAGCACTATTGCTCCCATATAAGGAGTAGCATCTTCGAATGGTTTTTGCCCCCAGTATGTATTTAATCGGACTTCCTGATTGTTAGTTAGATACCCCGAATAATTTACTTTACCGAATCCGTGATAACTCGGCACAAACATATCTATTAGTTCTTCAGGACTATTAGACCACGATGTAGCATATTTATAATCTTCTTCTGTTCGTTTGTTGGACACTGCTTTATCTGTTGTTGTCTCATTTATTCGTTCTGTTATTGGCGATGAGCCACGAGTAGAATAAGGCACATATTCTAATGTTACTAAATACTTATCAGCAGACATTAAAAATGCTAACGCCGATGCAATAAAAAATGCACCGATTAATTTGACAACTGACATCCAATTTTCTTTTTTCATTAATTTTGATACTAAATCAAAAATTAAATATATTACCACCACACAAGCAATATAAAATATAATTTGGACGTGTCCTCCCGCCAACATTATATGCATTAGAATGGTTAATATAACGACATTAAGCAAGGATATTTTTTCTTTAATTTTTTCCATCATAAAGAATATCCACGGCGTGACTGCAAAGGTCATTTCTTTTGCATTATGCCCTATTATTATCCAAGCAAGTATTCCTGTGCAAAAGATAAATGCAAATGCTGTCCAAAACGAAATTAATCTTTCGAACTTATGTTGCCTCATCAGGAAATACATTCCCGATACCATTATTAAATACCAAAACATCCACTTTGCTGCATCGCTGTTAAATATATATCCTAATATTTCGGCTGCATATTGGAATGGTAAATATGTGAAATCCCAGATTTTAACAGCATGAAATATTGCTGCAGCATATCCAGGTAACCCTGCAAATATATAAGGTACCCACTGAGGAAATTGGTCTGCTTGCTCTAAAAAGTTTTTAAAACATACTCCAATTATACTATCGCTTGCTCCCCAAAAACTGCCATCACCAAACAATGGTTCTCTGAAAAATATAAGTATCAAAACACACAATAATGTTACTAAAATTGCGTTTTGAAATTTTTCGGGTATAATATTTTTAGCGATATTATTTTTTTGATTTGAAGGTTTTTTATTTAAAGTTTTTGCCATACAATTATTAAATTACTTTATAAACTTCAAAAATACGTTTTTTTTGTATAAATATACTTATGTTACCTGTTGTGCATTATTTTTTAGAACCATAATGTTTTTTTTGAAGCAATGCCAAATCCAATAGATGCAAAATGCAAAAAAACATTAATGCACAACAGATTAATTTGATATTAAAAATAATACAAAAATAATAAAATAACAAAACCACAATCTATGACAGAGAAAAGTATAATAAGAGAGATTTCTAAACGAGTTCAGTATTACAAGTAAAAATCTGTCATACTGAACTTATTGCTGCATCTTTTTTATAAATTATCATATATTTACTATAACTCTAAAAATAATTTTTATATATTTTCATAGAACAATAATTCCCACACATAGTGCAAGGATTACCTTTATCTATATCATTAAATACACACTTATCAATGGCATATTCTCGTTGCTTTTGCCAATCTAAACTATATCTTGCCTCACTCATTAATTTATCTTGCTGAATAGAATCAATATGTCCGTTTGCTATATCTACGGTATGTGCGGCAATTTTTGCAGCAATAATTCCTTCTCTAACATCTTTTACATTAGGCAAATTCAAATGCTCGGCAGGAGTAACATAACATAAAAAATCTGCACCATACATTCCTGCCATTGCTCCTCCAATAGCAGATGTAATATGGTCATAACCAGGTGCAATATCAGTAACTAACGGTCCGAGAACATACAATGGAGCGTAATCGGTAAGCATTTTTATTGATTTAATTATACTTTCAATTTTATGAATAGGGACGTGTCCTGGTCCTTCTATCATTGCTTGAACACCTGATTTTCTTGCTCTTTTAACAAGTTCGCCGAGGATTATTGTTTCGGCAACTTGTGGTTGGTCGCCTGCATCATTGCCACAACCTGGTCTTAATCCATCACCAAGCGAAAGAGTTACATCGTAAGTGTGAGCAATTTCAAGCAATCTATCATAATATTCGTATAGCGGATTTTCATTTCCTGTTGCCTTCATCCAAGCAGCAAGCATAGAGCCGCCACGAGAAACAATTCCCGTAGTTCTACGATGTTTTTCCACCTGCGACACAACAAAACGAGTCACACCACAATGAACAGTAATAAAATCTACTCCCGATTTACAATGTTTTTCTATATCAGAAAAAATTTTTTCAACTGATAAAGTTGCTATATCGTTTTTTTCATCTATTGCTTCTTTACCTGCTTGATACATAGGAACGGTGCCTAATGGAAGATTGCTGGCAGCAAGAATTTTCTCTCTCGTTATGTCAATATTTTGCCCCGTAGATAAATCCATCAAAGCATCTGCCCCCGTAGATTCTATTATTTTAACTTTTTCTAATTCTTCTTCGTTAGATGAGGATTCAAGCGAAGTCCCAATGTTTGCATTTACTTTAATTTTCAATCCTTCACCGATTCCTATGGGAATAACATTTTCACGTGAATTATTTTTTAGAATAACGACTCTTCCTGTTGCTATGTTATTAGAAATTATTTTGGGAGAAATTCCTTCGGCTTTTGCGACAAGTTCTACTTCAGTGGTAATAATACCTTTTGTAGCATTTTCTATTTGTGTCATAATGTGTAGCAATAATTTAAATATACAAAAATAATAAAATTAATTTTAAAATAAAAGTATCCTATCTTGCGGATAGGATACATAAAATATAAAGTACGCCGAACTGGATTCGAACCAGTGGCCCCCAGCTTAGAAGGCTGGTGCTCTATCCAGCTGAGCTACCGGCGCCTCACATTTAAATTACAAAAATAACTTTTTTATTTCAATTTTCCAAATCTTTTTATTTTTTATAAAAAAACGGCAAGAGCAGAAGCCCGCCCCTACCGTTTGTATAAAAACTACCAAATTACGAAACCTGCACCTTCATCTATGGTTATAGATTCTATGACAACTTTTTCGGTAGCATTTAACTCTAATGTTACTCCGTTAGTTACTGTTGTATTCTTAACATCAATAACACAACCCTGAACTTGAGGACGATTAGTATTAATAATTTCATCGTGGATATTCTTCCAACAATCTGCTCTTAAAACAGCTTTGTAGGCATCTACGAGACCATAGCCCATTTGTTCATGCCAAGTGCCGTTACGGCGGTCCGTATTATTGTTATGATAGGAATATCCGCCTACTTTCTGTGCAGTTCGCTCAATAATTTCTTTTACTTGCTTCTGCGTAAGCGTTGGATTTTTTGATAACATTAATGCGGCGACACCAGCTATATGTGGTGCCGCAGCAGAAGTGCCACCAAATTCCATATCATAAGTACTGATAGTAGCCGTAGTCGGAACATTCGTACCTGGAGCAACAATATCTAATGTCTGTCCAAAACAACTACCTGGTTTAGAAAATGGTGACCAAGGATCACAGGAATTTGGTACAACGTCTATTCTGCCTGACCTAATTCCACATCTATCAACTGCACCAACAACAATAATATTCGGATTAGAATTTGCTGGATAAAGAACATCAATATTATCATTGCCAGAAGAAAATACAACTATAGTTCCTTTATTGCTTCTACCTTGTGTTAAAGCGTTAGATATAGCATTATCTATAAGATGGCTATTAAGTGCTGATGCATCTCCCCACGAATTACTAATTATTGAAGCACCATTTTGCCAAGCCCAATTTATTCCATTCGCTAATTCCTGATGAATATTTGGTGTATTGCTTAAACTATGGCTAATATCCATTAACATACAGTTTGGAGCAATTCCTGCCATTCCCAAATTATTGTTAGAATTCGCACCTATTATTCCTGCACATGGAGTTCCATGATTTTGATTAAAAAAGTTTAAGTATAATATACTTGGTGAAACTCCTGTTTGTGCATCATAACTTAATGAATGAATATTTGGCAAATCGGGATGGTTTCTTTGAATACCTTGATCTAACACTGCAACAATTATATTAGAATTACCAGTTGTAATACTGCTAGCATTACAATAATTAATGTCTATTCCTGGTGTTCCGCCATTCTGTCCTGTGTTTCTAAGGTTCCATTGATTACCAAAATGTGTATCATTAACACATTGAGGTTTATAATGAACAAGAAAATCCACTTCTGCAATAGAAAATAATTTACTTTCATAAAATAAATTTGCCATTTCTAAAGCATTACCAGTTGATTTTTTACTACAAGACAAAGTATACCATAATGGCATAAATTCATTGTTACCAAGTATTTCAACATTGTTTTCTTTTGCCGTTCTTTCTAATAGTCCTACGTCTTTTTTATCTTTTAATCTGACATAAAATAAATTAGAAAAATTTAAAGTATCATTACTTGGAATAATAACGGCAGGTGAAACATACTCTACTAGTTCGTTTTCCTCAAAATTACCTAAAGCCCAGTTTAATGTTTTATTAAAAACTCTTTTTGAGTTTATTTCTAAATTTTCTATTTTTTGTTGAGCATCAAAAAATAGATAATAGTTTCTATGTTCAATTTTCTTAATAGAAACTTTTTCTTCTTTAAACCAATAATAATCCTGTGAAAATGTTGGCACTGAATAAAGAATTACAAATAATGATAGGATAATGATTTTATTTCCCATTTTTAATACTCCCACTCCCTAATTAAAGCAATACCACCCATATTTAGTGGATATAGAACATGAATAAAATATTGAATAAAATGGTCTATAATCAATGTATCATTATCAAGAGTAAATTCGGTAATATGAGTTCCATCATCCCTTGACCAGGTATAAGGCAAAGGCAAACCAGATAATTTTATTTCATTTTTAGAGATAATGCTATAATCAACATTATCATACCATCGCTTCCACATATCTTCAGGATAGCGATCGTCATAGGCATATGCAGTAAGCGTTGTTTCTGTAAAAGTAACTTTAACGCCTATATTTTCAGTAGAACCGACTTGGTACCAAGTTCCAACAATAGAATTACTTTCTTTCGTTGAATCTTCTGGTTGTGGCTCTGGCGGACCGCCGCCAGAAGCATCACATGAACCTAACATCATTAAGCATATTATAAGCGTGCCCGCTATAAAAACTTTTTGTGACATTGGCATACCCTCCTTAATTATCCGTAAGGATCATTCGTTTAGTGTCTATCTCTTTGCCGTCAACTATTAAGGAATATAAATACATTCCCGGCTTTAGTTCGCTACCATTGACAAAGAGCGATGCGTAACCTTTCGTTACATTGAGTTTCATTAGTTGGCTTCCTACCATATCGTAAATGCAAATAAAAGCATTTGACGCATTTTCAGGAACATAGAATTTAATTTCAGTTCTTTCTGAAAACGGGTTAGGATTGTTCTGATAAAGAACAGCAGATGAAATATTAGAAGGCGCACTTTCTCTATTTTTGCCTTTCATTTCGTTAATTTCTGCTTTTAATTCTTTAATTGCATCAACTAATACAGGTATCAAACCTACGTAGTTTACAGCCAAGTAGCCCTGATCATCTTCATATACTAAATCAGGATATACTTCTTTTAATTCTTGAGCGATGAACCCGAAATATGTTCTTGTATCGGCGTTTCGCTCTGCTATCTTACTTTCGAAGTCAGATATTCTTGAATTAAAATCTTGTTCAGGCATATATTTATTTTCTTGTTTAAAGAGTTCTAACTGCTCTTTTAATGCCTGGTCTGATGCTTTATATTGCACCGAGTTAACCTTGAATAAATTATCAAGATTATTGATTGGCTGGATGTCACGCTTGTATCTGCGGTCAGAATTACATACACCATTAGAACTACGAATCAAACCATCAACATCTAATTTATAAGAATTAGAAGGATTAGATTTGTGAATTCCAACACTTCCATTACTACTGCTAATATACACAGCATATACTGTTGATGCAGGAAGGGTCCCATATAGGTCAACAGCATTCCAAACTCTCCCCATACTAAATCCATAAGTATTATGACCTATATACCATAGACCTTCATTACCAGAGGATAAATTACCTTGTCCAAAACTTATTTGACATGGATAAGTTGCATCAGATCTACCTATTCGCATAGCATTACTCGTAGTAGAGTTAGATACATAAATTTTTTGTGCGTTCGCTTCTATAAGAGAAAGTGAAGTGAACACTACGATAGCGAGGAATATTTTCGCTATAAATTTGTTTGCGGTCTCTCCCGCCGTCAAACAAAATACTTTCATTTTGTTCTCCGAAAAATTATTATTACAAAAATAACTTTTTTATTTCAATTTTCCAAATTTTTTTATTTTTTAATATTTTTTCTTGTATTACAAATAAATTGCAATCTATAAAAATAAAAATTTCTGTCTTTTATTGTACCGAATTTGATACGGCATAACATTTTTATAGTTACATATCACCTAAAATACACGAAGGTTGCGCCGCTGCCACCTTCATATATCTCGCCCAATCTAAAACTTTTTATTGCTGTAAATGTTTTTAAGTAGTTATGTATTACTTCTCGCAAAACGCCTGTTCCCTTCCCGTGAATTATGCTTACAAAGTCCACACTGCCGTGAATTGCGTCTGAAATAAATTTATCTACTTCTTGTAATGCTTCTTCTGCTCGGTAGCCACGCAAATCTAATTTTGTATTAACGTCTAATTTTAATGGGATGGCTTTTTTTGCTTGTTGGATTACTTTTTTTGTTAAATATAATTGATGAAAAGGCAAGCGAAACTTTAAACCATTAAAACTTACTAATGCTATTTTATCTTTATTATCTGCTTCTAAAACCACGCCTACTCTATTATTGCCGACCATACCCACGGTATCATTAAATTCTAAATGTTCTGCTAATTGCAAATTATCTTTTTTAGTTGCTTCTGCGTGTTGTATCTCGGATGTTTCGGCTGCTAAGGTGCGTTTTGCTTCTTTAAATTGGCGTGTTGCTTCTAAATCATTTTTCTTTGCATTTTTTAGTTCTTTGAGCGTATTTTCTACTAAATCGGTTGCATTTTTAAGTATTTTTTCTGCTTCTAATTTTGCATCGTTGATAATTTTATTTTTACTTTCTGTTATTTTATTTTGCTGATTATTATAATTTTCTTTAACTTTTTCTGCTTCTAATAACTGCCGCCGACATTCTAAAACTAAATGCTCATATTCTTTTTTATGCTTATGCAAACTTGCTATACTTCGCTCTAATTGTTTATGTTTATTCCCTAAATACTTCTTTGCCCGATTTAAAAGAAGTGGACTAAATCCTACATTTTTTGCAAGATAAAAAGCAAATGAATTACCAGGAAGACCTTCTTTAAACACAAATGTTGGCTTTAGTTCTTTTGCATCAAATTCAAAAGAATCGTTTTGTATAACTGCATTATTTTTATTATTTAAAGCATAAACTTTGAGTGAAGATTGATGCGTAGTTACGATAAAAAATAAGCCCAATTCTATAAAAGTATCTAATATACCTGATGCGAGTGCGGCACCTTCACGTGGGTCCGTGCCTGAACATATTTCATCAATAAGAACTAAATAATTACTGTTGTTATCCCGAGCGTTTACCACCCCTACCCCTCCACGGGAGGGGAACTGTTCCCCTCTATGGAGGGGTGGCAGTGCAATAGCACTGACGGGGTGGTTATTTTCATTATCATCCCGAGCAAAATCTTCGTTATCCCGAGTAAAATCTATGTTATCCCGAGCAAAATATATATCATCCCGAGCAAAATCTATGTCATGCCGAACTTGTTTCGGCATCCCCTTATATTTATCAGAAGCATTTATTAAATAATCAGTAGATGCTGAAACAAGTTCGGCATGACAGGTAGGAATTTCTCCTCTTTGGGTAGGAATTTCTCCTCTTTGGGTAGGAATTTCTCCTCTTTGGGTAGGAATTTCTCCTCTTTGGGTAGGAATTTCTCCTCTTTGAGTAGGAATTTCTCCCTTTTGGGTAGGAATTTCTCCCTTTTGGGTAGGAATTTCTCCCTTTTGGGTAGGAATTTCTCCTCTTTGGGTAGGAATTTCTCCTCTTTGGGTAGGAAAACCTACTGAATTTAGCAATAAACTTCTGTCATGCCGAACTTGTTTCGGCATCTCCTTATATATTTCAGTAGATGTCGTAGCAAGTTCATTATGGCAATTTGCATTCGCACTCACTACATCTAAAATATCTTTAAGGCGATTTAATTGAAATGAAAAAGTAGATAAATTTTGTTCCAAAGATTGTCCATCACCAATAGAAGAATATACATTTATAGGGCATATACGTGCTTCGCCTAAAGGAAAAATACCTAACTGCGTCATCATTATAGCAAGTCCCGTTGTCTTCATAGCAATAGTTTTGCCTCCTGCATTTGGTCCCGAAATTAGATGTCCTCTTTTGTTAAAATTAAATGAAATAGTTAGCGGAATAGCATTTTTATGTCCCAATTTATTTACTAAAAGTGGATGCCGCATATTTTTTAGTTCAATCACGCTATCATTAGTAATAATTGGCTTAATTCCGCCATTATCTATCGCATATAGTGCTTTCGCATTCATACTATCAAGATGCGATAAAATAGCATAATTATCAAGCAATTCAGCAGAAATAACAGCAATTAGTTTAGTCAGTGCCTTCAATATATTATTGATTTCACGCAGTTCAGCACTATGCAAAAGTGCTAATTCATTATTCAAATCAATCACCGCATTCGGCTCAAAATATACAGTTGCTCCCGTCTGCGATGCCGAATGAACTATGCCCTGCAAACGTCTTTTATGCGATGCTTTTATAGATAGCACAAAACGACCATCTTTAATAGTATAAAAATCATCATTTACTAAATCAGCATCAGCATATTCTCGCACCAATTTAGTCATTCGCGAATGTAATTGCGAATTACTATTACGCAATTCTGCTCTAATTTTAGATAATTGAGGGGTAGCATTGTCGCGAATATTTCCATTTTCATCTATAGTTGCATTTAATTTTTTTTCTAATGTTTTATCTTCATACATCAAAGAAATTTCATCATAAAGGAGTGTGTATTTACTTTTTTTTGGACTAATAAATCTTTTCAAACCTTTAGCAAGCCGCACAATTGCTACAATTTGTTGCATTTCTTGTATTTCCAACACTGCTCCATCTATTTTAGAACGTTTTACATAATCTCTAATATCTTCTATTCTTTCTAATGGGAAGTTTTCATCAGTAGTATTTAATTCAAATAGTTCTTGGACTTGTTGTAATTCTTTATTAAGGATATTTATGTGTGGGAATTCGGTATTTAGTATAATTTCTTTTCCTTGCGGGGTAAGACAATACTGAACTATAAGTTGTAAAACATTATATAGTTCCAGTTCATTTTTAGTATGTTCGTTGAGTTTATAATGTATTTGCTTTATATTATTTTCTTCCATAGTTTATGCAAAAATAAGGAAAAATTGCGAGAGATTTTGTGAAAATAAATTATAGCCATCTTATTTACACAAAAAATGTTATATTTGTAACTAATATAAATTAAAAATTATGCGTATATCAAAAAAATCTTTTATCGTAGCAATAATATTTGCTATAAGTTTTAGTGCAAAAATGAATGCTGATTGCACTAACACATTAGTTATTACTGACATTACTAATCCACCCGTAATAACAGAACCTACCTGTATAAAATTTGATGAAAGTATTACAGAAATACCTGAAAGGTTGTATTATGAACTTGAATATCCTGAAAGAGGTGGTAAGAATATTACAGGTATAATTGGAGAAAACATAATAAACATTGGTATAGAATCTTTTTGTTATTGGGGAATGGGTGGAGGTCAAATTGCAGAGTTGTATTTGCCAAATGTAATAAATATTGAAGAACGGGCATTTATGTTTAATCTTATAACAGAATTAAATTTACCAAATGTCGTAACTATTGGAGGACTGGCTTTTCGTAATAATCTTATAACAGAATTATATTTGCCAAATGTAACAAGTATGGAAGTATTTGCATTTGCTTACAATCAAATCACAGAATTGTTTTTGCCGAATGCAATAACTATTGATCACGGAGCATTTATTGACAATCAAATCACAGAATTATATTTGCCAAATGTAGTAACTATTAGAGAGGGAGCATTTGCTGACAATCAAATCGCAGAATTATATTTGCCAAATGTAGTAACTATTGAAGGGTGGGCATTTCACAAAAATCCTATAAAATTAGTAACTTTAGGCACAGATTTTACAATTCCTACATTAATAAAAGCAGATAGTACTGAATTGGGACCATTTTACGCTGTAAAAACCGAAGAAGCAGATTTAATATTAGGTGAGTTTGTTTTGCCCGAAAGAGATGGCAATAAGTGGAATGGCTATACTTGGAAGAGTATCACAATATTAGGTATAGCAGAAAACAGCATAGCAACGCATCTAACAATTTCGCCAAATCCTACTTATTCTGATGCAATAATAAGTTTTTGTTTGCTTGAGAGTTGCGATATAACTTTTGAGATTTGCGATGTTTTAGGGAATGTTTTATATGCAATTTCTAACTTTTACGATACAGGTGAGCATAACGAAACCCTTAATACAAGCGACCTTTTAAGTGGCAACTATCTTTGCCGAATGCTCGCAAAAAATAAGCAAATCGCAAGCGAGAAGTTCGCCGTGGTAAAATAATTATTAAATGAACTTTTAAATAATTAGGGGATGCTGAAACAGGTTCAGAATGACATTTTTATATACACAACATAACCAACAACAAGCATATCGCTTGTTGTTGGTGAGATATCCCCTGCAGGGTTAATACAAATAATTCAGAAAACTAAAATTATTTATTAAAATATCTGTTGTAAAGACCTTGAAATGCCTGACCATGTCTTGCTTCGTCTTTACACATTTCATGCACTGTATCATGAATTGCATCTAAATTTAGTTCTTTAGCACGAGTTGCAATTCTTTTTTTATCAGCACACGCAGCGGCTTCTGCTTCCATACGTAGTTTTAGATTGGTTTTAGTATCCCAAACCACTTCGCCGAGCAGTTCAGCAAATCTTGAAGCATGTTCTGCTTCTTCCCAAGCAATTCTTTTATATGCTTCTGCTACTTCGGGATAGCCCTCTCTGTCGGCTTGACGGCTCATTGCTAAATACATTCCAACCTCAGTGCATTCGCCATTGAAATGTGCTTTCAAGCCATCTAATATTTCTGCATCAACGCCCTTGGCAACGCCAATACGATGCTCGTCAGCCCATTCTAAACCACCTTCAGATGTTATTTCATTAAATTTTTCTTTTGGTTGCTTGCATTGAGGGCAAAATTCTGGAGCATCTTCTCCAATATGTGTGTATCCACACACGCTACAAACAAATTTCTTTTGCATTGTTTTAACCTATGTTTATTATAAAACTATACAAAAATAAGGTTTTTTTTGTATAAATTAAATATTACCCGTTGTGCATTACTCAATTTATTAATATATCTCCATTGCCAATTTGGAATCAAATTTTAACATAAAAAAACTATATTTAACGATATGAATATAGCGAAAAACCTAAAAAATATATCTTGGACTGCGCTTGATAAAATGACTTTTGTGCTATATGGCATTGCATCTGTTGTTTTGTTGCGAGTTACTGATAGTTTTGAACTTGGATTATTTACCTTATTTAATAATGTTCACAATTTAATTTTTTCTATTGGCTATTATATTGGTTTTCAATCGTTATTACATTTTTCAAACGATAAAAAGCAAAATCCTGTTATAAATTTCTATGCTATTTTGAACGCAACTATTATAGTTGTGGTTCTAAATGCGTTGGTTATTGCTGCTAAATATCCGTTGGCAAATATATTTAATGAAGAACATTTAGTAGATATAATTGATGCTTTGCCAATAATTATGCTTTTAAGCATTCCTCGTTATTTTAATGTTGTTATTTGTTATAGAGAAACAAAAATTGCACGTCTATTTGCTATAAATCTTATTTATTTTGGAAGTATTAGCGGAATTATTTTTTACAATGTTTGGAACAATTCATTTTTAACACATCGTGATTTAATTAATATCACATATATTGGCAGTGCTTTATCGGTAGTTGTTGGAACAATTTTGAATATTAAATACTGGAAATTTAAACTGCCGAATAAAGATACTATTATAAAATATAAAGATATTATCTCTTATTCTGCAAAGTTTTCTATCGGCAGTATAGCACTTACTATCCCGAGAACATTAGATGCTTATGTTATACAATACTTTTTCGGCACTAATGTCGTTGGACTTTATGCTCCTGCAAAAACAATATTCCGTTTTGTTGAGGATTTAACGACTGCTATTGGTCTTACAATTTATTCGCATACAGTTAAGTATTTTGCTAATAACGATATGGTTAATATAAATAAATTAGTTAGCAAAACTATTTCTATAACTTTTATATTCTTTTTTGCTTTAACTATATTTTGTTGGATATTTGGAAGTAATTTATTTGAATTATTTTTGCCTGCAAGATTTACTGCCGCACTACCAATTTTTAATTGGCTAATGTTATCTTCATTATTTTTATCATTTACATTATTAAGCACCACCATAAATGCTGAAGGAAAGCCCGAATTAGTATCCAAATACACATTAGTTGCAGTTATATTTTGGCTAATTTCATTTTGGTTTGTGTCTGTATCATTCCCCAATACTATTGAAGTTGTTGCGATTCCATATATTATATTTACATTTATTTTATCTGCATTATTCTTTAACTACGCAAAAAAACATTACAACCTAAAATTGCATCAATTATTTAGATTTTTCTCTGATACTTATAATTTTGTTAAAGATAAAATTAAAAATAAGTGACGTTACACAAACTTCTAAATCTGTCTTTCTAAACTTGTTTCACCATCTCTTAAATTATTCTACTTTAACACGGGGATTTATCCCCGTGCTAATTTTTACTCATATTTAGCATCTTTTTGCTAATATTTAACAACTTTTTACTCGGAATTAATAAAAGATGAGGTTTAAAGACAATTCATTAAGTTTTACGAGCAAAAGACGAGTAAATCCGAGCAAATTATTAGTAATTAAAGGAGGGATGGAGAAAGGTGACAGAATAAATATTTTACTTTATAACATTAAAGCAGAATAAACTTTAACAGTAGTGCTATGTTCTATATTTTTTGTTTTAAAATGTTTAAGGATAAGCAATTACAACTCGTCCCATCTCAAATAGATAGCCCCCCAAGTAAAACCTCCACCAAAAGCAGTTAATATAATATTATCACCACGTCTAAGTTTCCTTTCTTCACTCAATAAAGACAATGCTATTGGTATAGTTGCTGCTGTGGTATTACCTGTTTTATCTATGGTCACAGCAACTTTTTCATCAGGAATATCTAATCTTTCACCTACTGCTTTTATAATTCGCAAATTTGCTTGGTGAGGAACTAACCACGTTATATCTTTTGGTTTAAGTTTATTTCGTTTCATTAGCAAACTGGTTGAGTTAGCCATCTCTGTTACAGCATTTTTATATACTGCTTGTCCTTCTTGGTAAATATAATGTTCTTCGGGCTTAACGGCATTGTTCCATGCAGGTAAAAAACTTCCACCTGCAATTTTCTTTAAATGCTTACCACCTTCGCCATCAATATGTAAGTCCGTATCTATAATTCCTAACTTTTTGTCGCTTGATTTTTCTATTATACATACACCTGCACCATCACCAAAAAGAACTGCTTGATTTCTGTCGTTAAGATTAAGAATAGAAGTCATTTTATCTGCTCCGCATAGCAACACTTTCCTTGCTACTCCTGATTCTACAAAGGATACAGCAGTTTGTAATCCGAACAAAAATCCCGAACAAGCAGCAGAAATGTCATATCCCCAAGCATTCTTACATCCAAGTTTATCTTGCACTACACAAGCAGTAGCAGGAAATACATAATCAGGCGTAACAGTGCAAACCAGTATACAATCTATTTCTTTTGGCTTAATTTTTCGTATTGCTAAAACTTTTTTAGCGGCAGGAATTATCATATCACTTGTAGGACCTTCTAAATAGAATCTACGTTGTTTTATTCCTGTTCTCTTTAAAATCCACTCATCAGAGGTGTCAAGATAATTTTCAAAATACGAGTTATCTATAATTGTTTGTGGAATATAATGTGCTATTGCAGATATTGTTGCTGACATAGTTATCTATAATGTTAATTTATAATTGCAAAAATAACGTTTTTTTTTGTTAAAAAGATACTTTTTTATTTTCAATGTTATAAAATTCCTTCTTTTTTCTGCATAAAAAAACCTCCCCATTCTGATATGGGGAGGCGTGTTTTAGTTGATGTTTT
>WRLB01000013.1 GCA_009777815.1 Bacteroidota bacterium
AAAAAAAAATGCGTTTTTTATTATTTAAAACTAAAAAAATATTACTTCAAAGACAAATTTTTGCATAAAAAAATATTTTTAAATAAAAAAAATTATTATGGTTCTAAAAAGTAATGCACAACAGGTATAAAAAGTATTTTTTTCTGTTATGCCGTGCTTGGCACTGAATCTCCTTATTTTGTGCGAGGAGATTCCGAAATAAATTCGGAATGACGTTATATACAATTCTATTTTTAGATTTTGCTATATATTTTGTTTATTTAATTTTTCATTATTTTTGCACCAATAAATACTAATGTATATGAATAATAAAACATCTTTATTATGCCCAGGACAGGGTTCGCAATATGTAGGAATGTTTAAAGACATTTATGATACATATTCTGAAATATCTAAATTAGTTAAAAATGCTGACGAAATTGTTGGCTATCCTTTATCGCAAATATGCTTTGAGGGTCCTATAGAAAAACTAAAAGAAACTCGCTATACACAACCTGCATTGTTTATTCACTCTGCTGCAATATATGAAATCATAAAAGATAAAATTAAATTTGATGCAGTGGCAGGGCATTCTGTCGGCGAATACGCTGCGTTATATATTGCAGGAGTATTAAGTTTTGAAGATGCCTTGAATTTAGTTTCTTTACGGGGACAATTAATGTTTACTCTCGGCGAAGATACTCCAGGAACAATGTTTGCTGTTATTAATCTGCCCGATGATAAAATCCGAGAAGTATGTAATAATCTTACTGATGAAAGTAAGGGTTTGTATGTAGTTCCCGCAAATTTTAATTCACCAGGACAAGTGGTAATATCGGGTTCTGCCGAGCATTTAAGAACCAATATTAATGCCTTTAAAGAAGCAGGTGCAAGGATGATAAAAGAATTGCAAGTTAGTGGTGCGTTTCATTCTCCTTTAATGTTGCCTGCACAAAATAAATTAGAACAAGCAATTAATTCAATAACTTTTAACGATGCTAATGTGCCTGTTTATACTAATGTTACAGCAGAAACGACTACTAATGCTGAAGATATTCGCAAATCACTAATTAAACAATTAACTTCACCTGTTTTATGGACACAAAGTATAGAAAATATGTATAAAAATGGCATAACCAAATTTATTGAAATAGGTGCAGGAAATGTCTTGCAAGGATTAGTTAAAAGAATAATTACCGATACTAATACCGAAATAATTAGTATAGATAAATTAGAAAGTATAAGCGTATAGTTCATATATAAATCTGAAAAGATCTGTAATATTTAATTAAAACTTAACAAGAACTAAAAGAAGAATATAAGAAAATAATTCATCCCAAAGGTATATTTAAAATCATTAACAAAACAAACGGGAAGATATTCGTTGGCAGTTCGCTTACGTTGGATTCTATATGGAACAATCAAAAATTCCAACTTAATGCTAATTCGCATCCAAATAAAGAACTGCAAAAAGATTGGAATAACTTAGGTGAAAATAGTTTTTATTATGAAGTAGTTGATACAATCAATCTAAAATGTTTTGATGCAACAAAAGATTATAGACCTGAAGTTAACGAACTTTTAGAAGTATACTTAGACGAACTTCAGCCATATGAAGATAATGGATATAATAAAAAACCTATAAAAACAAAAAAAATTATGCAATAACAACGTTTTAATATAAAAAAAAAACTTATTTTTGTATTTTAATAATTAATCAAATAGGTTAAAACAATGAAAAAACTCCTAATCATTATTTTATTTTTAATATCTGTTCCTTATTTATTTTCATTCGGTGGCGGAAATGGAACTTCTGCAAGTCCTTATCGAATATCAACGAAAGCACATTTAGAATTACTTGCCGATAGTGTAAATCGTATTTCTAATTGGAGTAGAGGCAAATACTTTAAAGTAATGAACAACATTACTGAACCTGTTACAACTGTTATTGGAGCATCTCCTCGGTATTTTCTAGGTAATTTTGATGGACAAAATTATGCTATTACTTTAGCAATAAATAGACAAAGAGACGATGGGGTAGGTTTGTTTGGCAGGTTGTTAGATGGCGCTACTATTAAAAATGTTATTGTAAATGGATATGTTATTGGAAGAAACAATGTTGGTGGAATTGTAGGAGGTTCTAATAATTCATCAATAACAAATTGTATTAATAATGCAAGTGTTAGTGGAAGTGGTTTTGTTGGTGGAATTGTAGGACGTTCTGTTTATCGTTCATCAATATCAAATTGTATGAATATAGGAAATATAACTGGAAATGGACATGTTGGTGGAATTAATGGATTGAGTGAAGTCACAATATCAAATTGTATGAATATAGGAAATATAACTGGAAATGGACATGTTGGTGGAATTAATGGATGTGGAGAAGGTGCTACAATTACTAATTGTGTTAATTATGGATTTGTTAAAGGAATAGATACAGGCGTAGGTGGAATAAATGGACATCTTGATGCTACAATAAAAAACTGCATAAACACAGGTGTTGTAGAAGGAAAAAATGCAAGTGTTACAGGTCCAATACAAGGTGCCCATTAAGAAAAAATAAACGAGATGCCGAAACAAGTTCAGCAGGATAGCGTTGTTTTTTTATTAAAAAAAACCTTATTTTTGTATTTTTTAAATAATTGAAAATAAAAATTATGGCAAATGTTACTCCACAAATGATAAAAGCACTGCGAGATAAAACACTCGCCGCTATGGGAGAATGTAAAAAAGCATTAGAAGAAAATGACGGCAATATGGATGCCGCTATAGAATACCTTCGTAAAAAAGGCGCAGCTTCGGCTGCTAAACGTGCAGAAAGAGAAGCAAAAGAAGGCGCTGTCCTTGCTTGCACTACTGCTGAAGCCAAAACAGCTATTTTAGTTGAAATAAATAGTGAAACTGACTTCGTTGCTAAAAATGAAGGATTTGTAGAATTCACAAAACTTGTTAGCAATGCGTTTGCTACCTCAAATGCTAATAATATTGATGAATTAAAATCAGTAGAAGTAAATGGCACTACTATAGAAAATCATCTTAATGATGTTTTAGCAAAGTATTCTGAAAAAATAGAAATCCGTCGAGGCAAGAAAATTACTACAGATGGCTATATTGAAAGTTATATCCATTTAGGCGGGAAACTTGCTGTTTTAGTTGAAGCATCTTGCGATAAGTTAGATAATAACAGCAAACTTTTGCTTAAAGATATTGCTATGCAAATCGCAGCAATGTCACCTCGCTATGTGGATCAATCTAATGTAAGTCAAGCAGAATTAGACAAAGAAAAAGAAATAGAATACGAAAAAGCTATCACTGAAGGTAAAAAACCTGAAATTGCTGAAAAAATTGCAGAAGGCAAAAGAAACAAATTTTTCGAAGAGTTTTGCCTAAACCAACAAGTATTTGTAAAAGACAATAAAAAAGTTGTTGGTGATGTTGTTGCAGAAATTGGCAAACAATGTGGTTGTGATTTCAAGATATTAAGTTTTACAAGATGGATGCTTGGCGGAACTGAAGAATAATATATTGAATAATATATCAGCGTAACAATATTTTATTTTGGACCATTGTTCTAAAATATGGTTGTGATGTGGTTTTTTCATTTTTTTTGAAAAAATATTAAAAAAATTAAATAATCTAAAGGAAAATGTTAGAATTGTCCTATTTTTGTTTGCTTAATGCTGAAAAATATAATGTAGTATCGTTAGATAGTGCTTATACATTTGTTAGAAAATTTGCTAAACAACATTATGAAAATTTTCCAGTAGGTTCTATTTTAGTTCCTAAAAGATTAAGAAAATATATTTATTCTATTTATTCTTTTGCTCGTGTTGCTGACGATATTGCCGACGAAATAAGTAAAAAAAGCAAGAAAGAATCATTAAATTTATTGAATAAATACGAATATTGTTTAGATAATTGTTTAGCAACAAATGAAATTAATAATCCTATTTTTCTTGCGTTAAAAGATACAATTGCAATTAACGAACTTCCATTAGAACTATTTAAGCGCCTGTTAAAGGCATTTCGACAAGATATTAATTTTTTGCAGGCAGATACTTTTGATGATTTGTTTGATTATTGTAATAACTCTGCTAATCCTATTGGCGAGTTGATTTTAAGATTATTCAAAGAAGATAATGAAAAAACAATATTTTATTCTAATAAAATTTGTTCTGCGTTGCAGTTAATCAATTTTCTGCAGGATATTTCCATAGACCTAAGCAGAAATAGAAATTATGTTCCTAAAGAATTGCTTTATTCCAGCACTGAAATAAATGAAGAAGTGTTAAACAAATATATTGCAATAGCAGAAAAATTATTAAATGACGGCAAAGAAATTTTAAAATTAATTAAAAGTTTTAGATTGAAATTAGAACTTTATTTAATAATATTAGGTGGCAAAATTATGCTAACAAAGATAAAAAAACATAAAACAAAATTATTAAAAAAGAGACCAAAGGTATTTTAATTTTGTTATGCTGAACTCGTTTCGGAATCCACTAATTATATAATATCAGGGGATGCCGAAACAAGTTCGGTATGACATTTTTAGAGGTATCCTACAAAAACATTATACTATTATACAGCACTCTCATTTATTTTTGTTTATGCTTCTAAACTTTGTTAATCGGACATTAATAACTCTTTTTATTTTTTTAAGATAAAAATACTGAATCTTTTTAAAAGTGGCATTTTTATCAAAAAAAATAAAATTATACTTGCTTTATGTAATTATTTGAAATAAAAACGTTATTTTTGTAGTTTATTATTTAAAATATAAAATATGTTTAATTTTAATTTAAGATTAGTTTTGATAGCGTTGGCTGTCGGATTAGTAATGGTTGCTTGTGGTGGTAGTCAGAAACAGGATGCTGACCTTAAAAAAGCAACTGAAAAAATGGTAGAGGAAGCCATAAAAGGTGCGTCATTCACCAAATCAGGGCAAACAAAAATTGACTCGTTCGGCAAAACCGAAAAGGACAAGCGTATAGTTGCCTACGATGTATTTCCTAATGATAACAAATACGAATATTACGTCGTGGTATATGATGATGGTGGTTGGGTTTCAAGTAATTATCGCTTATTCTTCGATTCGGAAGACGGGAAAAGATATTATGGCTATGTCAACGAAGATTACATCGCTGAAAAAGACGATAATGGCTTGTGGGTTAAAACAAAACTTGAAAGTGGTTATTCCTCATGGCAGGAAGCCTACGACCATTATAAAAACGAGGGCTATAAATTCGTAGAGTAACGAATAATAAACAAATGCCAGATACTAAATGTCGGTTTCATAGCACGCATATTTTATAATAATAGCGGAATTAAAATGGTTAATTCTAAAATAAAAAACATCTTTAAGACGTTCGTGTTATGTAGTGTGATGGCTACGTTATTTGTTGTATCCTGTAAAACAGCAGTAACAAAAGATGATACAGAGATAAATATTTCTTTGTTTTCTGATGAAAATAATAGTTATCAAACACACAATCCAGAAAACGATGCAAAAACTCAGTGTTATAATAAAGAACTTGAAAAACTTATAAAAGCAAAAGGCGAACTTCCCACAGATGCAGACAGGAAAGCAATAGCATTAAAATGTGGTTTTAGTGCTTTTAGAACATCAAAAGAAACTAAACATTATTACTCTCCATCTGAATATGAAATGTTATATGTTTACCCTAATCCTACTTCGGGTAATGTAACTATCGGATTAGGAAAAAACTTTTCTTTTAGTGAAGTAAAAGATGATACACATTTGGAATTGTATTATAAAGGAACAAAAAATTAATACTTGGGACATTTCAAGCATTTCAGACAACAAACTTATCATTACAGATAATTATCTACAACAAGCAGGAAAATATATGGTATTTATTACAGGAACAAAACATTATACTTCATTTGATGTTGTAAAAAAATAAATTAATGTTCAAGTCAAATCCAGAAGAAACAGGAGTAATTCCTTCAGAAAAATAACATTCTTAAAAATCCTATTCTACATCATTAAATCTATATTGAAATGATATTAAAAAGTTGAAAAAGGGTTGGTATGACTCTTTTTTATCAAATTTATTTTGAATAGAAAACAATTCACCTGTTGCATCATTTCTGTTTAATAAATTATATATTCCTAATGTGCCGCTTGCTACAATATATACATTTGGTTTAATACGTCCTTCGAATCCTGCTCTAATTCTGCTTCCAACTCTAAAATCAGGATCCTTTTTTTCATAATTAGAACGCTCTTCGCCAGCCCAACCTTCAGGTGGTTTAACACCTTTAATGGCTTTTGTACCAAATTCAAATTCATTCAAAATAATATTGTTAAACATAATTTCTAATCCTGAAAACATTCTAACATTTTGGAAAGGTGCTTTATAAAAAGAAAAATGATAACCCAGATAAGCATCAAAAAAACAAACTTTATGATAGCAATAATAATAAGAATAGTTTGTTCTCGTTGTTGCTATCTCTTTTGGATACATATATGTATATTCAGTCCCCGCTATTATCCTATGTATATTTTTATCATCCAAAAATAATGTAGTAGATAAATCAACACCAGGTTCAATATAATTAAGTCCGCCTACGCTATAAACTGATTTATCATAAGGACTCACAAACATTGGCTGTATTGCAGTAGTACCACCTATAAGTCGGAAGTTATTAAATCCAAGGTTTATACCAATATCACTAAATAAATTTTTTGACATTATCGGTTGTTTTATAGTGCTAATTAACAGCAAGCAAGTTGTAAAAATTAATAGTTTTTTCATATTGTTGTATATTTATTATAATACAAAAATAGTAATAATATTACAAAAAAAAACACTATTTTTACATTTTTGAGATATGTTTAAGTATTATAATTTTTTAATAATTATTTTTCTTTTTTCGGCTTTTGGAATGTATGCCAATAATGTCGGACAAGTATATGCGGTAGAAGAACCTGATTCTAAAATAATATACTTCGGACCGCTTCTGAAAGGAAATTTAGATACGATGCACTTTGTAGTGCAAAGTTATTTAGCAGATACAACGCTAATAATAAGAAATGTTTCGCCAACATTTATTTTAGCAAATAGCCCAAATTCTAATACTTCGGATGATTATTTTAGTTTTTCGTTTGGCGATATCATTAATCAGATGAATAATTTTCCGTTTAATTTAGATAAAAATAAATTGTTAGATACTATTAAAATTCCTTTTATGGCTCTTACAGAGGAACCTGACGGAAGACGAGAAGCAAGGTTAATAATAGGTTTTTTGTATATTGATGATGCCGAATCGCCGACAGCATTATATACTGATACATTTTTTTTAATCGCTAAAAACACAAGCAAGTATCTTGATAGTTATGATGATTTTGTTAAATTTGATTCTGTTTTTATAAATCAAACAAATCCTGTAATAAAGAAATTAAAAGTAAAAAATACTTATACAACAAATATTAATGCTATTACACAAAATTGGAATTTAATTTCGCAACAATATACCGAGCAAGAGTTTTTTATACCTGATGCAACATATCCGCTAACTTTTTATGTAGGAAATAATAAAGAATGGGATGTTGGATATAGTCCGCAAGATACATTGCCTGATACTGCAGAAGTCCGAATTATATTTATACCTAATGCAAATGAACCAAGCAAATTAGATACAGTAATAACAAAACTATATGGAGTTGGAGTCCAACAATCTTTTAATGTCGTTCAAGATTCTAATTGTGTAGTTGTTGGAAATGCTGATACTATTGACATAGGAAGTATTAGAGTTGGCACAACGAAAACTGCTTTTGTAAAATTGCGAAATGTTGGAAATATAAATTACGGATTGGTAAGACAAAACATTTATGATGAAATTAATGACATTTCTGTTGATTATTTTAACATACAATTACCTTTCTGTAAGGATACTCCATCTCTGAAAATTAATGATGTTGATTCATTTGCTATATCGTTTAGACCTGATAAAAAAGGAAATTTTATTGCAAGATATATATTAGAAAATGATTTTAAAGATAGAAAAATTTTATCTAATAATATAAACGATTATAAGAAAATTATTATACTTAAAGGCATAGGTGTTGAGCCGATTTTACAATTAGAAAAAGATACTATTGATTTCGGAAATGTAAGTTATGCTAATGCAAATCAAGATTGCCCTACTAAAAAAGATACTATAATTACGCTATTTAATATTGGGAATGCCGAAATAATTATAAATGATATAAGAACTAATAATCCTGTATTTCAGGTAGTTCCAACAAATATTTCTATACCCGCTAGTGCATCTGCTCAAATTCAAATAACTTTTAATTCTAATGCACCCGAAAACTTACATAATGCTACTCTAATATTTGAAACAAACGACAATATACTTACGCAAAAAATTACTCTCTTTGGCACATCTATTCCACCTATAATTGCATCAATGTCAATTCCACATATATCGTTAAAACCTGGAACTATATTAGAAATCCCTATTGAATTAGTTAATAATACTGATAATAGTTCTGTAAGTCAATATGCTTCTAATTTTTCCATTTCGTTAAATTATAATCCTGCTTTGCTATCTTATAATAACTATATTACATTCGGAACAGCAAGCGAAGGATGTAATATAGAAGTTAATGAATTTAGCAATGGTAATATTGAAATTAATGGGGGAAAAACATCAAATTTGCAACAAAATACAACACTATTAAAACTACGTTTTCGCACATTTTTAGGCGACAAACCAACAACTGAAATAGCAATAAGTAATGCCAAACTTGGCATAAACGATATTTGCGATGATTATATAAAATTGAATCTAAATAATGGAAGTTATTCAATTGATTCTATCTGTGGTTTGGAATATAAATTAAATAATATTGGTAGAGATAAATACGATTATAGTATAACTAAAAATGATAATGAAAACATTGAAATCAATTTTAATTTACCTTTTGAAATACCAGTTCAATTAACTATCTGTAATTATTTAGGTAGCGAAGTATTAAAAGAAAACTACTTTTTGCCACAAGGAACTTATACTAAATTTGTTCCACTCCTCCCTCTAAATGCAGGTATTTATTACACTATCTTCCAAGCAGGATTATATTATAAAGTTATCCCGTTCATAAAGTGGTAGAAATGTATGTTATTCATCAATGTATTTATATTTTTTATTGTTATGCCGAGTCAAGTGCAGCATAATATTTTTAGAGGGTTCCTTTAATATTTTTAATTATTTCGAATAAGGCATTTGAAGATGCAATATAACGAATGCTTTCTCTATCGTCTTTGTAGCCGCGTGCAAGATGTAGTTCAATAGCATAGTTAAGGTTACTTTTTCTGTCGTAATATCCGATATATACGAGTCCTGTTGGCTTATTAGTAAAATCTGTTGTTTGTCCCGCAATTCCAGTTGTGGAGACCCCTATATCGGCATTTAATTTTATAGCGACACCTTTTGCCATTTCCTTTGCTACTTGCTCGCTTACTGCACCAAATTTGGATAATATGTCTTCGCTGACTCCTAATAATTGCATTTTAACTTCGTTAGAATATGCCACAACTCCACCTAAATATACTTTAGATGCACCGTCTACATCTGTAATTCTTTTGCTTAAGTAACCGCCTGTGCAGGATTCAGCAGTAGATAATCTTAGTTCTTTATCTTTTAATATTTTCACTACTTCTTGTTGCATAGAACCTGCATCTATGCCATATACTTTATCTTTTAATTTAGCAGTTATTTCTTCTATTATAGGATTTATTATTTCATTTGCTTTTGTTTCGTTATATGCAAGAGCAGTAGTTCTTAATTCTAATTCGCCGAGTTTAGCATAGGGAGCAATCGTAGGATTAACTGATGTTCTCATTAAATTGGCGAACATACTTTCCACTTTAGATTCGCCAATACCGAAGATATTAATTACTTTAGAAAAGAGTTTTTTGCTATTAGAATACTTATTTAACAAAAAAGGTATAACTTTGTTGTTAAACATCGGTTGCATTTCTCTTGGTGGTCCTGGCAACATTGTAATAATTTTGCCATCTGACGTATTAATTATCAACCCAGGAGCAGTTCCAAATTCATTATCTAACGGAATAGCACCTGTTGGCATCAATGCTTGTTTCAAATTATTTTCTGTAAATTCCCTATTTATTCTTACAAAAAAATCTTTAATTCTATTAAGAGAATGTTTGTCTATTTTCATTCCTAAATCTAACAATTTTGCAATAGTTTCTTTTGTTAAATCATCAAATGTAGGTCCTAATCCGCCTGTTGTAATAATAATATCGGCTCGGCTCATAGCAATTTTCATTGCACTTTCCAATCTTACATTATTGTCACCTACCACACTTGTATAGCAAACAAATATGCCAAGTGATGCTAATTCTTTCCCTAAAAAAGCGGCATTAGTATTTATTGTATCGCCGAGTAATATTTCTGTCCCTACGGATATTATTTCTGCTATTAAATTGTTTTTCATTATAAATTATTTTGTTAATTGTAAATATAATTATTTTGTTATAAGTAGGTATCATCTAAAAACTAAAACTTCTAAATATATCACCTAAATTCTTTTGCATATAAAATATTTGCTAATTGCAAATCCAATGGAGATGTAATTTTAATATTATTTAATTCGCCTGTTATGTATTTAACATTATAGCCAGAAAACTCTATCAATGAAGAATCATCAGTTCCTTTATAACCTGAATTATATGCTTTTTGGTATGCTGCTATTAGAAGTGAAGTTTTATATACTTGCGGTGTTTGAACTAAACCTATATGTTCTCTATCTAATGTTTTTAATACATTGCCGTTATTATCTATTTGTTTAATAGAATCTGTCGGCTTTATTATTGGTATTGCCGCACCACAATCGGTGGCAGTTTCTATAAGTTCATATATCATTTTTTTTGATGTAAAAGGACGCACTGCATCATGGACAAGAACCAAATCAGAATCTTTTATATAATCATTATTAATAGCAATATTAACAGAATCTTGACGTTCTTTCCCGCCGACAAGAATATCTTTAACTTTATTGCAAGAAAACTTTTTAACCAATTCCTTTGCATAATCCAACCATTCGCAGTGAATAGTAATAACAATAGATTTAATGCCGTCAACAGTATCAAAAAGTTTAATCGTATGTATTATTATAGGTATATTATTTATTTTTATAAATTGTTTTGGCAACTCATTATTCATCCTTGTGCCTGTTCCACCAGCAGGGATAATAGCAGATATATTCATATATTAAGAAAACATAATAAAAATGTCAATCACTTTTTTTAATGCCTTTTAATTTTTCTTCTATGTTTTGATTTTCTAACGTTTGTTCTTTTAGTTTATATTCTAAATAGTTAATTTCTTTTTCTATGTCAGGAATATAAGAACTATATTCAGGATGCTCTCTTGCTAATTCTATGAATCTTTTACAATCTTCTATTGCATCTTTATAATTTTCTTTCGTTCTATAGCAATTTGCTCTATTGTGATAAATAGAAGGATCGTTGTCGCCAAGCGAAATTGCTTTCGTAATATCAGCAATACACTCATCGTATTTTTCTAAATTATAATAAGAGTTTGCTCTACCTTTAAGTGCTTGTGTATTATTCGGATTACTGCTTAACACTTTACTAAAGTCATCAATAGCATCAGCGTAATTTTCTTTTCTGTAATTGATAGAAGCACGCAAATCATAAATATGCGATTCTTGATTGAACTTCAAAAACTCATTAATATCTTTAAGCGAGTTATCTAAATCATTAAGGTAATAATAAGCAACTGCTCTGTTATAAAGAATAGTGCCATCCTGCAAATAATTTTTATCAATGCTGACGGAAAAATCAGCAATTGCCTTTGCATAATCTTTGTTTTCCATATATGCTATACCTCTGTAATAGTATATATCAGGGACAGGATTGCTTGCTATTAGTTTTGTATAATCGGCAATAGCATCATTATATTCTTTTAGATAATAACTTGCCATACCTCGCATTTTTATGGCATCAATATTTTTATCATTAATTTTTATTGCTTCGTCGAGGTCTTTTTTGGCTTGCTTATAATCGTTTAAAGCAAATAAAACATCTGCTCTTGCTGTTAATGCCATAGCATTTTTAGGGTTCAACGCAATAGATTTAGACAAGTCACTAAAACTAAGCGTTAAATCGTTATTCTCTCGCTGTATAATACCTCTATTATAGTAGAAATTAGAGTTTTCGGGTTCTAACTCTATTAAAGTATTCATATCTACGATAGCAAGGTCGTATTTATTTTGCGACCTATATGCTTCTGCACGACTTCTGTATGCTTCTGTAAGTTTTTTGTTTAAATGAATTGCTTGCGAGAAGTCAGCAATAGATTGGTCGTAATTCCCTAAAGAAAAATTGGAATTACCTCTAATATTATATGCCTGTGCATAATTAGGATTTATATTGATTAACGAATCAATATATATTATAGCACTATCATATTTTTTATCATTAAAATGCAATACGGACTTATTAAACAGGTCCACTTGTTCTTGGCTTTCAAATTCTTGTGCTTTGAGAACATTGCAAACTAATAAAAAATAAATAAACAAATAAGTAAGTTTTTTCATAATTACAAATATAATAAAAATATTTTAAATAACTACTAAAATAAAAAAAATATGCAATTTTTTGTAATTGATGACCTTACACCTTAAGAACATTATAATTTAAAATGGAAAATACATTCCAATGTTATAAATTAATGCTATAGGCACGTCATTACTATAATCCCAGTTTGGTCCTTTAGATAGTATAGCACCCATTCCTATTCCTGCCTGAAAACGCTTTTTAGCACGAAATACATACATAGGACCAAAATAAGAAGCATAGTGGTTGTCATAAAAACCCTGATGAAAATACTGAAAAGAAACAAACTGCGAGTTAATATAAGGTTTAAAATGGAAATTAATTCCGCCACCAAAACTTCCTATCGGTGATACACCTGCACCAATTTGTATTCCTATATTTTTGAATACAAGAACCTCAAAATCGGCACCAAGCAATCCTCCTCCACCCATCAAAAAACCCAAATTAATAGATGTGCTTTCAGTTTGCCAACCCGATTTAATATCGGCTTGGACTGGTTGCGTTTCTTGTGATAAAGAATCAGCATTATTAATTTGAGAAGAATCGGCATTATTAGTTTGAGAAGAATCGGCATTATTAGTTTGTGCATTTGCGTTGAAACTTGCAAATAAAAACATCAAAGCAGCAATTACACAAAGCAACCCCTTTTTAAATTTATCTTCTAACACTTCGAGCATTTTTTTTGTCATTGCAGTAATATCATATTCGGGCTTCCAATTCCATTCTTTTCTTGCCGCAGAATCATCAATAGAATATACCCAACTATCAGCAATCGCCTGACGAAAATCAGGAACATATTCTATCTCAAAAGCAGGTTTAAACTTTTTAATTTCTTCGAATATTTGTTTTGGCGTAAAACTCATAGCGGCAACATTGAAGTTAGAATGATGCTCTAATTTATCAAAATCTGCTTCCGCTAAATCAATCGTTGCCTTAATACAATCCGCCATAAACATCATCGGAAGCATTGTATTTTCTGACAAAAAACATTTATATTTTTCACCTTTAACAGCAGAATAAAATATATCAACAGCATAATCAGTTGTCCCACCACCGGGCAAAGTTTCGTGTGAAATAATTCCGGGATAACGCAACCCGCGGCAATCTAATCCAAACTTTGAAACATAATAATCGCACAGCAATTCGCCTGCAACTTTTGTCACACCATACATTGATGTAGGTTGCAAAACGCTATCTTGACACACATTTTCTTTCTCAACATATTTTCCCCAAACAGCCATAGAACTCGGAATTATTATTCTATTTAATTTTAATTCCACACCAAGTTCAAGCACATTCAACGAGCCGTTGATATTTATATTCCAACATATAGCAGGATTTTGCTCGCCGACAGCAGATAATATCGCAGCAAGATGAAATATAGAATCAATGTTATATTTTTTTATCAACTCGCGCAGAGCATCTTTATTCATAACATCTATGATTTCATAAATGCCTGTATTTGCAATTTGCACAGGCGGTTCTTTTCTAATATCGGCAGCGATTACATTATCGTTGCCATATTTTTTTCTTAATTCTAATGTTAGTTCGGAGCCGATTTGTCCACACGCTCCGATAACTAAAATGCGTTGCATATTTTTATTCATACTTTTTTATGCTAATTAATTTTACAAAAATAAGAAAAAAATGACAAAATGCAGAAAGTTTTATTTTGAGAAGTCACCATAATTTTATAGCAAAAAAGTAAAATTATTATTATTTCATTATATTTGTAATGTTTGAATATAAAATATTATTTTACATAAAATATGAAAACTTATAAGATTGATGAATACGAGTTTAACGAAATAATAGATGCTGCTACTATAAATAGCCGTGTATTAGAAATGGCAGACCAAATAAATAAAGATTATGCCGGCAAAAAACCTTTATTTCTAATTACACTAACGGGAGGAATGTTTTTCGGTGTAGAATTGTTAAAACATATTAATTTGGATTGCAAATGTTTTGTAATTTCTGCGAAAAGTTATGGGAAGAATATGGTGTCCTCAGGCAACGTAGATATAAATATATACGACATAAATGTTAAAGATGAAGACATTATTATTGTTGAAGATATTGTAGATACGGGACTAACAGTTACTAAACTAATAAAAAATATATCTGCCCAGAATCCTGCTTCTATTCGGATTGCTACATTTATAAACAAGCCCGATTGTAATAATTATAAGGTCAATTTAGATTATGTTGGTTTTAATTTAGACGATAGTTTTTTAGTTGGATATGGATTAGATTACAAAGAATACGGAAGAAACCTGAATGGAATATACTCGTTGTAAAATGATAACATTAGGTAACCTCTAAAAATATGTCTTGCTGAACTCGTTTCAGCATCTCCTGATTATATGCGAGGGGATGCTGAAACGAGTTCAGCAAGACATTTTTAGAGGTTAATATATATTTGAAACTTTTAATAAATATTCACGTATAATGTGGAAGTAAAAAAATATAAAATTAAGTATGTCGTTAAAAGTATTTAAATTTGGTGGCGCACTGTTAAATGATATAACAGGATTCGAGCAAATAAAAAAAATAATAGATTTGTATTCTAATTCGGATGAAAAAAACAACTTTATTGTTGTAATATCAGCATTCGGAAAAACTACTTCGCAGTTATTGAAAATGGCAATGGAAGCAGAAAATAACAGCGAAGAGGTAGCAATTTCACTACTAAATAATATAATACAATATCATATAGATATTGTAGATAAACTAATTTATTCTGAAACTAAAAATGCCGAATGCAAAAATTATATAAATGACCAGAATTTCCGATTGGTCAATTATGTTAAGGGTGTTTCATTAACAAAAGAATTAAGTTTAAGAACAAAAGATTTAATACTATCAATAGGCGAACTATTGGCTTCTTACATTGTGACGAGATATTTATCACAATTTTATAAAAGAACGATAAATTTTGAGATAACGTCTGTGTTAATAACAGATGACAATTATGGTGCGGCGTATCCTGAAATGAATATCACAAATAAGAATATAAATGAAACTTTGTTGCCAATTTTTAAGCATTGTGATATAGTAATTACACAGGGTTTTATTGGTGCTAATGTTTCGGGTGAAATAACTACTATGGGGTATGAAAGTTCTAATCTTACTGCTACAATTATTGCAGGAGCAATAAAATCAGATGAGTTTATAATTTGGACAGACGTAGAAGGAATAAGGCAATATGACCCAAAATTAATATCTAAAGCAAAGCCAAAACTAATAAGCAAAATAAATTACGACACCGCTGAATACTTGGGCTATAGCGGTCTAAAATTAATTTACCCCGATATGATAAAATTATTGCGAGAATACAATATGGAAGCAACATACAGGTCAGGTTTTAATCCAACAGGCGAATATACTATTGTTGGAAAAGAAGGAAATATAAACGAAAATAGTATGATAATTAATACTGATAACTTGCTAATATATCATAAATCAAATATAATAAATAGATTTAATGAATCTTGTTTTCCGCCGATGGCAAATTTGCTCCAATACCAAAATAACATTATATTTATTTCTCCTGATATGCATCTATTTGTTTCTGATAACAATATCGCTACATATATAGAAGAAGATTTGTTAGATGCAAATTTATCTAAAATTAAAAATATACATTCTTTATTACTGATTAACTATAATTACAGTGATTTTTCAAAGGTTATGTATGGATTAGAAGAAACATTGCGGAAACAAATAATATACCTATTCGATAATGTTCAAAGAAAAACTGTAAACATCCTTTACCAAGTCCCCCAAGAAGATATTAAAAACAACTTATTAGCAAAAACCCTTATAGAAAGATTGTTCGGTTAAAAAGTGTATAAGTAAATAATATAAAGTCCACTATATTATTAAACTAATACTATTTTAATCATCACATAACAACTTCCAACTCTTTTATAATTTGATTTATAGAATTTTCTGCACTATCTACAATAATGTCCGAATTGTCAAAATAAATAAATTTTCTTTGCTCGTATAATTCTATAATTTCATTTCGGGTTTTGTCTATTAAGATGGGACGTTCTGCTATTTTTATTCTTGATAACGAAGTGTCTAAATCTGCATATAAATATACTACAAACTCTTTTTTTATGTGCTTTAAGTTGTTTTTATTTGCTATTGCACCTGCCCCTAATGAAATGACACAACGCTTTTCTTTTAAGGTTGACAAAAGTTTTGTCTCAATTTTTCTAAATACTTTCTCGCCTTTATTTCTAAATATATTAGGAACACTATCATTAAAATATTCTTCTATCATCTTATCTAAATCATAAAAACGTCTGCTAAAATGTTCTGCTATTTGCTTGCCAATAAATGTTTTTCCTGCCCCACTAAACCCTGTCAATATTATATTTTTGTCTTTTAGAATACCTAATTCTTTGCTAATATCTTTAATAGTTAATTTAACTTTTCGGCAATATTCATCATTGGCAAAATAATATTCAAAAACAGAAATTGCCTGCTCTTTTAACCACTTGCTTCCTAATATTAAACTTTTGTTTGTTTGTTTTAGTTTATTAAAATAATCTATATCAGTATAATTTGCAAAAAACAAAATGCTATTTTTCGGGAAAATTATATCCGATAAATAAATACTCGGATTAGGAATTGTAATTATTATAATATCATATTTTTCAAAAGGAAACATCGCATTTTCATTATATAAATCAAAAATATTTTCTGTATCATAATAATTAATTTTAAAACGTTCTGCTAATTTTTTTGCTTTTTCTTTGTGTCTATTAAAAATATTTACATTGCAATTAGGGAAAAACGTTTTCAGCCCATAAATCACTGATGAAGCAGAATTACCACTACCTATGAGCAAAATATTTTTGTTGTTCAAATCAAAAAAAATATCTTTTTTTAAATAATAATTACGCAATGAACTTAATACACCTTCCCAATCTGTATTAAAACCAAGCAGTTTATTATTGTGTTTTAATATCGTATTGACAGCACCAATGTTGCTGCTATCATTTGTTATACTATCCAAAAATGGAATAATACTTTGCTTAAATGGAGCAGTCAGATTTGCTCCCGAAAGAGCAAATTCTTCAATAAATTTATTGACATTTTGTGGATGTTGTGTTAAAATTCTTTTATATATCCAATCCACATTATTATTTGCAAATAATTGAGAATATATTTGCGGACTAAAACTATGTATTATCGGCGAACCAAATACTGCAAATCTTTTCATAGTATAGTTATTTAATATCTATTACGACCAACTTGTTTAGAAATCTCTTCTCTTTTAACACGGGGCTGTCCCTGTGTTAAAGAGATGATGTAAGTTTTAACATTACACATCAAACATATCAATTTCCCTACTTCTTTACAAACTTTACTTCTAATTTAAACATATTATCTACGGAGCGGCTAATAGATAGCGTGTTGTATTCGCCGATGTTAAATAAATTATGTTGATTAGAACTATGTAAACTCATTGCATTATCCGATATCCCACGAGAAATAATTGCATAGCAATAATCACTACTCATATCCGATATAAAACGCATAGTTGTAGCAACATTTACATTAAAAGGAGATGATAAAGACCATTCACCACAATTAAGCGTCCCGATGCAACCACCAATAGAAACTTTGCCAATGTCTGTATAAATATTTAAAGATGGAAAATAATTATAAGAACGTATATAATGTGCGGTGTGAAACTTGCCATATTCCCACTTATTTATGTTATCGGTGTGATAAAGTTTTGTTAATTCTGCTATTGCGTCTTTAAAACTTGTTATCACTATGTAATTTAGATGTTCTGTTCTGTCTTTTGTTTGGACATTATTAAACCATTCTGAAGTCGGTTCAGAGCATAATTGCAATAATTTTTGCATAGGAATATTAGGATTATGGATATATAAATCGTATAAATCGCCTAATTCATCTGCAAAAGTATTTTCTATTATTTTGCTTAAAAACATAGCAAAAATACTTGCTCCGACAGATTTTTTATCCATAGCGTAGTTCCAATCTAATAGGATTTTATGTGCTATATTTTCATTTTTGGTAAGCAAATTATTATAATGTTTTAGTGCAGGTGCTATTTTTTTTATAAGGTCTTTGGCATACACTGATATTATATCATTTTGTCCTATTTGTGCGTCTCTAAAAGTATATTCTGATATATTTGTTGCTAATTCATAAAAACGTTTTGCTCGTGATTCTAACGAATAAGATGATGCTACATAACTATTTAACTCACGTGATATATTATTATTTGCTGTAAATACAAATTGTTTAGTAGGATTATAAGATGTTGGAATCTCTGATGGACGTATAAAACCTATCCAAGTATTTTCATATTTCCAATAAGGATTAACTATTCGCGGGTCTAAATCTTTTGCTCTAATTGGTATTAAACCGCGTGGTGCTGCTCCGATATTGCCTTTAATATCTGCATAAGTGAACACCAAGCCAGGACTATGCCAATTATTTACTCCTGCTATAAAATCCTTCCAATCTCTTCCTTTCATTACATCTAAAATTGCTCCTATTTCATTACTGACATAACTACCTGTCCAATTATATGTTAAATAATTACTTGCATCTTTTGTATTTTGATTATTATTTGGAAAGAGTGTATTTTCTTTTAAATCAATAATATATTTATCTTTTAACACAGCATTTCCGTCAATAAAATCTTGATAAAAATAATAATCTAAAGCACCTTTAACTTTTAATGTATCTACTAAACTTGCTATTTTACTATATTCGGTTTTGCTATTTAGATATTCGGTTTTGCTATCATCTTTAAACTTATGCACAAAATAATCTATATCATCTATTAGCATATTAGCATTTCCCCAAGATATATTATCATTACGCCCCATCAAACAGATAGGCATCCCCGGCAAACATATTCCTATTACATTATAACTTGGACTCGTAAGGTGAACAGGCATCCAATACGGATTTAAATTAATTGGCAAATGCGAATCACTTGCCAATACGATATTTCCATTTTCAGAACTAACTGCCCAACTATTGCTACCTAAATTAGCACCTTGCCTATTCAAAATATCATATAATTTACTAATTACATTTTCTATGTTATCCCGAGCGTTTACCACCCCTACCCCTCCACAGGAGGGGAACAGTTCCCCTCTATGGAGGGGTGGCAGTGCAATAGCACTGACGGGGTGGTTATTTTTATTATCATCCCGAGCAAAAACATTGTAAATGCGTGCAAAAACATTGTAAATGCGTGCAAAAACATTGCCATTCCGAGCAAAATCTTTATTATTCCGAGCAAAATCTATCACGGGGGCAAGCCCCCGTGTTAAATTACTTAACAATACATTATTATTTTCATTTAGATTATAATAATGTGTTTTATTTCCACTGATATTTGGAGGATTTCCTCCGAATTTTAGAGGATTTCTGTAAAATTCGGTGGTTGTTCCTCCAAGTTTTAGAGGATTTCCTCCGAAATTCAGTGGTTGTCCTCCAAATTTTAGAGGTTGTCCTCCAAATTTTAGAGGTTGTCCTCCGAATTTTGTGTTTAACACGGGGGCAAGCCCCCGTGTTAAAAGAGATGCTGAAGTAAATTCATCATAGTAAGTAGAAGAAGCATTGTCATTCTGAACTTGTTTTGGCATCTCCGTATTAAAACTTGCTATATCAAAAATAGTATCAACTAATATCGTATCAATCAATCTAATTGTATCTTCTTTAAATTGCAATATCTTATCATCAAGAATATAAGGAGCATTTTCAGGATATTTTGGATATAGTTCTAATCCTTTTAGCCCTAATTTATTAACTATATTAGAAGCCGCAATGTCAGTAAATATATTATTACTTAACACAAAACTCCAATATCTTGCCATCACAAAACAATCTTTAGGTCGCCATTCATCAGGAATAAAATTAGCAGCAGCAAATTCAATCGGCAACCTATTTTTATTATCCGCAACATATTGATTAACCCCATCGGCGTAGTATTTAAGTATAATTTGCGTGCGATTATCAGCATTTTGATAACACTTATCAGCAATACTATCAATGCGAAAAGCACGCATAAAAATATCAATATCAATATATTCACTTCCATAATGTTCAGCCATTCTACCTTGCGAAATAATTTTTGCTTGCTGCATACTAAATAGCCGTTCTCGCGCATGAAAATAGCCGAGTGCAAAAAACATTGCATTATCATCATCAGAAATAATATGCGGAATGCCCAATGTATTAGCATAAATAGACGTTTCAGCAGGAATATTAGATATAACTTCCGTGTATTCATCAGGCACAGAAATAAAAGTTAATTTGCCGATAAATACAATAAAAAAAATTATTACAACAATAAATGTAATAATACTCGGAGCAACGATTTTAGATTTTATAATATACTTCATAGAAAGTTTTTTTGTAGCAAATATAATGTTTTTTTTAAAGAAAAAACCTTATTTTTGTATTCTATAACATTGAATTTTTTTTATAATATATTTTTAATAAAATGACTAAAAAACATTTTAATTTAATTTCAGGCAAAAAAGACCTGACAAACAACACCTCCTCCTATGCCGATATTTGTAGTAAAATTACTACAAGCAATGTAGTAGAAACTACTACACGGGGGGGGGATTCTTACTACAAAGCGTGTAGTAGAATCGTTACAAGCATCCCGTTATGATGAACAGCCACCCCGTTATGAACAACCACCCTGCCATACTGAAAAACCACCCCGCTTGCTAAAGCAAGCACCCCTCCACAGGAGTGGAACTGTTCCCCTCTATGGAGGGGCAGGGGTGGTAGATTCCCGTTATGATGAACAGCCACCCCTACAAAGGAGTGCAACAGTTCCCCTCCCGTGGAGGGGAGACATTTGCGAAAGCAAATGTCGGGGTGGTAAATTAACACAGGGATTCATCCCTGTGATTATAGCAATCGTGCTTGCTATATCAATGAGTGCTAATGTTATGGCACAAACCCCAAGTTGCCCTGCTTCTTTTACTACTAATGATGAAGTAAAATGTGCTAACCTTGGCTCAATAACTGATGTAGAATGCGACAACATAACAGCTATTGGAGATAATGCTTTTAAAAATTGCTATTCATTAAAAAATGTCTCATTCCCAAATGTAACAAGTATTGCAGCACAGGCATTTGAAAGTTGTACTGGTCTGATAAGTGCTTCATTTCCAAAAGTAACAAGTATTAGTGCAATTACTACTTTTACTAATTGCAGTCAATTAACAAGTATATACTTTCCAACACTAACTACAATTTCAAATAGAACTTTTGAAAACACTAATTTAGAAGATGTTTCTTTTCCAAGTTTAGGTACTCTTAATGAAGAAGTTTTTAATAATTGCATAAACTTAAAAAAGGTTTCATTACCAAGTGTAACATTTATTCAAGGTTATGCTTTTATGGGATGTATAAATTTAGATACGATTACATTAGGAAGCACACCTCCTGAATTAGGATCCCCTGGTATTCCAACAGCCGCAAATGTTGGATATGTATTTCAAAATGTAACCTTAAAAAACATAACAGTGTGTATTCCTGTGGGGTCAATGGATGATTATGAAACTGCTTGGACCCAGCCTATTATGGAACTATTTAAAGAAGTAGTAGAATGTGATGCGGGTACTCATTCTTTAACATTAGAAATTGATGGCGATGGTATTGTAACAGGTGTGGATGAGGAGGTAGTTCACGGAACTTTTAAAAAAATAACGGCTACAGCCAATAGTTGTTATGAGTTTGTTAATTGGACTAATAGTGATGATGATGAAGTATCAAAGTCTTCTACACTTGATGTTTTTGTTGTAAGAGATACCACATTAACAGCAAACTTTACTCCTATAACAACTCCAGTTACTTTGTCAGTAAGTAGCAATAATACTACGATGGGGACGGCAAGTTCTTCGGAATCATCGGCAACTTGTGGGACCCCTGTAACAGTAACGGCAACTCCGTTAGTTGGTTATAAATTTGTAGGTTGGAATGACGGCAGTAAGATAGTATCAAATGCTCCATCATATACTTTTAACATATCAAAAGATACAACCCTAACCGCTATTTTTGATATCGCTAAAAAGAAATTCCACATCAAAAAGGTAAATGTTAAGGATGGCAGGTTAATAATTAAGCCACAGCCGTAAAATCGGTGCAAGATATTTTAACACGGGGGCTTGCCCCCGTGTTAATAGAGATTCCGAAATAAGCACGGAATGACAGAATAACCACCCCGCTTGCTAAAGCAAGCACCCCTCCACAGGAGTGGAACAGTTCCCCTCCCGTGGAGGCATTGGTTACTAAATACTTGTATAGAATTGCTTTCTATGAAAAAACAATAATAATGTATTATCTAACATTTCTAATGTCTTGCTAAAACGCTTGCTACGCCTGTTAAACCTAGCTAAATTGTCTCGGATACTACTATTGACACTCTCTATCAGATGCGTCTGTGACTTGCCTGGTGCTACTTTATGCAAATCCGATATCCCAATATCGGAAAATCGCTCCCTATAACTTGAATTGCCATCAGTGTAAATACAACTAATATTGCCTACTATACGCTTAGTCAGATTGTAAAGTTCTATTGCACAATTGCTACTGGCACCTATCGTATGTGCAACAACTTTACCTCGCCGCCGTGAATAAGCAACCCATACCGGGACACGCAAGCCCTTTTTTTACACGAGTGTAAATATCGTCCATCTCTATAACCTCTGGAAGCGAATTGGATGGCAAATCATCCTCAACTTTAGACAAATCATCTGCAACTTTAGATAAATCCCGACGCAAATTGACAGCAAACTGCCGCACCCAACGAACTAACAACGGAGGACTACAACCAAGTAATTCTGCTGCTTTTCTGATGCCTACATTGTTAAGATACATCTCAAGAAAACGCTCCTTATCTGCATATGTGAACTTGCGAACTTTATCGCTAAAATAACGATTGCATTCTTTACAGCGATAACGCTGTGAACACTTGTAGACACCGTTCTTTATATATTTACTACTGCCACAATGTGTACATTCCATATAAAAAAAGTCCTATATTTAATTAAAAAAATACAAATATAAGAAATATTTTTCTAATCGTCACATAAAGCGAACACTCTGCCACAGGAGGGGAAGCAGTGCTTTAGCACTGCGGGGTGGTTCAAAGTATTTAGCACGGGGGCAAGCCCCCGTGCTAAATAATATGTCAAACTACGCTAATTTTCTATCTGTAATGAGCATTATCCCTGATGCTAATGAAGCAAATGAATCAGAATATGCAAGTATTTTTATATCTCCCGATATTTCGTCTGCAATATAGGGGTCACCAAAAAATAAAACTATTTTCTTTTTGCCATTAGATAAAGTAGAAATTATTTTATTTATTTTATCGGGTGTGGCTAATTTGCTATAACCTTGCCCCTTAAAATACAAATGAAACAAAAAGAACTCTGAATCTAAAACATCTTGTTCATTAGCCATTGTATTTAGTTCTTCGTCTGTCATTTTTTCATCTAAATATCCAAAAGAGCAATCGCCTTCAGTTGCTTGTGCGAGCATTGTAAAGAACCTTGAAGCAGATTGTATATCTTTAGTTGTCTGCGTAATAGAGAATGCAGAAAAACATTTTGCATTGTCTACGGGAATTAAATCTTTATGTAGCAAATTAGCATCTTTAGGATATATTTCTGTTGCTTGTATTGCGGCTTTTAATGCTAATTGCAAATGGTCTGTAAATAATTTAGGATTTGGTTCTATTGTTTTGTAAATTGGCATTAAATTGCACCATCTTTTTTCATTATATATTCTTTCTAAACTTTCATCTATTTGATTATTGTAATTATTGTCGTTTAATGTATTTGCTATTTGTTCTATTGCTAACATTGGATTTTCAGGCATTAAAATAATATCTACGCCTGACTTAAAAGCAAGCAAAGGAGCATCATCGCCGTAAATATTTGTCACGCCTTTCATATCAAGTGCATCAGTTAATATAAGTCCTTTAAAGTTTAACTTATTTCTTAAATACAGCACAGCATCATTAGATAAAGAAATAGGAATGTCTTTATTATTGGAATCATAAAAACTTTTAACTATAAGATGCCCCAACATTATAGAACGAACACCATTATTAATTGCATCTACAAATGGCACTATTTCATTTTGTTCTAACTCTGCTAATGTTTTTGTAATAACAGGAATAGAAGTATGAGAATCTATATCAGTGTCGCCGTGTCCGGGAAAGTGTTTAGCACAAGAAATAACATTTTCTTGATGCAAACCATTTATAAACTCAACAACATTTTTAGAAACAATATCTTTATTTTCTCCGAAAGAACGAACATTAATAATGGGGTTCTTTTTGTTTGAATTTATATCACATACAGGTGCTAAATTAAAATCAACTCCGATATTTTTTGATTCTTTTGCTATAGCATTTGCTATTAAGTTCGTATAATTAGTGGTTTTTCCAAGTGCATAATGATGAGGAAATGATGTGCCATCGCTTAAACGCATTTGCAAACCATTTTCAAAATCCGCACAAAACAATAAAGGAACTTCTGCATACATTTGGAGTTCTGTTATCACTTTTCTAACTGAATTTGTATCGCCACCAAAAATACAAAATCCTCCACATCCCATCTTAACAAGTTCTATTATATTATCTCTATAATTAAATTTTTTATAGGTTATATTATCTATAAATGTATTTATATCCAGTCGTGGAAATACACATTGTGCGGCTTTTTGTTGATTAGTCCAACTACTAAATCTTGACATAATTTATTTGTAAATATATTGTAAAACTTTATATAGGTGGCATCTAAAAATGTTATGCCACCATCAAGCACAACATAATATTTTTAGAGATGCCCATTACTCCAATTTATTTTCTCACAACAAATCTAACATATAGAACTAAACAAAATATAGCAAATAAGCCAAAAAAAGAAAATATAAGCCATACTCCTGATGGATTCCCATTGATTAGCATTTCTGCTCTATTTATGCCGAATGATTCGCCTATTCTAACTGCTTCAGATAAACTTATGTTATGTTGTAATGTATTTCCTTGCCCTTCTAATGTTGCTCTAATGAAATCAATAATAGGATTGCTAACTAAAGAACTATATAATCTTGAACCTAAAAAACTTCCTATAAACGAACCAAATACACCATATAAGAACCCGAAGCCAAGATAAGTTGCTTTTTTATCTGCAGGTGCTATCAAGCCAAGATAAGAAATATATTTAGGATGGGCTGTCATTTCGCCGAATGCAAATACAAATAATCCGCAAATAAATATCCATATATTGCCCGAACTAAATGAAAGTAAAAACATTCCTAATGTTGCTATTGCAAAGCCCGTTATTATGGTAGGCATTGCAGGTGTGCGTTCTACTATTTTTGAAACAATTAGTTGAAGTAAGATTATTGTGAACGCATTTATTACAACAACATATTCTACATCAAATCGCCAATTTAGTCCTGTAATTCCGTTAACAAAATCATTTAAAGGTGTAGCGTCTACAAAAATGCTCACATACCAAAGCACCGTTCCATACATCTGAAAATATAGTATCCAAAAGAAAGAATATATAAAAATAAATAATATAAATCGCCAGTCAACTAAAACGCTACCTATTTTTTTTATGATAGACAGAATTGTTTTTAAAATAGTTTCTTTATCTTTATCTGTTTCTTTAACGGGTTCTTTATAAAAAAGTATTGTGGGAATTATTAGCAATCCTGTAAATAGTGCTGATGCTATAAATACATAGTTCCAAGCAATAGATTTAAGAAATGGCACTAAAAGTAGAGGGAACAAAAATGCTCCAAAGTTTATAGACCAATAGAATATTCCGAAGCCCAAAGTTGAATTTGTTTCGTCTGTAACTTTTGCGATTGTGCCTGAAATAATTGGTTTGAATATACCTGCACCTACGGCTAATATCGCTAATGATGCAAAAATAGTTGTGTATTCTGTTGCTTGACTTACTAAAAAATATCCTATTCCTAATAATGCAAATGCTATAGTTAGCATCCGTCTATAGCCCAATTTGTCTGCTACTGCACCTGCTAATATCGGCAAAAAATAAACTATTGGTTGTATTATACCTAATACATTTCCTGCTTGATTTTCAGAAAAAATTAATTGGTCAGTAAGATAAACAGCAAGGATGCTCATCATTCCATAATATGAACCCCGTTCAAAGAATTCAAATAAAATAACAAGCCAATATACTTTTGGAAACTTTGGCAATAATCTTCTTTTTGGTGTTAATGTTTCTTCCATATTTGTTTTATTTAAATTTCACTGCTGTGCCATATGCTATTACTTCGGATGCGGTTTGCATAATTGACCCCGATTCGTATCTTACATTTACGATAGCATCTGCACCAAGTTTGTTGGCTTCTTCCACCATTCTGACTGTTGCTAAATCTCTTGCTTCGTTCATCATTTCGGTATATCCTTTTAGTTCGCCACCGACTAATGATTTTAGTGATTGAGCAATATCTCTGCCCAGATGTTTTGCTCTAACTGTGCTTCCTTTAACAAGTCCGAGCATTTCTAATTCTTTTCCAGCAATATAATTAGTGCTTACTAAAAACATTTTGTTTACCTTATAATTTATTATTTACAAAAATACAAAAAAATAACAAAATTAACACAGGAATTAATAAATGTGCTTTACTATACCACTACTTACTTCAGCATAACACAACACACATATTTTCATTTGCTTTATTTAAAAGTTGGTTCTTTGATGCCTAAAATGTAGTCCTTGTTCGGTGAATCGCTAAACATAAAGTTAGATATGGAATTTAAAATAATGTTATTATTTTTTTCCATATAATCGCTTTCCATACCCCAATAATTATCTTCTTTAAGCAATTCTTTAGAGAACTTATTCCTGAAATTTACTACAACATATTTATCTGTTATTTCTAATATCTTTCCTCTGAATAGTTGATTATCAATAGGAAGCATATTACTATTTAAAGGATACATAACGCATATATCGCCCTTTCTATAAGGCGTTTGATAAACAGATATATCATCATTAATAATATCAAATCGCAAATACATTTTATTAAAATCGCTGTTATGAACATCCAACGATAAATTACTAATAACACTGCTTGCAAGTTGCTTTTCTTCAATAGAATTAAGCCACAACGAAGCAAAACCATTTTCATTTTTGTTAAAATTATCTATATATAAGCCAATTTTTTGTGCGAACATTTCTTTTGTTACAAAAGATAATTGCGTATTAAGATATGATTTTTCTAATGCCGAAAGAGATTTGAATTTATCTATAAAAGTTTTTGTTTTTTCTATACCATATTTAGGGAATGTTTTTTCTATTAGTTCGTTATTAATATTTTCAATGCAATTAAGGTTGCCATCGGCTATTTCACGCAGAAAAGCAACGATATAATTACGAAAAAAAAGTATTTCATTTTGTATATGTATATTATCTTCCACAACGCTACGCAAAGGGTTTTTTTCATTAAGTCCTGCATAAAGTATCGTAGAACTACCTTTATTAAAATCATTTTCGGCAACAATATGTTGCAATAACATATTATAACAAATTATTTGTATATAGTGATTTATCCACAAAGGAATAGCATAATTCCGCTTATTATTTACTCCTATATTAGCAGTGCAAATACCTTGTGGTCCTGTGCCACTTTTTAACTCGAGAATATTTATAGTTTTGTTTTGCTTGTCATCAGTTTCAGTCATTAAATCAAGACGACCATTTAATCCAAAAACATTAGAAATAAAAGATGGCTCAATAATATTTGTCGTATTAAGAAAGTTTTCAATAACAATATCTCTAAGTTTATTAAATTTATCAAACCAATTACTCCTATTACTTTTTATATATTGTTGTATAGAATCATCTGTAATTTTTTCTAAATTACCTTTAGTTTTTTCTAAAGAATATTTTGTGTTTTTATCTTCCAATGCTATATAATACAGCGAAAGAACATTTCTTTTTAGCGAATTATTAAGACAAGTATCAAAATCTATTTCAACATCTTCTATTAAATTATCAAACATATTATTAATAATATTACCCTCTAAAGCAGATTTAGAAGTAATATTATCAGGCAATAACCTGCGAATAATAGAAATAATAGGATTAGAGTTTTTTAATTGGAAGCATTCAGTAAGTTCCGTCACATCCACTAAAAAGTTCGGCTCAAGAATGATATGCGTTTTATTAGTTGTTTTATAAAAAGTAGTTTCAGCAATATATTCTGTTAAAATAATGTCTGAATTAGTTTTTTCTAAATTAGTAAAGCAAATACTATTCAATCTTTTACTCATAACACACAAATAATTTAATCCTTCATCAATAACAACAGCATATTTATTTTCATCATTTTGGCAAATAATAATCATATTGTTTGATGTATTTGGGGGAGTTTGTGGCAATATCTTCTGTATGATTGTTGCCGTTAGTTGTTTTATTTTTTTGTGCTGTTCTTCTATATCTTGCGGCAATTCTATATGCAAATTAGTTGTAATTTTTGATAATTCAGTAGGAACTTCCGCTGCAGTAATAAGCGAAATAAGTTTAACAACATAACTTAATGCTTGCTCTAAAAAAGAATTTGTAGGAGACAGTTTGTTATTTTTTCTTAACTTTGCTATATATTTTCTAATACTAATTATATTTGTTCTTATATCATCGGGGACTTCAAATCGCTTCAAAACATAGTAAAACATAGCATATTCAGTATATGTAACATTACCATCGGCAACAATATAATTAAACAAATCTTTAACAACATCAAAAAATAAAATAAGTTTTTCTCTATTAGAAAAAAACCTATCATTTTTAATTTCAACTATTCTATCATAAATTGCATTCTGTTCTAACATATATATTATTGTTTAATGTTTTCTTTGTTTTTAAAATATATTCTTATTTCTATTATGAATAAAACTGCTGCAGATATATAAAATATACCTGCATATAAAATATATATTCCCAATGCGTACTGCATAACAGCGCCTATTAGCCATAACATCATCCCTATTTTATAAAAATTACTTAACTTATTCATAAACTATTAATAAATGTAAAATGCAAAAATAAAGTTTTATTATAATATATTTTCCACCTATAAAAATGCTATGCTATGCTTAACACAGCATCTCCTAATTTTATGTGAGTAGTTGCCGAAACAAGTTCAGCATAACAGATGTTTTTTGTAAAGAACAAAACACAACACCTACGGACATTATCCGTTGTTAAAACAATCTAAAATCAGTTATGTAAGTAATAGTTCAGGCAGAACTATGAACACATAGAATTATAAAACTCTTCGTTTGTTCTGCTTAATGCTAACCTATTTGTTAAAAATTCCATTGCATCTATAGATTGGAACTCGTTTAGCACTTTTCTTAAAACCCAAAGACGATTAATTTCTTTTTCAGTTAATAATAACTCTTCGCGTCTTGTGCCTGAACGATTAACATCAATAGCAGGAAATATACGTCTTTCGGCGATTTTTCTATCAAGGACAAGTTCCATATTTCCTGTGCCTTTAAATTCTTCGAAAATGACTTCGTCCATTTTGCTATTAGTTTCTATTAGTGCAGTAGCGATAATAGTTAGCGAGCCGCCTTCTTCTATATTTCTTGCTGCACCGAGGAACCGTTTAGGTCTATATAGTGCATTTGCATCTACGCCTCCGGATAGAATTTTACCTGAATGGTCTGTCACTGTATTATGTGCCCTTGCGAGTCGTGTAATAGAGTCCAGCAGGATTACTACATCGTGCTTTGCTTCTACTAAACGTTTTGCTTTTTCCAAAACCATTTCAGCAACTCTTACATGCTTTTCTGCGTGTTCGTCAAATGTAGAAGATACGACTTCGCCATTAACATTTCTTTGCATATCGGTCACCTCTTCTGGTCTTTCATCAATAAGCAGAACGATTAGTTTTACTTCGGGATTGTTTTTAGCAATAGCGTTTGCTAATTGTTGCAAAAGTATTGTTTTACCTGATTTTGGAGGCGATACAATTAATCCGCGTTGTCCTTTGCCGATAGGCGACAGAATGTTGACGATGCGAGTAGATAATTCATTATGATGAACTTCTAAATTAAGACGTTCATTTGGATATATAGGAGTTAGATTATCAAATAAAACTCTATCTCTAATATCCAGTGGTCTACAACCATTAACAGCATCTACTTTTAAAAGAGCAAGAAATTTTTCTCCATCTTTAGGAGGACGGACTTGCCCTAATATAGAATCACCTGTTTTAAGTTGAAATTTTTTAATTTGCGATGGTGACACATAAATATCATCTTCCGATTGCAAATAGTTGTAATCGGCTGAACGCAAGAATCCGAAGCCACCACTATTATTGTTTTGTTCAATAATTTCAAGCACGCCCGAAGAAGTAATTATACCTTCAACATTATTATTGTTTGCTTGTTGCTTCAGTTCTATTTCAACTATTTTTAGAACTAATTCTTGTTTTTTTAAATCAGCAAAATTACTAACGCCAAGTTCTTTTGCCATTAACGACAATTCGCCAATCCTTTTAGATTTTAATTCTGTTATATCAATAGTTGGTCTGGCAACATTGTTAGACGTTGTTCCATCATCAGCCAAATCATTAGTTGATGTTGCATCGTTGTTTTTCAGGTTATTATCGTTTTCGTTTTTAGATGCACGTGAACGAATTGCTCTTGTTTGTTTAACATTACTTGTTGAATACATAAAATATGAATATTATATTATAAATCGATGTTATATTAGATTTTATTTACATATTAGAATAGTAGAATTATTTATTGTATTATTATTTCAATAAATATTTCTTTTCTTAAATACAAAAATAATGTTTTTTTTATTAAACTTTCCTATGTCACAGATTATTATTTTTGAATGTATGGAAATTTGATTTAGTAATGTTTTTAATGCATCTTTGTTCGCTTTTCTGACTGTCTTTAATAATGAATTTTCTATCGCCAACTTAAATTTTGTGAAATTATCATAATATTTGCAATTCAAACAATCCTTCCGCAACCAACACCAATAACACTCTATAACGGCTACGCCCGACAAAGTAGGAACTAAAACCTTTACTATGCACCACAAATAGCCCAAAAAAGAACCACTCATAAACAAAACGGGTATTTATCCCCGTGTTTTGTTTGTGGATGATTCGTCATTCCGAATTCGTTTCGGTATCTCATTTTTAGAAATCTAATATAAAAAAACTACTTCCCTGACAGCAGGATACTAATTTCGTTTTCTATTTTTTTATATGTGCCTACGCTACCGCCATTGAAAATAAAAGCAAATACTATTGTATCAGCACTTCTATTGTTAATAATACCTGAAAGCGAACTAACATTAGAGAGTGTTCCTGTTTTGGCACGGACATTGCCTTCTGCAAAAGTATTTTGCATTCTTTTAAGTAAAGTGCCATCATATCCTGCAATGCTTAACGAATTAATAAAATCATTTGCAAAAGGAGATTCTATCGCTTTAATAATTAAATTAGTAAGTCCTTCGGTTGTTATTAGATTCCTCCGAGATAGACCTGAACCATCATTAAAAACGAATCCTTTTGTATCTATTTCATTATCATTTAGTATTTGTAAGTTAGCCGTAGAAGCACTTTTAGCAGTATTTTTATCTTTATCAAATATAGCACCATTTAACTTAAAAAGATTTTCCGAAAGATAGTTATCGCTTTTTTTGTTTGTAGTATTTATAATTTCATTTGCGTCACGATAAAAAGTATAAATAATTTTTATATCTGTATTTTCTGTTGTAGTTTGCTTTTTAATTGCATTGCCGCTGACTGAAACGCTCCCTGATATAAGACGATCCTTTAAAGCAGATGCAGTAGCAAGTGCAGGATTCTGAATAAAAACACGATAAGTGTAAGTTTTATTCGGCGATAGCGAACCCTTAATATAAAATACTTGACACCCTAATGAATCTAAATTAGAACTAATAGTTATTGGATTCTTTGGTGTATTTTTCTTTTTTCCTTTTTGCTGTTTGGAAGTAGGTTGGACGCTTGCACTAACTTTTGCAGAATTAGAAACAACAAAACTTGATGATGCCGGTTTAAACGAAACATTAACCGACTTGCCAACAGCAGAACCAGATGTAACAATAACATTTACAACATTTTTCTCTAATGATAATGCAGACACATTAGCAGTTTGCTCTACTACATCTTTGTCGCCGCTATAATTAAACCTACTATAAATGTTATCAAAAAAAGTATCATCGCCGATAACATTTCCATTTATTTTATTGATGCCATATCTTCTAATCTCATCTGCAATTATCTCTAAATCGTGAATAGATAGCAAAGCATCGCCACCGCCAATTATATAAAGATTACCATTCAAAACGCCATCAATAATCTCGCCATCAATAGCAATTTTTGTTTTAATTGTTTTATCTGATTGTAGCAAATTATAAGTTGTAAAAGTTGTAATTAACTTCGTATTAGACGCAGGAACTAACAGCATTTGCGGGTTATAAGTATAAAGATATTTATTCATTTTAGTAGAATAAATCGCAATACTATATCGGCTATTAGTTAATTTATATTTAGAGATAATAGAATTAATTTCAGTTGAAATGTTTTTATAATTAGTGCTAAAATCGGCATTATAACTAATAATACTATCTGCTTGCCCGATAGAATCAACAAAAAAGGAATTAGCAAAAAATATAATTATAAAGCAAAAAAATATCTTCATTACGCAACTTTTTATTCAATTTATTTGCAAAAATAAAGAAAATTATAAGAAAAATGCTGTCAGCCGAGCAAAATACTTGTCATTCTGAACTCATTTCAGCATCTCCTCGCTAATATTAGTAGATTCCGAAACAAGTTCGGAATGACAGATTGATAAAAATATTTTTACATAAAAAAAACAAAAAAATGTTTTATTTTCAGTTAAAAAAAGTTATTTTTGTAAAAAAACATAAATATTTTATGAAAGAAATAAAATACACCCCAGAAATAATACTACAAATGTTCGCCGAAACCGATAAAAAAATAAAAGAGGTTTCTGAACAAATGAAAGAGTTCTCTATTGTTGCAGATAAAAGGTCCGCCGAAGCAAATAGAAGGTCTGCCGAAGCAGATAAAAGGTCCGCCGAAACCGACAAACAAATCAAAGAGATGTCTGCAGCAGCAGATAAAAGATCCACCGAGACCGATAAAAAAATAAAAGAACTTACTCGTAATATCGGTGGAATAGCCGAA
>WRLB01000014.1 GCA_009777815.1 Bacteroidota bacterium
TGTAGAAGACGAAGATGGAAGATTTAACTTTAATGGATTTAATGCTGCGGGTTGGCGTGTAATAGTTTCAAAAGCCCCTGGTGTAGGTTCATTTATGATAATATCAAAACCAGAACAATTATAATTTTGCCACCACACAACACAGACAGGACTTTTAGCAAAAAAGTTCTGTCTGTTGTATATTTGTGAACAATTTCCAATATAAATAGTAGCGGAGCGTAAACATTTGTTATACTCCCCTCTGTTATAGATTGTTATTTTTGAATGTCTGTAATTTTAGATTTAGTAATGTTTTTAATGCATCTTTGTTCTCTTTTCTGACTGTATAGTGAAATTATTACAATACTTACAATTTTATAAACAATCCTTTTTTAAACAAAGCATCCATTTTGCGCATTACTATGGGATGCAATTGCTTAAATATTTTTTTTTGAAATATTTTTTTATCTGTGTCATTGATATTTACTTTTACCATAATTTAATATTAATTTAATCTGAAAAATTATACAAAAATAATAATATATGACAGCGGAGAGTATAAAATACAAATATAAGTTTTTTTTGTTAAAAAATGTATCATATTTTAACAAGAAAAAGGAAAGTTTTTGTAAAGATAAAAAATAACGCCATAAGTCATTGATTTATAAACACTTAAAAATCACTATACAAAAATAAGGTTTTTTTGTATAAAAAAAACACTATATTTGCATATATAAACAAATCCTATTATGAAATTCAACTACAGCTATACTAAATGGATACTCCTCGCAATAACTGTAATAGCAGGAATAATAAGATGTTTTATTCTTGATGTAATTTCACTTGATACAGAAGAACAAAAAATCTGGTTTTGCGGAATACAATATACGCCGTTTGATAGTTTATTATTTTTTTTAGAAATTAAACCATTCAGTTTAATTTTATCAATAACTGCTTGGCTAACCTGTTGGGATGGCGTATTTATAGAAATACTGAACAGAAGTATTTCAGTATTAGCGGGAGTATTATGCGTTCCGCTTATATTTATTTTAGCAAGAAAATTCTATTCAGAAGTAGAAGGATTGATAAGTGCAGGATTTATTTCATTTAGTTGGATTTGTATTTCAGTATCACTAAATATGGCGGAACATTCGCTATTAGTAATGAACATTTTGCTATATTTCATAGCACTAATAACTATGTTAGACAGCATATCTGAAGAAGGTATTGTATCAAAACAGGAAAATAATTTCTTTATATTAACAGGAATATTGCTCGGTTTTACAAGCATTTGGGGAATGTTAATCGTATTTGTTTCATTTTTATATATATTCTTTTTTATTAAAAAATTGAATATATTTTTAAGAACACTTGCTCGTTTTAGTTGCATAATTATACCGATTAGTTTGTTCTGTTTTTGGGGATTAAAGCAGGATATTTACTCGTTAAATAACTACGTTTTTCTTGATTATATTACTTTTATCAGCGATGCAATATCCAGTAACTATTTTATTTCAATAGTTTTAATATCACCGATTTTTTATTTAATTTTTGTATATATTCGTAAATTATTTAGCAAAGAAGAGTTCGGTGAAGATGCTAAAACAAAGTTTAATAATTCAACATTACTGGTAGCAATTTGGTTATTAGGAAGTATTTTAGGTTTTGTTTTGCTCGCTTGTTTATTAAAAATTAGTTTTTCATTAAGTGATTTAGTATTTGTTATTCCGCCTTTATTTATCTTAATCTCTCGCAGTATAGTTTTAATATCTGCACGCATAAAACATCAAATAATCATTAGTTCAACATTTGGATTATTATTTTTATTATCTGTTTTTCTTAATTTAGATAACATAAATAACAAGCCCGAATATGACCAAGCAAGTAGATTTTTAATGCGAGACAAAAATAATTTTGTAATCATTGTATCAAAAGATAATAATTTTCCAAAAGAAGCAAAAACATATTATTTAAATAAAAACAACATTAAAAAACCGATATTTCAAATAGAAAATATAGATAAAACTCTAAAAGAAATTAGCAAACAAAATGTAGATTATATTTGGTTCATAGCAGATAATGATGCCGATAAAGAAATTATATCCGAACTATATAAAAAGAAATTAATAACAGGCGGTTACAGATACAAAGGCATTACTATTTATAAATTGTGATTATATTATGCGAGGAGATGCCGTGCTTGACACAGCAGAAAAGGATATTTATTATTTTGTTTTTAGAGGTCACCTGTATTTATTTTATCATATTTGTTATACAAAAATAATCCTTATTTTTGTAATAACAATAAAATAGTATTAGAATGTTTAATAAATTAATTGTTTCAATGGTTCCAATAATGCCTAAAAGCATTGTATGGGCTATCGGGAAAAAATATATTGCAGGACTGACATTAAACGATGCAGTTCAATATACAAAAGAACTTAATAATAACGGTAGCGAAACTACTATAGATGTGCTTGGCGAGTTCGTCACCGAAATAGAACGTGCAATTAAAGAACGTGATGCTTCTTTAAACGTTTTAGAAACAATATATAACGAAAAATTAACTTCATATTTATCAATAAAACCGACTTCTAACGGCTTAGGTATTGATTTTAACTTTGGCTACGAAAATATCAAAATGCTCGTGGATAAAGCAAAACAACTTAATCTTTTTTGCCGACTTGATATGGAAAACTCGCCATATACAGATATTACCTTAAAAGTATATCGTAAATTAGTAGAAGAAGGATATGATAATTGCGGCGTTGTTTTGCAATCGTATTTAAAAAGAACCTACTCGGATATAGAGACACTTCTCCCATTGAAACCCAATATTCGTCTCTGCAAAGGCATATATATAGAAAGCCCCGATATTGCTTATAAAGATAAAGATGATATTCGCAATAATTATAAAAAATGTTTGCAACTTATTATAGATAATGTACCGAATGGTGCTTTTCCTGAAATAGCAACACACGACGAACAATTACTTCAATTTGTTGAACATTTAGTATTAGAAAAAGGTTTAACATCCGACCAATATACTTTTGCAATGCTACTCGGTGTGCGTGATGAAAGACGCAAAAAACTTGTTTCTGCAGGACATAGAATGGTTGTATATACCCCATTCGGCGAAGATTGGTATGGCTATTCTACTCGCAGAATGAAAGAAAATCCTGAAATTGCAGGACACGTATTTAAAGCAATGCTCGGATTTAATAAATAGTATTTATTTTAGAAGTTATAAACTCTTGAAAAAAATAATTGATAACAAACATAAAAAGATATTTTTTAATGCTCCACCTTCTAAATCTATTAGTATTAGGGCAATTGTTATCGCAATGGCAGTATTAAAACATAATGCTAATATAAATAGTTTCAAAATAAATAATTTTTCTAAATGTAAAGATAGTTTAACTGCACTAAATATCGCTAAACAATTAGGTTTCGTCTTTGATTATAAAGAGTATGAAAATCTTAATACAATATCTTTAGTATATGATAGTCATTCAGTATTAAATAATCCAATTGTTATTGATTGCGAAGAATCTGCATTATGTTATAGGTTGTTTTCATCTTTTACAAAATTATTTTCGTCAGATATTAAAGTATTAGCGTCAAATCATTTAGAAAAACGAATTGTAAAAGATAAAAAAATAATAATTAATGTAGAAGGAAGTTATGAAATAGATTGCTCACTTACATCGCAACAATTAACAGGATTAATACACACATTACCATTTATGAAATACGATTCTACAATAAAAATTAATAATCTTGTATCAAAAGGATATATAGATTTAAGCATAGATTTATTAAAAAAAGCAGGAATAAATACCAGTTATTCAAGTGATATTATTAGTATAGCAGGGAATCAAACAGGAAATAATAATTTTTTATCAGTAGAGAGTGATTGGAGTTCGGCATCATATTTTTTTGTTTTAGGAGCAATCACAGGTGATGTAATAATATCGGGTATTAATGTGGAATCTAAACAACCCGATGCAATTATTTTAAAACTATTTAAAGATATAGGTGTAAAAATATCAAAAACAGAAAGAGAATTATTTGCAGTAAGTAAAAGTTATTACGAAGGATTTGAATTTGATATAACAGATTGTCCCGACCTTATAGGCGGATTAGTAGTTTTAGCACTGAATGCAAAAACAGCATCCAAAATAACGGGACTAAATAGATTAATATATAAAGAGAGTAATAGACGTGACATATTATTAAAAGTTTTTTCTATGCTCGGCGGTAAAATAAAATTAGTAAAAGATAGTTTTGAAATACAGCCATCAAAATTAACAGGTGGCTTCGCAGATTCACACAATGACCATAGAATAGCAATGGCACTCGCAATAGCATCAAAACTTTGCAAAAATCCAATAACATTAACAGGAGCAGAATGTGTAAATAAATCTTTCCCTGACTTCTGGGAATATATATTGTAATATTGGTAATATCTGAAAATAAAACTTTCTGCATTCTATCATACCGAACTTCACACGGCATCTATCACCTTTCTATTAGCAGTTTATTTGAGTGGTTGTATGTATCTGTTTCTAATTGTATAAAATAAATATTGGATATTAAATCGCTAATATCTATAAGTATTTCATACATACTTGCAGATAAAAAGCCCGTAAAAATATTAGTTTTTCGTCCTTCTATATCATATATTGTTATAGATACATCGGAGTCGCTATATACAGGAAACTTATAGTTAATTGTACTACTATTGGCAGGATTAGGCGTAATTGTCGGCGGAGTAAAACTTATATCAGCACTATCGGCAACCATAACAAGCGGAATATTACATACCCCTGACATCCGCAATGTATCAGCAATCGGCTCGCCTTCTAAATAAAAAATATATGCAAAACAATCAGTATATATTATTAAGGTATCTATATCATAAGTAGTTTTTTTATTAACTTGAGTCGGAGCATAAAACACATTTATTTTTGCTGTATCTTTGGGGTTAATTGTTATCGGAAATGCTGATTTTGAAACTGTAAAGTTTATATTGTTACTCATTGCAAATTCATTATAAGTTAATATTTGAGCGTTAGGTTCTTTATTTATTATATTTATTGCAAAACTATCCAATTTACTTATTGTAACCTTTCCAAAATCAATTTTTTCACTATCAAAACAATTATTTACAAGGAAGTATTTTGTTTTTATTGTGTCTGTATATATCGTAACATTGTCATATATATCCGTTATTTTTATAGAAATTACAGCATCTTTAGTTTTGTCTATTTTTTTCAAATCCCAAATTATTTTCCATTTAGTTTGTCTTTTTAATTCAATAGAACAGTTAGTAGTATCAATTACTTCTACGGATGTTATGCCTGAATGAAATGACTCTGTATATGTTACTTGAAAAAAGTTTTGGCAACAACCATCAGCAACTACTACTAAACTAATATCATCAAGTTCTTGCATTGACATACCGCCAAGATAACCATAGGATACTGCCTGTCCGTATCCATAAGCAATAACGCAAAATGGATAAATACTATTTAAATTATGTGTGCCATCTGTTGATCTGTAATTTATATAATAGTAGCCCGTATTACCTATTTCTTGGTTCTGAAAAACATTTAAATCAAGCAGATTCCCATCTAAATATAATCCTGCTTCTATTGCTTCAAATGGTGCGATAATAGTTATATATTGTCTTGTAAAAATACTTGCGTCAGAACTTACAAAGGGTGCATTAATAAGTGTATAACTATTTTTATATTGTTCCACAGACGGAACAACTATCATTGCAGGGTCGCCGACACCATTACTCTGAGACGTTTTCATATAAGTAGCAACCATTATAGGATTGTTAGACGATACTACTGATGCTTTTTCAAGTCTATATTCATAATATTTTCCCTTATTAAGAGTTATAACATATTCGCCATCAATATATATTTCTGTGCTATCTCTTGCTGCTAATACCCTAAAAATATCATTATAAGTGTTTTGTACTCCCACTGCAAAAGGCGTTATTATAGCATTTTTACCCCACGTAGAAACAGGTATCATTTGTGCTAATAAACAATCACGCGAAGAACCATTTGGAGGAATTGCAGTTCTTTGGTGTCCTGCAATTACTGCTACTTCTTTATCTGCTAATATATGTGTGCCAGTTAAATCTTCTTGGGCACTAGTTACGTTTGCTTGAACTAAATATACTTCGCCCTGATTAAGAATTATATTCTGTGTATCTCTTGTTTTATTCTTGTATGTATTTACTGTTGGGACAATTGTAACCATTGTGCTATCTTTAACTCCAACTATAGCAAATTGCGAAGGATATGCAGCAGTAATTTGGTTTGAACTATAATAAGACATTATAAAGTATTCTTTTCCCAATGATGGAGTTGGTAGAACTATAAATGCATCGGAGGACGTTATAGCATAGTCAAGTGCATATACAACGGACTTTTCTTCTGTCGTTATATGAAAACTTTTTACACTTACAGTTTCATTTTCGAATGTCGGATTATAGAATGATAGGCTAGAACCATACTGACCGCCATTATAATACTCACCTCTTAAAGCAACATAAAAATAACTAAGAGATAGATGATATACTTCATTTGGTTGTTTTATTTCAAAATCAATTTCTTTTGGAGTTATCCCCGTGCTTCTAACTTCATTATAATATATTTTGCCTTTTGTGGGCGTTTTTGAAGTTATATAGATATGCACAGAATCTCTGCTAGTTGGTAAATCATCATTATGGGCATTTGGCGGAAAAGTAAACCAGAAGTCAGTTCCTTCAGTATCTAATCGCTCTGTGCTTTGTGCTTGCAAGATATTATTTGCTGCAAGAGTTCCGAGAATAATAATTGCTAAACATAAATATTTCATAAATATAACCTATAATTATTTTAATAAATTGCAATATAATATTTTTTTTAATATTATTTAACATTGATAAATATAAACAAAAATAAATAATTTTACTTTAATAACGTGTAATACTGGACTTGTTTCAGTATCTCCATCAAATTAGGTGATGCCGAAACAAATTCAGCATAGCATAAACAAAAATTTGGTTATGCTGAACTTATTTATGTATCTCCATATTTTATGAAATAACAGAGAAAAATAAAATATAATTTATTCTATAAAACTTACATATTTATCTGCCGACATTAATTCATTTAGTTCGTCCGGCTTAGATAGTTCCACCTTAATCATCCAACCGCTTTCATATGGGTCGGTATTAACAACCGACGGGTCGTCATTAAGGGAAGCATTAATTTCAATAACATTTCCTGTTACTGGTGAGTTCAAGTCGGCGACTGCTTTTACTGCTTCAATAGTGCCGAAACATTCACCAAAATTTACTGCTTTAAGGTCTTCTTCAATATCTATATAAGCGATATCGCCGAGTTTTTCTTGAGCGTAATCTGTTATGCCGATGATACAAGTAATTTTATTTTCATCAACTTTTACCCATTCATGGTCTTTGGTGTATTTTAAATTATCAGGGTATGACATTTTTATCCTATATTTAATCAAAATAAAATACAAAAATACGTTTTTTTTTGTAATTTCCAAATAAAATATTTTAGTTCCGAATAAAATATACAAATCATAGGTGGAAAGTATTTTATTAACAGAATTTTACTTGTTTTTGAATTCCTATAAAAACCTGTAAGTTCTTTAATTAGTGTATATATAAAGATTGTGGTGAATATATTAGAATAAATTACTATATTTGCAAAAATAAAACAAAAATATATATGAAAAAAATATCCTTTTTGTTAGCGATTATTCTATTTAATGTTCCAATTTATTCTAATAATTTTGTAATCAATTCTGCTAAATTTAATGATAATAAAGCAACCCAACAACCTGTATTTACTGTTTTACAAAACGATATAGGCGTTAGTAAAATTAAAGCAAAATTAGAAAATAATCCTAAAGCACAGACATTATTTAATGAATTAAAAAATTATTTAATTGTCCAATATGATTCTAATTATAGTGTTTTAGATTTGATTCCTATAAGAAAAATAGTAATAGATACTCTGGCAAGCACTAATTTTATTGATAAGACAAGCAATAGTTTTCAAGCAGATTTTTCGAGGGAATGGTATTTTCGGACCTGCAATATTCAAGGTTCGTGGCAAACATCAACAGGGAAAGGAATTGTGGTTGCTGTTTTGGATACAGGAATTGATTTTGATAACGATGATTTTAATGAAAAATTATGGATAAATGTTGCTGAAGATATAAATAAAAATGCTCGCTACGATGCTTGGTTACACATAGAAAACAGGAATGGAGTGTTTGGAGATATAGATGGAATTGATAACGATGGCAATGGATATGTGGATGATGTTATTGGTTTTGATTTTGTAAAAGAGATAGTTCCAACCTTTGGTGATGTGCTGAATATGAACGGCAATCCTTACGATGAACACGGACACGGAACACAGGTGGCAAGCGTGATTTCGGCTATTGCACCTGATTCTAAAATTATGGGAATTAGAACGCATAATGTTTTGGGCGAGTCCGATTGTATTGCAATAGCAAATGGAATTATTTATGCTGTATTAAATGGTGCAAATATAATCAATTTGAGTTCAGGTGAAACAGAGGATTCGCCGTTGATACATACTGCTATAAAATTTGCATTTGAAATGGACGTTGTTGTCGTATGCTCGGCAGGAAATGATGGTAATACTTTGCCACATTTTCCGTCAGATTATAGCGAAGTAATTTCTGTAGGTGGCATAAATGAAAACGAAATGCGTATATTTAATTACGGCGACTTCATTGATATTACTGCTCCTGCGGTTAATATATATGTTGGAAATAAAAATAATACTTATCGTAAAAATAATGGAACGTCATTTTCGGCACCTATTGTTTCTGCTGTTTGTGCGTTGTTGCTATCTCATAATCCTAACTTATCTCCTGCTGAAGTAAAGACACAACTGCAACTAACAGCAAGGTCTGAAAGCGGATGGACACCCGAATTCGGTGGCGGAATTGTTGATGCAAAAAAAAGTTTAGATTTTGTTGGAAAGGCAATTTTAAAAATAGAAAGTCCAAATAGAGCAGAAATTATTGATATATCAAAAGAAAACTATTTAACTATAAAAGGCAGTATTGCTATGCCGCTATTTGATAATTATGTTGTTAGAATAAGAAATTGCAGAGAAAGTAGAAATAATTGTGAATGGGATACGCTTGTTCAAAGCCAGTATTTACAGGTGATTTCAGGAGAATTATGTTCTATTAATTTGCAGGAAAAAGTTCTAAATATCGGAGAAAATATTATCAGTGTTATATGTCAATTAAAGTCAGGTAAAAGTATAGAGGAACGAGTTAATGTTTTTATAATTAATTCTAATTTTAATACTAATATAATTGAAGATACAAAAGAGTTTGTTGCTTACTATAACAACAGTTTTGTCAACATAATCAACCTTAAAACATACCTGCCGACTACTGCAAAATTATTTTATAAAAATAAAAACGAATCAGAATATCAGTTTATTAACTCTGTTAATTACATTAAAAACAATCATATTTTTATTTTAAATAATTTATTAACTGCATTAGATACTGCGTATATAGTGGCACAATACGGCGATAAGATTCAGACAGCACCGATTGGTTTTTCACACTCTCAAGCACCTATAAATGATATTAAAACTCCCCAAATAAAAAAACAACCATATACTTTATCTGCGGGTTACTTATCTAAAAATTCTGTAAATAAAAATGGACAGGACTATTTAATTGCATCGTTGTTTGATGCTAATGGCAGACCTGAAAAAATTAAATATTTTTTTTCACAATCGGATACTATGTTTTGTGTAGATAGTAGTACTTACGATGATGTTTGCGTTGCGATAAAAAACGGCTGCATTTTGTCACATTATTTTGGTCAAATTAGTTGGCATAATTATTCTGATAATCGCACAATAACAATAGGAGATGGGAACTCGTGGGATAGTAGTTTTATCGGAATTGATTTAATTGATATAGATGGTATAGAACCGATTGATGTTTTTTATAGAGATAATAACGGAAATTTCTTTGCTGCACTTATTAATGAAAATGCAACTAACAGAAAACTTTTATTTAATTATTATGACTTTGTAAAGCAAAATACAGATGTAGATTTATTGAAATCACTTGGCAATCAACTCGCTACTTGTTTCGGAAATTTTTATGGTGATAATAAGAATTATTTAGCAATAGTTAGTGCTAATGATGCTTATTTACATATTATTGAAATAACTTTTGAAGGTGCATCATTAAAGGAGACGTTGCCTCTTGCCGACCATTATCACAATGAATTAACGCATAGGAATCATTATTTATCGCAAAATATATTTATCCGAAATGCAGATATAGATGGGGACGGAATTGATGAATTAATTTATATGTATTACGGCAAAATTGATGATACAAGCGATGTATTAGGTGCTAATGAAGTATGGACTATTCATATTTATAAAAATGAAAATAATTATTGGAATGAAATTGCTTCTGAAAATATTCTTGGCGTTAGAGTCGGCAACCCTTATATAAATGGCTTAAATACAGGAGACGTAGATAACGATGGAACAGACGAAATACTAATTTGTATTTATCCCAACCTGTATATTTTCAAGTGGAATGATGAACATAAAAAAATAATTCCATTTTGGTATTATCCCGAATGCAATTCTAATTTAGCAGTAGTAGGAGATTTCAACGGAAATGGTAAGAACGAAATTTGTTTTAATAAGTTTTCAGAAATAGTATTTTTTGAATTTGAAAATTATAAGCCGCATTCTGTTTTTAATTTTAAAGGGCATTCTTACAATAAAAACTCTGCTTTTTTTAGTTGGGAAAGTTATGCTGATGCTTTTACTGAATACGAATTATTACTAATAGAATCAGATAGTTTGCCTGCTGGTTATCTAAAAAAATACACTACTTCTGAAAAAAACATTAACATTAGCAATTTGCTTGAACACACTTATTATACAGCATTTGTAAGGATTATTGGTGATACTACATTTTACAATCCAATAGAAATTTTCACTAATGAGCCAACATTTCCTATTAGCGCTGAAGCAATAAATAATAAAATTATAAAAATAAAATTTACTGATAGAATTTCATTGGATTTAAATAATAATTCTAATGGAATAAAATTAATAGCAGAAGATACTTTTTTAGAACATATTTTATTTTCTTCAGTAAATTTAACAAACTATAATGATTCGTCTTTAGTAGTAGAGTTTGATAAAGATTTTTTTAATGGAACTTACACTCTCAAAATACCTATATTTACTGATATTTATGGCAATCCAACTTTACCACAAGAGTTAGAAATAAACATAGATATTGCCATAAATTCTGACTTATTTTTAACATCACTAATATATGAGCCACCATTAAATTTAATTGTAGATTTCTCTGAAAGCATTGATGCTACTGCTTTAATAAAAGATAATTATACCTTATATCCCTATGGCGGAATTGAAGATATATTGCTTATTGATAGCAATACGATAAAGATATTTTTATCTAAAAACACACAAATTTATGGCAGAGGAAAAGATTATTTGCTAACAGCACATTCAGATATTACTGCGACTTCAGGCAAGAAAATGACCACAGGTGCAGGAAACACACTCGGTTTCTGTATATCAGAAGACAATTTGGATAGTATTTATGTTTATCCTGCTCCTATTTCATTAGCAAAACACACTGAGGCATATATAGCACGTTTGCCAAATAATACTAAAATTGAGATATTAAATCAATATGGAAAACTTATAAAAACATTAAATGAAACAGATGGTAATGGCGGAATTGATTGGAATTTATGCGATGAATATGGAAATAAATGTGGCATAGGCATATATTTTGTTAAAGTAATCTACGCTAACTCTGACGAACAAAAATTAGTAAAATTCGCTATAATAAGGTAGTTCTATATGCAATTTGGCAAAATTGTTGCAAGGTGGCACAAAATTTAACCAAGTATGAAATGCAGTAGTATTTTCATATTTCAAAAAAAAAAAAATAAAAAATTTGGAAATTAGAAATAAAAAAGTTATTTTTGTATTCTAATAAAGTTGATACTATCTTTTCAATATAAATATTAAGGATTACAGCAATGTTTAAATCAAAACATTATCAGGGAAACGGTACCCTTGCAAAAAATACCGACACCTCCTCCAATGCTATTTGTAGTGCTATTACTACAAGCAATGTAGTAGAAACTACTACACGGGGGGGGGGATTCTTACTGCAAAGCGTGTAGTAGAATCACTACAAGCAGCGACAAAACCCATAATTTGCTGCATAAAACATTCGCAATGGCGATGTTTATTTTATCTCTATTATTCCTGTTTAATCTCCCCGCACAAGCACAAACAGATGCAACCCTAACAATTAATTATGCTGACTTGACAACACCAGGCGTTATCACAAGATCTGATGTTGTAGAGTTGATTGGCTATCCAGTAGCCAATGGTATTGGTACTGGTGCAACAGGTGTTTGGACCAATATTGATTGGGATACAGGTGATCCCAATATCCTTACAGGAACAGGAACATTAAAAATCATTATCGCTGCTGATATTACAGATATAGCAGATGCAGATGCAGGGACCCCTGCTTTAGGAGTATTTGCAGCATTTGAATGCCTAACAGAAGTGGAATTTGCTGGTACTCTACAGATGGCTAAAATAGGCAATGCTGCATTTTTGGGATGCAAAAATTTGTCAAGCATTACAATTCCATCAAGCGTAACCGAAATAGGCAATAGTGCGTTCTCAAATTGTATAGCATTGACAACAATCGAAATTCCTTCAGGTTTAACTATGGGGCATTCTGTGTTTTTGGGTTGCACAGGATTGACAAGTGTTACATTAACGGATGGATTGCCAAGTATAGGTCCAAATACATTCCAAAATTGTATTGAGTTGACAAACATTACAATTCCAGGAAGCGTGACAACGATAGGAGCAAGTGCATTTAATGGTTGCACAACATTGGTTAGTGTTGCACTATCTGATGGATTGCTAAGTATAGGTCCAAATGCATTCTTCAGTTGTAATAAGTTGCCAAGTATTACAATTCCATCAAGCGTAACCGAAATAGGCGATGGTGCGTTTGTTAGTTGCACAACATTGACATCTGTTACATTTTCAGCACCTTCAGTTTTACTAACTATAGGTGACAATGCATTCCAAAATTGTAATCAGTTGCCAGGCATTGAAATTCCAGGAAGCGTGGAAACTATAGGAGCAAGTGCGTTTCAGGGTTGCGTAGAATTGTTATCTGTTACATTAAATCATGGATTGCAAAATATAGGTAACAATGCATTCAGAGATTGTTATAAGTTGCCAAGCATTGAAATTCCAGGAAGCGTGACAACGATAGATGTAAGTGCGTTTCGTGATGCAATTGTTTTAGCATCTGTTACATTTTCAACTCCTTCAGTTTTGCTCACGATAAATGCTGACGCATTTTGGGGTTGCGCATTGTTACCATCAATTACAATTCCTGCAGGCGTAACAACCATAGGAGCAAGTGCATTTGCTTATTGTGCTAATCTAACATCAATTACAATTCCAACAAGTGTAACAACTATAGGAGGAAGTGCGTTTGTTGGTTGCCATGGCGACCTATCAGTAATATTTCCCGTTGAAATAGGTGATGGATTAACACATCTAACTCGCAGCAGTGTAGAAACTACTATTAATGATTTACTTACTGCTGGTTGGACTGGTCTTGGTTTTGACTGGAATTCTGGAGATCCAAATATTTTTGAAAATACTAATGGTTATGTATTAAAAATCATTATCAAGAATAGTATTACAGAACTTGTAGATGAAACTTCTCCTGGTTTAGGAGTATTTGCTGCATTTAAATGCCTAAAAGAAGTGGAATTTGAAAGTGTTCCACAGATTAGTAAAATAGGCAGTGCTGCATTTTTAGGTTGCGAAGCATTGACAAGCATTACAATTCCAGCAAGTGTAATTTTAATAGGCAATGGAGCATTCCAAGATTGCATAGGATTAACGTCAATCGCAACGCCTACAAGTTTAGTAGATATAGGACATTCTGTGTTTATGGGTTGCACAGGATTGACATCTGTTACTCTAAATGAAGGATTGACAAGTATAGTTGCCAATACATTCCAAGATTGTATTGAGTTGCCAAGCATTACAATTCCATCAAGCGTGGAAACTATAGGACAAAGTGCATTTTATGGTTGCACAACATTGGTTAGTGTTACATTAAATAATGGATTGCAAAATATAGGTGATAATGCATTTTGGGGTTGCGAAGCATTGACAAGCATTACAATTCCTGCAAGCGTGATTGCTATAGGACAAAGTGCGTTTCGTGAGGCACTTGTTTTAGCATCTGTTACATTTTCAACTCCTTCAGATTTAATATCTATAGGTGATAATGCATTTTGGGGTTGCGTTTTGTTAGGACCAGCAATTACAATTCCAGGAAGTGTAACACACATAGGCGAGTTTGCGTTTCATTATTGCACTGCTCTAAACTCTATAACATTTCAACCATCAGCACAAGATTTGCTTTTCGAAGATTATCCATTCAGAGGATGCGGAGCATTAGCAACAATAAACCTAACAGGTAGAACAGGTGGATTAATTTTTAGTAGACATGGATTATCGCAAACAGGAATAACAACTATAGATTTAAGCAAAGCAAGTGCAATTACTTTTGATAACTATACAGACGCTACTGGCGAAGGGTTCCGATTGTTTTTTGGCTGCACTAATTTAGAATCAATAGTATTGCCTGCCACTGTAACTACTATACCAAATGGAGCATTTGAGAATTGTGCTAAACTCAAAACACTTACAGGGTTAGATATCACATCCATCGGCGAGAGTGCTTTTGTTGGATGCACAGGTGGTTTAATTATAACATTAGGAGATGAACCACCAACTACAACAGGAGCAAATGCCTTTGGCGTTGATCATTCTTTATTACTATCTAAAAGTATCAGGATTAATATTCCGACAACTGCGAATAGACCTGCCTATGAAACTTGGTTTGCCAGTTTAGGTCTAGTTGGAATTACACTTAAAGATATAGAATATACTACTTCTACTACCCGCATCAAGAAAATTAATGTTAAAAAAGGCAGGTTGATAATATCACCACAGCCTTAATGTTGATCAAAAAAAACTGAACTCGTTTCAGACACTTTAACACGGGGGCTTGCCCTCGTGTTATTTTTTTTGTGTATCTATGAGTTGGCAGTATTATTTTTTAGATTATTTTCTTTGGTTTTTACTTTTTCTTTTTTATTTTCTTTTATTTCTTTTTCGTCATCTATAAGTTCGTCAAAAAGTTCGGGTTCGTTAGTAGATTTTGTTAATGATATGTGTTTTAGTGCTTCGAGTTGAGCATTAGTTATCGGTGGGAGTTCTTTGCCATTAACAAGCATAATAAGTTCTTCGCCTTCTATTGTTTCCCGTACAACTAACATTTTTGCTGTTTTATGTAGTAGGTCTATATTTTCTAACAATATCTTTTCGGCATCGGCGGAGCATTCATCAAGGATTCGTTTTATTTCGTCATCTATAATTTGTGCCATTTTTTCTGAATGTGTTTTTCTGCGTGAAATATCTCTACCTAAAAACACTTCTTCGTCGGGAGTAGAATAAGCAATAGGTCCGACTTTATCGCTCATTCCCCATTCGCATACCATTTTAGTTACGAGACGTGATGCTCTTTGTATATCATTAGAAGCACCTGTTGTAAGATTGCTATATATAAGTTTTTCGGCTGCTCTACCGCCAAGCATCATAGTAACATTTGTTAATATATAGTCACGAGTATGAGAACGCATTTCTTCTTGCGGTAAATACGCAGTAAGACCGAGTGCCTGTCCTCTTGGAATAATTGTGACCTTATGCAACGGGTCAGCACCAGGCAAAAAGTGACCTACTAAGGCATGTCCCATTTCGTGATATGCTGTCATTTCTTTTTCTTTATCAGAAAGGACTAATGATTTTCTTTCAACGCCCATTAACACTTTATCTTTCGCATTTTCAAAATCAAACATAGTGACCGAATCAGCACCTCTTCTTGCAGCCAACAAAGCGGCTTCATTAACTATATTAGCAATATCGGCTCCAACGAGACCTGGTGTTGCTTTTGCTAATGTATTTAAATCTACGTCATTGCCAATTTTTATTTTTGCTGTATGAACTTTAAAAATACCTTCGCGTCCTCTAATATCAGGTCTATCAACTACTACTTGCCTATCAAATCTGCCAGGGCGAAGTAGTGCAGAATCTAACACATCAGGACGATTCGTTGCAGCAATTACTATTGTAGCATTGTTTTGTTCAAAACCATCCATTTCAACAAGCAATTGGTTTAATGTTTGTTCACGTTCGTCGTGTCCTCCTCCGACTCCCGCACCTCTTTGGCGACCTACGGCATCAATTTCATCTATGAATACTATACAAGGTGAATGTTTTTTTGCATTTTCAAACAAATCACGAACTCTACTTGCTCCGACACCAACGAACATTTCAACAAAATCTGCTCCCGACATATTAAAAAATGGAACTTCTGCTTCACCTGCTACTGCTCTTGCAAGTAGAGTTTTACCTGTTCCCGGTGGTCCTAATAGTAAAACACCTCTCGGAATTTTACCACCTAATCTTTGGTATTTTTCAGGTTCTTTTAGAAAATCAACTACTTCAGATAATTCAAATTTTGATTCTTCTACACCTGCAACATCTTTGAACGTTATTTCTGTCGGTGGAACGGGCTTGTTCCTGTTTTTTCCAAAGTTTAATATACCCTTAGGACCGCCACCTGGACCACCTTTCGTCATCCAACGAACGAAAAATATATACACTGCTATAATAATAATCCACGGCAAAAATCCTAAAACAAAATCCCACATAGTGTTATTTCCATCTAAATAATCCCAAGTTATTCCTCTATTAGCCCAATCTTCTTCTACGGCAGAATCCACTACTGCTATCTTTACAGAAAACTTATCTACGCTTGTTTGCTGTCCGTTGATTTCCATTTGAATAGGTTGCTTCAAATTTCCAACGAACTCATAATCATTTATAGATGTTTTATATATTTTTGCTTTTAGTATAAGATCTTGTTTTAATAATTCTTGATATCGGGAATAGGATATTTTATGTGTTGTATCTTTATTTGTTGTCTGGTCGTAAAGAGTAAATAGCGACATAATTATTCCTGCGAGTAGCACAAATATTAGGATTTTAAGTAGGTTATTATTTCCTTGTGGCTGATTAAAATCTTTATTTTTCCTTATATCTTTTTTAGGGTCGAAAGGATTTGGTTTATTTGGTTGTTTATTATTTTGCTTCTCTTTATTTATATTTTTGTCTTCCATTCTGAATATATAAAAATAGAATACAAAAATAAGGTTTTTATTTCTAATTTCCAAATGTTTTGTTTGTCGTTCTGCACTTAACACAGCATCTCCTCGCATAAAATTAGGAGATGCTGAAATGAGTAAGGTATAAAAGAAATTTTTATTTTCAGAGATTTCCCTTATTTATTTCATTTTCTATTTTACTGCAAAGGTTCTCATTAATGAGAGTGCGAGCAGCAGTTATCATATTTTTTATTGCTGTAGGAGTCGAATGACCATGTCCGATTATAACATTACCTTTAACTCCTAAAAGTGGCACACCACCTGCTGCTTCGGGATTTAATCCAACTAATACTTCTTTAATTGTATTTGCAGTAGTTTCAATTTGTTTTACTTTATCGGGATGATTTATAGCATAGTTTTTCAAACTTAATGATAGTAATATTGGCATACTTTCTGCAAATTTAAGAATAACGTTTCCTACATATCCATCCGCCACTACGACATCTGTTTTACGAGTAAATATATCTCCGCCTTCCACATTTCCATAGAAGTTAAGATTGCTCGCTTTTAACTTATTATATGCTTCAATATGCTCGGCAGTTCCTTTTGTTGGCTCTTCTCCTACGTTAAGTAAGCCGATAGAAGGATTTTCTGTTTTAGCAATTATGCTATAAAAAATAGCACCCATAACAGCATATTCGTATAGAAATTTTGATTTGCATTCAACTGTTGCACCAACATCTATTAAAAAGGTAGGAATGTTTTTAGAAGTAGGAAGAAAAGCACCAATAGTAGGACGTGCCACGCCTTCAATTCTACCTAACATTATTGTTGCTATACTCAAAGTAGCCCCCGTATTCCCTGCGGAAATATACGCATCAGCTTTGCCTTCTTTATGCAAATGAAGTCCTTTAACCATAGACGAATCCTTTTTTGTTTTTAACGCAACAACAGGGTCGTCGTGCATAGTAATTACTTCGGAAGCATCAACTATTTCTGTATTTTTTAATAATTCTTGTTTATTTTCTATTGTAGAATTATTAATTGCTTCTTCTATTTTTTCACGAACTCCGACATATATAATAGATAATGGTATTGCTTGATTTACATTTTCTTGTATAGCAAGCAAACCACCTTCTACTTCACTTATGGGAGCGAAATCGCCTCCCATTGCATCTACTACTATAATGTTTTTTGATTTTGTCATAATACAAAAACCTTTTAGTTATTAGACAGATGCTATTATTTTTCTGCCGTTATAGTAGCCGCATTCAGGGCAGGCAGTATGTGTTAATTTTGCAGCGCCGCAGTTAGGACAATTACCTGTTGTTTGCGGTATTGCTTTATAATGTGTGCGTCTTTTAGCACTTCTTGTTTTAGAATGTCTTTCTGTTGGATTTGGCATTTTACTTTCCTAATTATATACTAAATTAAAAACATTGCTGTCTAAACAGCACAATAATTTACAAAAATACGTTTTTTTTGCAAATATAATATACTTAAAACCTCTACTCCTTTCCCACTATACTTCCAATATCTTCTTCGCCTTCTACTACGCCGACATTGACGCTGTTGGAAATAGTGGCACTGGGGAAATTTAGATAATTTATAGTTCCACAAATTCCACCAACTTTATCTATTCCTTTTATAAAGCCGTAGTTGATGCAGTTGGTTATTGTGGCTGATTCTGAAGAAAGTCCTGATATCCCGCCGACATTATTTTTACCTACAACACTTCCTAAATTAATGCAATTTGAAACAGAACCATAAGCAACTATTCCGCCAACGCCTCCTGCTCCGTTTGGTTGTGAACCCGAATTTGTTGCTGTTATCTTTCCTGTATTAATGCAATTGGTTATAGTGCCTGAATTTTGCCCTGTTATTCCGCCGACATTCTCCACGCCCGTTATATCGCCGTTGTTGATGCAATTAGAGATGGTGCCTTGATTTGTAGATGCTATACTACCAATAGCATAATCGTCAGAAATACTAATTATTGCGTTATTTATGCAATTAGTTATAGTGCCAGGTTTTGATAAAGGACCTCCTCCTGCAATATGACTAACTATTCCACTATACAAACTACAACCATCTACTACCAAATTATCAATACTTGCATCTAATGATAGCCATCCAAAAAGACCAAAAAAAGTAGGGTCAGGAACAAGTGGAAAACTTATTTTTTTACCATTGCCTTCGAAATGACCATAAAAATAACCACTTATTGATATATTAACATCATAAATATTATCCATCAAACGAAAATATTTATTTTTACACCAACTTATTTGAAAAACATCAGCATAAACAGAATCAGCAAATTCTTGAAGGTCTTTTTTATCCCATATTTGAAAAGGATTATATTGTGAACCATCACCATTGCCATTAAAAGGTGGATTCTGTGAAAACAATAAAGCAACTGAAAAAATATATATAAAAGTATAAAAAGTAATTTTCATAATACCTCCACTTTTAATTAGTCATTGCAGAAACTAATTAAAGTTCCTGCAACGACAAAGTTAAAAATCATATTCCTACATAAATAGGAACAATTTTCTCAAAAATTATGTTATAATTCCCTGAATAGAATCCATTGTAATTAGTATTTATTAGCCAATTATACTCAAGTTGCACTGATAGTGAATCTTGTCCACCGCCATGAACTATTATATTAGCATTATTTAATGGCACAATTTCTATAAATCCATTAGCAGAAAACGGAATATAACCTTGATTAAACCACCCCCATTGATATGGAAAATTATACGGAATATAATTTGGTGGAGGATATGCCCATCCATTCGACACATAAAATGGTGCCGTCACATAATCCAATCTTTCTGGAACACCTGTAAGTGGATTATCTTGCAGATATATCGGCGCGACAGACAGTAACAAAATAGGGTGACAGAATCCCGGCGAAAATGCTCCTATTATGGGATATAATTGCGGTGGAGTATCAAGCGGAGCAATTGGTAAATTAGTTCCTAGCATCTTTTCTGTCGGTAAACTTGATACTGAATTAGCAGAACCATTATTAACTCCTATAACATCCAAAATACACATCTGCTCATCATTGTAGCAGTGTTCCACTAAACCATTATTTTCGCCTACTATTGCACCAAAATACTGAGCAGTACCACTGTCCACCCAATTAGTATTAATACTACGATCTACTATTACATCATTGCCTACATAACCAGCAATACCACCAACATAGTCAATAGCACCATCTACGATGCCCGAATTGGAATTGCTTGAAACAAAATACCCAAAATACTCTGAAGCACCAAAGGTCTCAATTTGCCCAACTATACCGCCTGCATAATTGAAATCATTAGACAGAATTATGCCAATATTGACATTGCAGTAAATATCGGTAGGGTCTTTAACATATCCAACTATACCACCTATATAAGTCGGCATTTCTGAAGTAGTATTATTGCCCTGTATTGTGCCTGCATTCATACTATATTTAAGAGTAAGGTAAGAGTTATTCATAATAATTTTACCTGCAATACCTGCAACATACTGACCGCCAGTTATTGTGCCGTTATTATAGCAATCAGCAATATATCCAGATATTGCAAAATTTGCTGTGCCTACTAATCCACCGACTGAAGAAGTAGCACTTTCACCTGTGACATCCGCTAAATTAGTGCAGTCGTGGAAACCGCAAAGTAGCACTTGCCCTACAAAACCACCAACATTCTGACTGGCAGGTCCCCCAGTAACAGAACCATCAACAATTAATGACGATATACCACCATTATCAATTTTGCTGAATAAACCAACATTGGCGGCATCGCTGTTGATATTAACGGTAATCTTACGTCCTCCACCATTGAAGTAACCTGCAAAATAATTAACGTCATCGCCTATCATCTGCGTGACAACACCGATATTGGCAGTAACTATAAATTGTTCACCTGCAAATGAAGTGATACCGCTATTTACACTATCTGCAAGTTCTTCCATATCAGGAACCGAACTAATTAGATATGGATTTGCAATAGTGCCATTTCCACCACTAAAAGTAGCAGAATATAAACTTGCTGATACTAAAAACATCAAGCAAATTATTAAAACTTTTTTGAATACTTCAATATAGTTATTCATTTAAAAGTCCTCTAATATTATTAAAAAAATTATATCAAATTATAAAAATACAAAAATAAAGTTTTTTTTGTATCTTTGTATTATGAAAAACATAATTGTTCCGATAATACTAATTTTTACTATTTATTTTTATGCTGTATCGTATTCGCAGGAATATACTGAAGAATTGTTGCTTGATGGTTTAGATTCGTTAGTTTCGTTCGGTATAGATACTACGGGACATTGGTGGGCGGCAACTATGCCGTTTAAAGATAGATATAGAGTATATATTGATACTTTTCAAAGCGAACTTTATGATGACGTATTGGAATTAAATATCTCCTCTGATGGCGAGCAGTGGGCTTTTTGGGGAATACAAGCAGGAACTATAAATCTAATAAACAGAGATGAATTCGGTGTTATAAATACACTTCCTCTTAATGCTACTGATGTTGGGGATATAGTATATTCGCCTGACGGAACGCAATTTGCTTATACTTTTTTTCAGGGTGACAACGAAATAATTAATCTTCCTACCAGACAGATAACTGTCGTAAATAGAAATAATAATAAACTATTTATTGACAACAGCGGCAAGCAATATGCTTTTGTCGGACAGCGAGGCAACAAATTTATTATAAATATAAACGGAAAAGAATCTACTATATATGACGAAATTAAACCTATCGGTTTCTGGCATAAAGGGACTTTTATGTATGCGGGGTTTAACGGAAACACTTGGGAAATTATTAATGGCACTAAAACAATCGGCACTTCTTATTGGCGAGTTTTAGACCATAAAATAAATAATTTCGGCACCGTAATGGCAGTATTGGTGCAATTATCAACAGGACGCTGTATGTCTATCACTTTTAGCGATGAATACTACGAACCGATTTACGGCAGAAGTTATGACGACACTTGGGGATTAGCACTCCATCCAAAAGACGTTTTAATCGGACACGGAGCAAAAGAACACCATAAGTATTATATACTGCAAAACAGAACAGAATATTATGCTACAGAAGAAATTTCTGCACCTTTTTTCTCGCACAACGGAGATGAGTTAATTTTTATCGGAATGGGAGAATATGGTCCTTATATTAGCGTAAATGGCAACAGAACTGACATCAGAGTCGGATTATACCCCGAAGATATGATTGCAAAGAAACCTAACACAGAAACACTTGCTTTCACTAACAATATCTCCTTATATTTATACGATTACAAGCGAAATACACTAAAATCAGGCAATATGTATGATTATTTGAGCAATCCAATTTACAACCGCCGAACTAATTCTTACGAAGCATTAGCAATAATTTACAACAGATTATATCTATGCAAATGGCGAATGTAAGTGTCTTATATTGATGTGCAATTTAAAAGCAAAATCTACCACAACTTAAACGGAAATAATATATAAAAACGAGTTACCGTTCCTATTTCTAATGCAGGTGATGGCAACTTAAAACGATTTAATGTCTGCCTAAACCAATTCCAAGTATTGCCACCGTCAGGCAATATCTTTTCTAAATTGTAATCTAATGCCAAGACAATTCTTGGACTTCCCCAATATCCTTCCTTCCAAAAAGTGCATTCATTACAAGGTTCTTCTTCGGGGTGTCTAACTTTATCAAGCATATTGCGAACAGTATAACCAACACTTAACTCTAACCAACTCGGATAATATGTTTTCCATTTATCAGGCAACAAATTATGTATATTTACAGAATAAAAAAAGAATTGAGACGAGTAATCATCAATAAACATTGCGTTTGGAATACGAGATTTATAGCCCGTCCATTCTGACGGAATATAAATAAATTTTGGAGTAATATTTCGTAAAGAAGGATGATAATGTTGTGCCGAAAAGAATGCTGCTCCCAGAATATCTGCAATAAAATCACTTGGACTAAAACCATAATCAGGTCCAAATCCATCCCATATTTCAACATATGTAGAATATGTTAGCCCTAAAATTGCAGCGATATTATTAGACGACTCCCATCCAAATCCACAGCCAACTAATGCTTCCCTTAAAAAATATGATGTTATATAGGCACCGTAAAAATGCCCTAATTTATCCACAAATAATTCTTCTTTCAAATCATCTTGAAACTTAAAATAAGCGTCTTTATTATTTTTCCAAATTGTCTTCATTTGAAGTTGATGCTGCAAAATGAAGGCACCTGTTAATCCTGCTGTTAATATAGCGGTAGGAATTGGTTTTATTTTTGTTTCTGCTTGAGGCAATCCGCCTATAAGAATACTCATTTTAGTGTCAGCATACCAAAAATCTTTTTCATCAATATATTTAATATTTTTTGTTTCATCATTACTAATTTCATCTGCTAAAACATTCTCTTGTAACTGAACAATTTCGTCATTAGATGCTATTAAATATTCTTTATTTAAGAAAGAATTGGTATCATTATTGCTTGCAAAAATATATCCTAAACCTGCATTACAGCAAAAATAATTGCAAAAGAAAATTAGAAATATTATTAAATATATTTTTTTCATATACTTTCATTAAAATAACTATTTTTTATACTAAAAAATATCTCTTTACATATCAATAACTTACGGCGTTATTTTTTGCCTTCCCTAAAAACTTTCCTTTTTTTTGCTAAAAATGATACATTTTATTTATAAAAAAAACCTTATTTTTGTAATTTCAGTTAGTTTTTAATTAAAATATATATACAGGTAAAAAATGTTATCACCTAAAAGAGTAAAACACCGCAAAACAATGCGAGGCAGAATGACAGGATATTCAGAACGTGGCTCAATAGTGACTTTTGGTTCTTTCGGATTAAAAGCATTAGAACCACATTGGATAACCAATCGTCAAATAGAATCTGCCCGTATTGCTATTAATAGGTATTTGAAAAGAGATGGTAAGGTTTGGATTAGAATATTTCCCGATAAACCTTATACCAAAAAACCAGCAGAAACCCGTATGGGGTCAGGTAAAGGAAGTCCTGAAGGTTGGGTTGCAGTTGTGCGTCCTGGACGCATTATGTTTGAAGTTGATGGCGTATCAAGAGATGCCGCTAAAGAAGCATTACGTCTGGCTTCTAACAAACTTCCTATTAAAACAAAATTTGTTACACGAGTTGATTTAGTGGAGGTATAATGAAAGCAAGAAAAGCAAAAGACCTAAGAGAATTAGCCACAGATGAGTTATCAAGAGTTCTTATCGAAAGTGCAGAAACATTAACTAAACAAAAATGGGAACATTCTCTAAAAACCTTAAAGGACCCTGCTTATCTTAAAATACTAAAAAAAGATATTGCAAGAATGCATACTATTTTGAATGAGAGGTAGTGTTCTTTACATATTATTGTGAGCAATTATATAATAAATGCTATGTAATAAATTGTATTTTTATTGCAATGTATTTGTTTTATAATTGTTCACAATAATAAAATGTATGTTCATATTGAAAATATTGGCGACATCTAAAAATGTCATAAAATTAGGGAATGCGAAACAAGTTCAGTATGACAGAAAAAAAATACAAAAAATCCTTATTTTTGTAATAATTTTTAGTAAAAAATAATATATATTATTTTATATAATGAAAAATCCAATTAAAACAAAAGAAGAACAATGTGTCGGATGCCACCAATGTGTCCATATATGTCCTGTAAATGCTAATATAGAATCAAGCACTTATATGTCAGGAATTATCGTAACTACAACAATAAAAATTAACGAAAATAGATGTATCCAATGCGGTTCCTGTATAAAAGTATGCACACATAATGCTCGGTATTACGAAGACGATACAGAAAATTTTTTCAACGATATTAAAGCAAACGACAACAAAATCGCACTTATTACTGCACCTTCTTTTTTATATAATTTTGAAAATTATAAGCAAGTAATAGGATGGTTCAGAAGTATGGGAATAGAAATAATTAAAGATGTATCATTTGGAGCAGATATAACAACGTATTTATACTTAAAATCATTTGATGCATTAAAATATACATTTATTTCGCAGCCATGCCCTGTTATAGTTAATTATATAGAAAAATATGCTCCGCATTTGCTATCGTATTTATCACAAAAACAAAGTCCGATTATGTGTACTGCTATATGGATGCGAAAATACGAAAACTTTAAAGGAAAAATTGCATTTATCTCGCCTTGTATAGCAAAACGAATTGAAATATTTGATGTTAATAATGGAAATCTAATAAATTATAATGTTACTATAAAAAAATTGAAAGAATATATAAAAGAAAAAAACATTAACTTATCAGATTTTCCTGAATCTAATTTTGATAATTTATCGCCAAATTTGGGATATAATTATAGTAGACCAGGCGGTTTAAAAGAACAGGTTGATTATTATACAGGCGGCGATATGTGGGTTAAACAAGTGGAAGGTATTCCGAAAGCAACAGATTATATTCAAAAATATGCAGATAGAATAAAAAGTATGAAACCTACTCCACAATTAGTAGACATACTTAGTTGTGATTGTGGTTGTAATTTTGGACCAGGAACAGAGCAAAATATTTGTGAAGATGATATAGATTATAAGATAAAATCTCGTAAAAAACATTTTTTAGATGTCACATTTGACAAGCCGATGGATAATCCACTATTCAAAATGTTTGATGATAAGTTAAATCCCGATGATTTTGTAAGAAAATATACAGCGAAACCAGTTTTGCCTCCTGATAAAAATACTGCTGAATATAAAGAAAAGGTGGAAAATGTATATATCTCATTAGGAAAAGAAACAGATGCTCAACGCAATCATAATTGTAATGCTTGTGGTAGAGGTAGTTGTGTTTTATTTGCTGAATCGGTTGCTGAAGGATTTGCAATGATTAATAGTTGTTTTTTCTATTCACAAAAAATATTACACGATATTCTGGGGTAAAAAAAGAATATGGGTTGTTAACTCAGTTTGGTCTAGAGTGTTATCTTGACAGGGTAAAAGCCACTGGTTCGAATCCAGTACAACCCACAAAATGAATATATGCAATATCTAAAAATTATATTCTGTTCTGTCATATTAAATAATACGGCGTAGCATTTTCATAATTTCGTTATTCTAAATTATTGAAACATTAACTCTTCCAATCCGTCTAACATATTTATTTTAATTGTTTTATTTGTAAAATCACAATGCTTAATTACTGATTCTATAACAGGAATAGGTAACTTTCCTTTAGCATTTTGGACTATCCATACATCATTTGCAGGCATTTCCCATACGTCTACTATAACTCCTACACTTGTGTTTTGTATATCATCTACGACATTACAATCTAAAATATCTTCTTTAAAAATGTAATCCTGATTATATTTTAAAATTAAATTTTTAGATATAAACACAGCGTTTTCTTTTAATTTTTCTGAATCTTCTTTTGAACAAACACCTTCTAAAAATAAAGTAGCATACCGTTTTGTAGATTGTTTTTTGGAATCCACTTTATTATTGTCTGTAAAAAAATCTTCAGATAGTGTATATTCTTTAGCAAAATTTAAACTATATCCCACAAGCACAGAAATTCCTGCAGGTAAGTATATATTTTTTAGAGGATTTGCTAAATTTAATCCACCTGCAAGTCCTTTTGAATTAACTATTATTCCTAATTGAATAAGTGCCATTTAATTACCTAAAAATTAATTATATATTTTTTAGCATCTTTTTACATATAGTTATGAGATGCTGAATCAAGTTCACTATGGTTAGAGTGAATTTCACCCTTATTTTCCGTATTAAATATCTTTTTTATTTGGGGTATTTTATCTAATGAAGCAGATAGATTAACAACATCACGAGTTGTTGCTTTACCTGAACCAATGCGACTTATAAGCCGTTCCATATCACCCAAATTACGCAAAGTAGATACTAATTTTTCTAAAATCTGAGGATTAGTTGCCAAGCATTCTACGGCATCTAATCGGTTATGTATTGCTTCTAAATTATTTAGTGGTTGATTGAGCCATTTTCGCAATAATCTTGCCCCCGGCGGAGTAGTTGTTTTATCAAGCAATTTTATTAATGAACCATTGGCTTCGCCTTCTATATTTTGCAAAATTTCTAAATTTCTGCGTGTGGAATAATCAAGCAACATTCTGTCGGATAAATTAAGTAAGCGTATAGTTTGTATTTGTGGAAGGTTTTGTTTTTGTGTTTCAGAAATATAGTGTAATATAACTCCTGCAGCAGATATTCCAACATTTAATGTTTCTATACCGAAACCTTTGAACGATGTTTTTTGAAATTGCCTTAATAACAACTCGATAGAAAACTCTTTTTCAAAAACCCATTCTTCTAATTTAGTATATGAAAGTTTAAGAGGCGATTGTGATAGTATATTTTCAATTTCATTACTTTGCGATTTAGAAAAAATAATTTCACGAGGCGAATACTGTTCTATTACCTGTCCTATTTGGTCTGCACGGACTTCTCCTACTAAAAACTCACCCGTAGTAATATCACAAATACTAATTCCTGCAAATAATGAAGCATCTTTATTTTTTTGCAAATAAACAGAGCAAATAAAATTATTTCTGCTGCTTTCCAAAAGTTTATCATACAAAGATATTCCTGGCGTCACAACCTCAATAACTTCTCTTTTAACAATCTTTCCTGTTTTATACTTCGGGTCCTCAATTTGCTCGCAGACAGCAACACGCAATCCTGCTTTAACTAATTTAGGAAGATATGTATCTAATTGATGATGCGGAAAGCCCGCCAATGGTGATGCTTCAGCAGAACCATTGTTCCGTTTAGTAAGAGCAATCCCGCCAATTTTAGACAATAACGCCGCATCGTCATCAAAGCATTCAAAAAAATCGCCCATTCTGAACAACAGCAAAGTATCAGGATATTTTGCTTTAATATCGTAATATTGTGCCATTAGTGGCGTTGTATCTTTCTTTTTAGAAAACAGCATTTAAGGACCTTATTATACAAAAATAATGAAAAAAATATAATTTTTCATATACTAAACTTATTTTTGCAAAAAATAAGTTTATATGGTGTAATAATAGATATAAATACTATAATTATAATTTTTACTAATATCACTATTGCTATAGGACTTATTCTTTAATAATCACTTCACTATAAAACTTTTTATTTGCGATATTTTGTTTGTCGTCATTCGCAAAAAGTATGCACCCATATGTAAATCCAAATCATTAATTGTAATCGCTTGAATTCCTTCATCACAATACTTATTTATAGGTGTTGCAATTGTTTTCCCCATAGCATCAACCAAATCAATCCTAACAGTGCCCGAATATGGATTATCAAAAATGATATTTATATAATCAGTTGCAGGATTCGGAAACACATATAAATCCATATTTAGTTCTTCATTTATGCTTGTTTCTTCTAAATACTTCATTATTGCTTGTGCGTTAATTTTGCCCCAACCCCAAGTGGGACTTTTATTATCTTTTGCATTTCCTGTCCATTGGTCGTTAATTGCTGTTATTCTAATAATTTCTTTTGCTTCTTTTTGTGTTTTATCAAAAACATATAAACTACTAAGAATAGAACTATGTTTATTAAAATAATCAAAATATTTGTTTTTGTTTGAAAAAACCAATCCGCCAGGTCCTAAAAAACATACTTTTTTACATTTAAAATCAAAATTGTAATGACTAAATTTCTTATTAAAATATTCAGATTCATAATCATTTAAATATTCTGAACTATCTATTCCCATTTTATCAAAATTCTTTAATGTATCTGCTATATTTATTTTCTCTACTCTATACACTTGTTTATTCTTTTTTAATCGTTTTATTACATCATCAATAGAAATAGCATACTTAAACCAACAAACTATAGCCGCATCATATCCATCTGTTTTAATTTTTTGTTGATTGTTAAAAATATACAAAATACTATGCTTAATGGTACCACTATTTTGATTTAAAGATATAAAATATTCCTTTTTATTATTCCTAGGACCTATGAAAGCAATTTTTTTTTCAACAAAATTAAACTCTTTTACAACGCTATCAAAAATATTATTAAAAAAATCGGCTTCGTAAACATTCAATATAGAACTCGTATCCAGTCCCATTTTAGATATATTTTTTATATAATATTTATTTGTAGAATAATTATTATTATAATTACTTTTTATTCCATAATAATTTTTTATTTCTATATTATTGGCGCAACCAATAAAAAGAAATAACATACATATACAAATATATTTTTTCATACATTATTTAATAAAATACTAAAATACCATTTATCTTATAAATTTCTAATCTTTACACATTTCTATAAATGGTGCAAGTTCCCATTCCGCCGCCGATACATAATGATGCTAAACCGAGTTTGTTATTGCTACGCTTCATTTCGTGTATCAAACTAACTACAATTCTATTGCCCGATGCCCCAATAGGATGTCCCAAAGCAATAGCACCACCATTTTTGTTTGCCCGTTCTGATAACCATTCATTAGAAACATTATGCTCCTCGCTTAACAATTTTAGAACGCCTAATGATTGTGCTGCAAATGCTTCATTAAGTTCTAATACATCTATATCGGATAATTTTAATTCGGGGATAAAATGTTTTGCTATTGTTAATGCCTTTTGTATTGCAGGAACGGGACCTAATCCCATAATATCAGGAGCAACACCGCCTTGTCCAACACCAATAATTTCAACCATCGGATTTAAATTATATTTTTTAACTGCTTCTTCGGAAGCAATTAGCACAAAAGATGCACCATCATTGATGCCAGAGGCATTGCCAGCAGTGACACTTCCATCTTTTTTAAATGCAGGTTTTAGTGTAGCGAGTTTTTCAAGAGTAGAATTTCTGTTTGGATATTCATCAATATCAAAAACAATATCGCCCTTTTTATTTGGAATAATTACAGGAACAATTTCTTCTTTAAACTTGCCACTATCAATAGATGCGATTGCTTTTTGTTGTGAATTATAAGCAAAATTATCTTGTGCTTGGCGAGAAATATTATATTTTTCAGCAATGTTTTCAGCGGTTATGCCCATGTGCAATCCGCTAAATGCGTCTGTTAGTCCATCAAGAACTAAATGGTCAATTATTTGGAAGTCGCCCATTTTAGCACCATTCCGCATAGTTGTGCCGGGAACAACATAACTTGCCGTTGACATACTTTCTGTTCCGCCTGCAAGCACAATTTCGGCTTGTCCTGCAACAATTTCTGTTAATCCTTGCATTATTGACTTCATTCCACTACCGCATATCATATTAATACCATAAGCGGGAACTTCTTCGGGAATGCCTGATTTTATTGATATTTGGCGAGCAATACCTTGTTTGTGACCTGCCATCAACACATTACCGACTATTACTTCATCTATTTTAGATGGTTCTATTTTTGTATCTTTTAAGATTTGTTTTACTACGGGAACTGCTAAATCTACAGGATTTACGTTAGATAATGTTCCGAGGAATTTTCCGATTGCTGTTCTTTTTGCAGCAACTATATAAACTTTTTTCATAAATATTTGTATTAAATTATTGCAATATACGAAATTTAAGTTAAAAATAATTAGGTGATTATATAAAAAAATGCATGATGCTAAAATAAATTTAGTCCGATAAAATAAATATGTTATTTGTATTAAAAAAAGTGTAATTATGTAAAAATTACTTGAATCGGATACTGAAAAAGCAGTAGAGATGTACTGCTTAAGCAGTAACGGATACTGCTTAAGCAGTAAAATGTACTGCTTAAGCAGGTAAAACTACTGCTTTTTCCACATCCGATTAAGGTAATTTTTACATAATTTAAGATTAAATAGCGTCTAAATATAGTAAAATAAGGGATGTTGAAATAAGTTCAGCAGGACGTTTTCCAAAATGCAACACGAGGATGAATCCCCGTGTTAAAGTAGAAAAAATTAAGTGATGCCGAAATGAGTTCAGCAGGACGTAGAAAAAACTCTATTTATAGAAGTTAGCAAAATATATTATATGCTACATCAATCGGACAATATCATTAAATATAACATAAGCCATAAGTGCTAATAGGCAGCCCATACCGATTTTTTGACCCCATATTTTTGCATTAACAGGTATTTCGCGTCTAATTATTGCTTCTACTACAATTATTACTAAATGCCCGCCGTCTAAAGCAGGAAAAGGAAGTATGTTAATTAGTGCTAATGATATAGATAGCATAGCAGTAAAATAAAGGAAACTATATATGCCTTTTTCGGCAAACGTGACCGCTGTTTTGGCAATCATTACAGGACCACCAATAGCACTCTTAAACTCTATATTACCTATAATAATTTGCTTTATAGATAGTATTATTGTTCTAAATGTTTCAAAAGTTTGTATAGTTCCTTTCTGAATTGCTTGGAATATATTGTAATTTATTGTTTCTATTTCTCCTACAAAAAGAGTTGAAATGCCGACTCCAATAGTTCCTGTTTCATCCAATGTGAATTGTTTTTCTGTTATACCTGTTTCATTTTTAACTAATATAGCAATGTTTTGATTTTTATTTGCTTGTAGTTTTGATATTAGTTCGGTGTGCGAATATACTTCTTCAGAATTAACTGCAATTATTGTATCGCCTTCGTTAATTCCGTTTTCTTTTGCTAATCCATCAAAGACACAATTAACAACAACTTTAGATTCGGCGGGTGCTAATCCTAATGGGAGTTCTTTAGATATTTGGCTTATTAAATCTTTTCCACTTACATATAAAATTGTATCAATACCCTCTCTATTCAATTTTATATTAAGGTTTTCGCCCATATTACCTATTGTTAGTGCTTCATTTAATTCACTCCAATTATTAGGCATTTTATCATTAATAGATACTATTCTATCGGCTGATTTAAAGCCAATATATTCACCGATAGAATTATTTGCAACAGCACCAATAGTAGTAGTTTTATATGTTGTTTCACCTAATCCAAACTGAATTATTGAAAACAAAAATATAGCAAGCAATACATTAAATATAACTCCACCTGCAATAGTAATTGCTTGTTTGAATGGATTTTTTGCTCTAAATTCCCATTCTTGTGGTTCAGTATTTTTGAATGAAGTTTTAAAAGATTCATCCACCATTCCTGCTATTTCACAATAACCGCCGATAGGAAATGCCGATAAACGATAATCACAATTATCTTGCAAATCTATACCATCAGGTAATGCACCAAAGGTAAATCCATTAATTTTATTCCAACCGAATAACCTGAATCCCATACCCAGTGCAAAAGTATAAACTCGCATTCCTGACAACCTTGCCATTAAAAAATGTCCTAATTCGTGGACAAATACTAATACGCCTAATACTACTACAAAAGCAATAACTGCACTTAAAAACGAAAGAATTGATTCCATAATTTCTAATATAAATTATTTATTAAAACACAAAAATAAGGTTTTTTTTTAATATAAAAAATATATTGTTTTGCTGAAAAAACGTATTTTTGTATTATGAAAAATATACTTTTATTGCTTTTTTTAATATTTCCAAGTTATAATTCTATTGCACAAAATACACTTAATTATTCTGCTAATAGTACTTCGAGCAGCAATTTAATAGAAATTAACTATAATGATTCTGTTTCTATTGATTATGTTGTTGGTGAGGCAATTTCTACTAATTCTTATCTAATTACTATTCCGTTAGCAAATCTTGTAGATTCTTTTGACAATATATACCAATATGATGCTTATTACTTTAAGATATTTCCTAATCCAGCGACTAATTACATTATAATTTCTTTTCCTATTAGCGATAATTATGATATTGATTTGTTAGATAATGCAGGAAAAACTATAGGGAATATTTGTTCTGATGAAATTAATTCAGATGAAAATTGTTATTTATCAATAGAGGATTTTAATTTGCCGAGTGGTCCATATTACCTTCATATCCAATCTAAAAAAATTAATACGTTTTTAAGTTTTATAATACAGAAATAAGGCAACCCCTAAAAATAAAACTTTACATATTCTGTTATACTAAACTTGTTTCTGCATAATATTTTTAGAGATATCTATAATGTTTCACAAAAAAAAACCTTATTTTTGTAAAAAATATAAAAGAATTAAATTATGTTTAGATTAACAAAAATAGTAAAAACTTTATTAGTAATTAACGCTGCTGTATTTTTTCTTGAAATGCTTTTTAACGGCTCAATTATAGAAACG
>WRLB01000015.1 GCA_009777815.1 Bacteroidota bacterium
TTTTTCCTGCTATGCCCGCTACATACTGACCGCCGGTAATTGTGCCATTATTATTGTTTTCTATCATTCCGCCGCCGTTATATCCTACTGCACCTGCTATGCCACCAACACTGGAGTTATAAGCAAGTCCAGTAACATCAGCAAGGTTTGTGCAGCTACTAATATCACCTGATAGAAATTCACCCACAAAGCCACCGACATTCTCGCGCTGTTGCCCGCCGACTACAGAACCATCAACAATCAAGTTGTAAATGCTACCACCATCAACTTGGCTAAACAAACCAACATTAGTGGCATTTTCATTGATATTAACGGTAATCTTGTTATTCTGCCCATCAAAATAACCCGCAAAATAATTAACGTCATCGCCTATCATCTGCGTGAAAGTAGGAATGTCACTCATCAATTTGAAAAAAACATTTAAATACGAGTTGCCTGCATTTACATTAGAAGCAAGCGTATTTAAATCTGCAACAAAATGAATTTCATAAGGGTCGGTATGTGTGCCCAATCCAATCCATTGCCCTTCTGCACTCGGAGTGCTAATTGCCAGCAGCACCGCTATAAAGCCCGCCAGCGATAAAACTTTTCTGAATACTTTAATATAGTTATTCATTTTAAAAGTCCTCTAATATTATAAAAAAAATTATATCAAATTATAAAAATGCAAATTACAAAAATACAAAAATAATGTTTTTTCTTTATTCCTTTCCTACGATACTTCCTGTATCTTCTTCGCCTTCTACTACGCCGACATTGACGCAGTTGGAAACATTTACATTTTGGTTAAACATATAACCAAGAACACCGCCAACAATATTTATTCCTCGCACATAGCCGTAGTTTATACAGTTGGTGATTGGCGTTGGATTATTTGGACTATTATTGTTTGCCAAGCCAACTATTCCGCCAACAAAACCCTGCCCTACAACGCTACCTAAATTAACACAATTTGAAATATTTTGACAACGATTAGCAACTGTGCCAACAATACCACCGACTCCACTGAATATATTATTATCACCCGAAGCCGTGGCTGTTATTTTTCCTGTATTGATGCAATTTATTATAGTTCCTTCGTTTTCTCCTGCAATTCCGCCGATTCTATCCACGCCCGTTATATCGCCGTTGTTGATGCAATTGGAAATGGCACCCATATTTTGGTATACTATACTACCTGCTCCAATGCCTGTAATTATAGCATTGTTTATACAATTTGTAATACTACCACTACTATAATTGATGAAAATAGATATAGCAGACAATGTAGAATTTCCGTTTACATAGCCATCTACAATCAAACTATCAATACTTCCACTTGGTAATCCATTAAAAAGAGCATAACTTTGATTAGTATAATAATCAAAATTTATTGCTAAAGTTATTTTTTTACCATTTCCGTGAAAATGTCCTATAAAGCCAAGTTTACCTACGGATTCAGTAAGTGGTTCTGTAATATCATTCATTAACTTGAAATGTTTATTATAAAGCCAAGTTGGATTAAGAGAAGAATAACGGTAATCTATAGAATCAGCAAGTTCTATTAAATCTTTTTTCTCCCATATTTGAAATGGATCATATTCTGAACCATCACCATTGCCATTAAAAGATGGATTTTGAGCAAATAATAAGATGTTTGAAAAAACAAATAATATAAAACATTTTTTCATATTTCCTCCGACCAACAGCGGGCTTTTGCCCGCTGTTAATTTCTAATTAAAAATTACCTTCCTACATTAATAGGAATCTTTTTTTCAAAAAATATGCTATAATTTCCTGAATAAAAACCATTATAATTGTTGCTTATAAGCCAATTATAGTCAAGTTGCACTGATAATGTATCCTGCCTTGGTATAAAAACATTAGCGATATTGGAAGGTGGCGGTGGCACACTAATAAAATTCATTATCGAATTAGGATAATGTATCCAAGGTAAAGTATTGCTAAAACTTCCCCATAAATATGGGAATGGAATAGGTGGCGGCGGCAAAAAAGGCGGAACAGTGAAATAATTCGACACATAAAACGGTGCCGTTACATTGTCTAACCTTTCTGGATCGCCTGTAATTGGATTATCTTGCAGATATATCGGCGCTGCTGATAGCAAGATTATCGGATGATCAGGGGGACCAGTATTATAGCCAGTTCGGGGATAAAGGTTATTCTGAAAATGCCAACACTCCATACCATTACATAAGTAAGCACTCAAATTATTACCTGTCATAGAGTTTGTAACTAAACCGTTTTGTGGCGTATTTGTTCCTTGCAAACCTGCACCTATTGCCAAAGGAACACTCATCTGATTATCATAAAAACAATTTTCTACGTAACCATTATTTATACCCGCAATAGAGCCAGAACTCTGCGATGTGCCAGTCACCCAATTGGTATTAAGACATTCATAAATAGACGCTTCAGGTTCTATGCAACCTACTATGCCACCAACACAATAAATAGCACCATCTACTATGCCCGAGTTTGCACTTATTCCAATGCTACCCTTGAAAATACGAGCAACTATGCCACCTGCATAATTAGAATTGCTACTCAATATCTTGCCGATATTTACTGAATTATGCATATACGTATTATTACAGTATGCGGTAATGCCAGCAATATAAATACCGCCATCTACTACAACATTGTTGCATTGTATTGTACCTGCATTCTTGCAGAATCTTATACCGGCTTCTATAGTTACCCCTATAATCCCTGCAATGTGCTGTCCGCCAGTGATTGTGCCGTTATTGACGCATTCGTAAACATCGCCGCCAGCAACTATTCCAACTATGCCACCAACACTGGAATTATTAGCAAGACCTGTAACATCAGCAAGATTTGTGCAGTTACTAATGTTACTTGATAGAAATTCACCTACCAAACCGCCAACATACTGGCTTGCATATCCACCGACTACAGAACCATCTACGATAAGATTCTGTATAACACCAGCAACTTGGCTAAACAAGCCAACATTAGTAGCATTAGTATCAATGTCGACATAAATTAGATGATTGTTGCCATCAAATCTGCCTCGGAAAGTGCCACCTAACATCTGAGTAACAGGTGTTGTTAGTATAGATGAACTCGGCACGCCGACATCATCCATAAGATAGTAAATATTGCCTGCCGTCTGATTATTGTTAATGGCATTTGCAAAATCCTGCCAAGTTATATCATTGGGAGGATTTGGACTTCCTACTATGTTATAAGTAGCAGAATACAAACTTGCTGATGCTAAAAATATCAAGCAAGTTATTAAAACGAAAATAACTGATTTTTTAATCATGATATTTACCTCTACAAATATTTAATAAAATTATATCAAATTACAAAAATACAAAAATAATGTTTTTTCTAAATACTAATATACGGTTTTTCTTGCAAAAATAATTGTCCTGCCGAACTTGTTTTTTTTCATTATATTTTTTCAAATATTTTTTTTATTTTTGCAAAACATTTTAAGTATAATATAAGTAAATATAAAATATGAATAAGAATCATTTTTTTACATCAGAGTCGGTGTCAGAAGGACATCCAGATAAGATATGCGACCAAATATCAGATGCAATATTAGATGCTATGCTAACTGATGACCCTAAAAGTAGAGTCGCTTGTGAATGCTATACAACCACAGGATTAGTTGTTGTAGGCGGTGAAATATCTACTAATACATATGTAGAAATTCCTTCATTGGTAAGAAATGTTATTAGAGATATTGGTTATGACAGAACAGAATTACGTTTTGATGCGGATTCGGTTGGCATTGTCAATGTAATAGACCATCAATCTCCCGATATAGCAATGGGAACTAATGATGAAGTAAATGGTGCAGGCGATCAAGGTATTATGTTCGGTTACGCCATAAATGAAACAAAAAGTTATATGCCTGCGGCATTAGAATATTCGCATAAATTAGTGAAAAGATTAGCAGATATTCGCAAAGATAAAACTAATCAACTAATGCCATATATTCGTCCTGATGCTAAATCACAAGTGACTATTGAATATAGTCCTGATGGCGAAATTTTGCGTATTGATACTATTATAATTTCTACTCAACATTCACCTGACGTTAGCCAGCAAAAAATAAAAGACGATTGTATTGATTTTGTTATAAGTCATTGCATACCTAAAGAATTGGTAGACGAAAATACTAAATATTATATCAATCCTACGGGAAGATTTATTATTGGTGGTCCTCACGGCGACACAGGACTTACAGGTAGAAAAATTATTGTTGATAGTTATGGTGGCAAATGCCCTCACGGAGGCGGAGCATTTTCAGGTAAAGACCCAACTAAAGTAGATAGAAGTGCTACATATGCTGCTCGCCATTTAGCCAAAAATATCGTTGCAGCAGGCGTTACTAATGAATGCACTATTCAACTTTCTTACGCTATTGGTATGCCTGAACCTATTTCTATATTTGTTGATATTAACGACAAAGATAAATCTTTTGAGATTGGTAGATATATTCAAAAAGAAATAGATTTAACGCCAAGCGGCATTATTAAACGGCTTGATTTAAGAAAACCTATTTACCGTAATACTTCTAATTATGGACACTTCGGCAGAGATGGTTTTTCTTGGGAAGAGTTAAATTTAGTAAAACAATTCGAACAATTTAAGTAGATTATGAAATCAACTGATAAAAGTGATTGTCATTCCGAACTTATTTCAGCATCTACTAATTTTATGCGAGTAGATACCGAAACAAGTTCGGAATGACAGATAAAAAATATTTTTTTCAAAAAAAAATAATAAAAATTTGGAAATTTCATTAAAAAAAACCTTATTTTTGTATTCTATAATTTAGATTTTTTTATAATAATATAAAGGCAAGAAAAATGTATAAAAAACATTTTAATTCATTTTCAGGCAAAATAAGTCCTGACAGAAAAAATTTTAACACCTCCTCCTATGCCGATGTTTGTAGTGATATTACTACAAGCAATGTAGTGGAAACTACTACACGGGGGGGGGGATTCCTACTACAAAGCGTGTAGTAGTTTTACTACTTTTTCTCGCAACCGCTAATTTAATCGCACAAACACCAATTACTTTTACTGCTGCCGCTCCGCCAACTCTTACGCAATCTGATGTGAATGCACAAGTATCAGGCATTACATATCCGTTTAGTGCTATTATTAATAGCCCAATAACTATATTAGGTAATAATGCTTTTAGTGGAGTTAATACCACTAATGGAAATTATTTAGTTAGTGTAAATGCACCTAATGTAATAACTATTAGAATGGCTGTTTTTACTAATTGCAGTAGTTTAGAAAGTGCAACTTTTCCGCTTGCTGAAACTATTGGTAATAGTGCTTTTTATGAATGCAGTAGTTTAGAAAGCGTTGAGTTTCCTTTTGTAAAAACTATTGATAATAGTGCTTTTCGGATTTGCAGCAGTTTAGTAAGCGTTGAGTTTCCTTTTGTAGAAACTATTGGTAATAGTGCTTTTGAGATTTGCATAAGTTTAGAAAATGTAGATTTCCCGAAGGCGGAAAGCATTGGTAATAGTGCTTTTGATAATTGCAGACAATTAAATAGTATAAAATTAGGAGCATTGCCGCCGACATTAGGAACGAATGTGTTCAATAACGTAACTTTATCAAAAGTTACACTGCGTATTCCTGAGGGCTCATTGTGTGCTTATCAGGATGATTCAGATTGGGGAGCAGCATTTTTAGCCCAATTTGATGCTGTGGAAGAATATTCAGTTGCCACTCCCGTAACTTATTATACTTTGGCGGTGAATGTCAGTGGCAATGGCAGTGCAACGAGTGGTGCCACAGGTATAACTTGTGGTAATACTAAAACGCTCACAGCAACGCCGGATGCTTTTCATCAGTTTGTCAATTGGACGAGTGATAACGGCTTTTCATCAACTGCAAATCCTCTTGATATAGTTGTAAAAAGTGATACAAATATAGTAGCACACTTTATTATGATTTCGTCTGTACATACATTGACGCTTGACGATGATGGCAATGGTAGTGCAAGTGTTTCAGGAGGTTCAACGACAGGAATAACTTTCGGTGATAGTAGAACAATAACCGCAACGCCGAATGCTTGCTATCAATTTGCTAAATGGACTAATAGTAATGGTGATAGCATTTCTAATGTTAGTTCACTTAATATTTCTGTTATAAGAGATACTCTTTTAAAGGCGAATTTTATTCCTATTTCGCCTGCACCTACATATACATTAAGTGTAAATAGCAATAATACTACGATGGGGACGGCAAGTTCTTTGGTATCATCGGCAACTTGTGGGAGCATTGTATCCGTGACGGCAACGCCAAATGCGGGTTACAAATTTGTAGGTTGGCAGGAGGGGCTATATTTAGTATCAACGGCGGATACATATACTTTTAACATTACTGCTAACACATCACTAACAGCAGTATTTGATGATGTCAAAAAGAAAACCCGCATCAAGAAAATAAATGTAAAAAAAGGTAGAGTAAGAATTAAGCCACAGCCGTAAAAGGTGGTTGCAAGACATTTTAACACGGGGAATAATCCCCGTGTTATATGTTTTTTTATCGTATATTTTCGTATTTTTGTGTAAAAACAAAATAAAAATGAAATCAACTGAAAACGAAAAGCAATATATTTACATAGTTCAGGCGTTGCTTGAGCCGTCAAAATGCAAAATAGGTGTAACTAAAAATCTTGAAAAAAGATTAAAAAGTTATAACAATATTACTGGTGTTTCCAAAGAAAATACTTACGAGTATTTATATACTTGCGAAGTTAAAGATATGCGGAAAGTGGAGAATGATATTAAAGAAGAGTATTATTTTGTTAGAGAGGATGTAAAAAAAGAAATATATTTATATACTGATGAATTGTTTAAAAAGATTGTTAATTTCATAAAATCACATAAATTATTTGTAGAAGAAGTATTTATAAAAAAGGAAGTTAAACCCGAAGTAGAAAAAATAATAAAAATAGTAAAACGAACAACCCCGCCTCTTGATGAACGAGGAATAACACGCAAAGATGTAATGCAAAGCGCACAGAATATTGACAATGACGAGTTTTATACCCGCTATGAAGATGTTGAAAAAGAGTTGTCAATGTATGATAAAAGTATTTGGAAAGACAAGGTTGTGTTTTGCAATTGTGATGATGCAGTTGATACTGATGAACGTAAAACATCGGCATTTGCTTTATATTTTTTATTAAACTTTAAAGAACTTGATTTAAAGAAATTAATATGCACGCATTATGCAAATGCTGTGGATTTATTCAATCAGGGTCCAAAAGGTTATATTTATACTCGTGAATTTACGAGGAATGGTTTCAAGGAATATACAGATTATCCGAGGGGTTACAATGGCAGTTTTGACCATCCATTGTCATTAAAAATACTCAACGAAGAAGCGGATATAGTATGCACTAATCCACCTTTTTCCAGAGCAATAGATTACTGGAAACTTCTTATAGAAAGTGGCAAGAAGTTTCTTATAATTTCAAATATAACAAATGTTTTAAATACGGCATATATTCCATATTTTCAAGAAAATAAGGTATGGGCAGGTTATAATAGCGTAAATAATTATCTAAATCCTAAACGTCAACCAACTGACGCAGCAGGTCATTGGTATACAAATTTTCCTGTAAAAGATAGACCAAAATACAAACTTCTAAAAATAATGCCATTAAAAAATATACCTGAAATTTATAAAATATATGATGATTCTAAAACATTATTAGTAGATAATTGCTACATCCCAAGTAATTATAAGAAACCTTTTGCTGTATCTACTCGTTCAATATTAAATGGAATATTGGAAAAAGGATATAAAATCGTCAAAGAAAAACGATATGATCCCTATATAAAAGGTAAAAAGAAATTTGCAAGAGTGCTAATACAGAAAATAGAAAAATAAAAATATTATGAAAAAAACATTTTTTTTGATTACAATTTTTATGACTACAACTAATTTTTGTTTTTCGCAAAATAAATCAGAAAATATATTGCCAAATTCAAAAATAGGTGTGCTGCTTGGAAAACATTGGTGTGAATCGGGAAGAGGAATACATACTGATTATCATTTTGGCGATGGCAGTTATTGGGAAATTCCAACAGGAATAGGCGCTAGTATATTTTATAATTATACATTGATTAGAAAGGCGTTTGTTTCTTTTAATTTAGGTTATAATAGTTATGCAAGACAAACAATAAAGTATTCGTGGGGAATACCACCGCCAGAACCACCGTTGAATGGTGAGGTTAGTATTGCAAGTCATAAAGAACCCAGCAATATCGTTGCTACAATTGGAGTAAATGTGTGGTGTTATTCTGATAAAATATATTTTGGGCTGGCTGGTGGAGCATTATGTAACATAGCAAAAAATACTTGGGGACTTACAGAAACATATCCTGCATTTTATTTAATTTTTGGAGGTTCTATTCCAATACCGAAATATAATATCAGTATAGAAGCAAATGCTAAATATGCTATTTTGCTTCAAAGCCAAATAAATGTAGGAGTAGCATATTTATTGCCATAAGTAAATGGAGACATATTAAAAATGTTATTTATTGTCATAATGCCATATTTTTATAATGCTTCTAAAATATTAAATTAACCTGTTGTGCATTACTCATAATAAAATAAAGAAAGGTTGCTGAAGAGTCGTAAAATTTGTTATATTTTGTTTTAGTATTAATTTAACAATTTTACTTCCAATGAACAACCAATTACGAAAATATTTTGGAATTATTACATTCAACTTGCTCGGATATTTTAAGCATCAAACAATATCGTGTTCCAAAAATGTCAGATATAGAATTGGCATCATTGAACTTTACAGCCGACAACTTTTTAGCATCTGTTGTGCATTACTATTTTTTTGCATCTATTGGATTTGGCATTTCTTCAAAAAAAAGCATTTTTTATATAAAAAAACCACATTTGCTTTTTAAGGCATAATGTGGTAGAATATTGTGCTAACAATACTATATTCTCCACAAAATGCATGCCATTTTTTAATTATCTGTAACATATTTATATTTCAAAAAGTTACAGAGTTCGTTTTTTAGTTTTCATTTCTTGTATTTTTTACACCAGTATTCTTTTCACTCTATCGGATATTGTTGCTGTTCGTTCATATGGTATTGAGTTTGCTAATTCTGCTAATTCATATACGCTTATCTCTTCGTTATCTTGCTTGCCTATGATAACAACTTCGTCCTCTTGCTTGACATCTGAACCTGTAATATCTACCATAAATTCATCCATACATATAGAACCTACCGAATTAAATCGCTTACCATTTATTAAACATTGCAATTTATTTGTTAAATTTCGCGGCAGACCATCTGCATAACCCGATGGAACTAACGCTATTTGCATATCGCTTTTAGCAAAATACGGATACGCTGGTGAATTGCTATAACCTATATAATCTCCCTTCGGCACATTAACACAATGTATAACTTTCGATTTCCAAGACAAAACGGGCTTTAATTCCATTTCATCTGCCATCTGTTTATTACTCATCATGCCATAAATTGATATGCCCGGACGAACCATATTATAATGTGCTGAAGGATAATTTAGTATTCCTGCACTATTAGAACAATGTATATATTTGAACTTATGTCCAAGCGAATCAAGTTCTTTACGCACATTTTCGAAGCGTTCCAACTGCTTGTTACCGAATGCAATATCAGGCATATCTGCTGTTGCAAGATGCGTCATTAAGCCAGTAATTTTTATATTCGGCTTATCTTTAACGTATTCCATAAAAGGAACAGCATCTTCTATTGCCATACCATCACGATGCATCCCCGTATCTACATATAAATGTCCGTATATAATTATATCTCGCTCTTTTGCCCGTTTTTCAAAAGATTTTAGAATATCAAAAGAAGAAAAAGCCGACTCTATATTATAATCAATAAACAAATCAGCATCTTGATGTTCAGGTGAAATCATTACTAAAATCTTACCATTATCGCCTGCTTGACGTATTTTTACTGCTTCATGTATAAGTGCAACGCCGAGGTATTCTACATTTTGCGTTCTAAGAAATTTTGAAACTTCAATCATACCATGCCCATAAGCATTTGCTTTTACCATAGCGAGTATATATTTATCTTTTGTTTTAGTTCTTATTTTGTGTAGATTATGTGCTATATTTTCAGTATTTATTTCTGCAACAGTTATTGCCATAGTATAGATTAAATATTAGTTCTAACAAAAATTTTTGTCCATTTTATTGAATTGCCATATTCGTCACGAAAATTATAACCATATCCGTTGGTGCCGATATTAATAGTATCTGTTGTTCTTTTGATATCTACACCAGTGCGAGCATAACTACTAGCAAAACAGTCAACAGAATACACCATAACATCATTGTTGCTACTAATTTTTAAATTATAGCCCATCTCGGGAGAAGATTCAGCAATAGTTTTAGTAGAAAATCTGTCAACATAAACACTATAGCCGTAGCCGGGTTGTCTAAATTGATAAAAATATTCACCGCTTTCTTGTATATCATTTGGAAGCCCAGTTGGTATACAATTATGAACTATCAATTTCCATATTGGAGTCCAATAAGTATCAACATAGTTATAATTTTCTTCAAATTGAAAATCATAAATAATACTATCTTTTGAGTAGTCAGTTGTTTCAGTTTTTGACCAACCAGAATCAATGTCTGAATTTGTAGTAACAACTCGCATTTTAATTAATTTAAATTTACCACCAACCCAAGGGGTTGGAGCCAAATTATCTTCATCTTTGCAACTTGTGATAGCAATTAATACTACTCCCATAATCGACACAAATAGGTGGGAAAAGATTTTCTTTTGCATAATATTAAAAATTTTAAATTATTATTTTACAAATATAAGATTTTTTTTAATTTCATATTCCATTTTAGAGTAATTTATGGTTACTTCGCTACGTCATTCCGAACTTATTCCAACATATTCTAATATATTTGAACCAAGATTTAACCAAGATTATTAAGATTGCCAGATAAATTTAAAAAATCTGCTAATCTTATAATCTTGATAAAATCCTGGTTTAAACAATAAAATAAGAGGATTCATTATTTTAGTATTATTTTTAAATTTATTATATATATTTTTGCATTAGTTTTTTTTATAAAAGAAAAATTATATGACAGTTCTTGTTACGGGTGCTACTGGTTTTATTGGTAGTTATGTCGCAGAAAAACTATTAGAAAAAGGTTATAATGTTCGTTGCCTTATACGCAAAACAAGTAATTTAAGATGGATTAAAGACAAAAATTATGACCTTGTAGAAGGAAGTTTATCTGATATAAATTCATTAGAATATGCAACGAAAGATGTTGATTATATTTATCATATTGCAGGTAATACGTCTGCTAAATGCTTGGATGAATATATAGAAGGAAATTGCAAAGGCACTACTAATCTTATAGAAGCCGCTCTAAAAAATGCTCCAAATATCAAACGATTTATATATGTTAGTTCGCAAACTGCTTGCGGTCCTGCTTTATCTATGAATGAACCAACAGATGAAAACTTTCATCTTAATCCTATTACTGATTATGGTCGCAGTAAAAAACTTGCCGAGGAATCTATTAAAACATATATAGAAAAAATTCCTTTTACTATAATTAGACCACCTGCTGTGTATGGTCCAAGAGATACAGAAATATATTCTATATTCAAAATGATAAAATCAGGACTATGTTGCTATATGGGATTTAATAAAAAAATATTAAGTTTAGTGCATGTTTATGACCTTGTTGATGGTATAATTAATTCGGCTGAAACTAATAATACACTCGGAAAAACATATTTTATTACTTCTGAAATCTTTTATAGTTGGCACCAAATTTATAACACAATTAAAAAAGAACTCAATAAAAAAATTACTTTAAGTATTTATTTGCCACACTTTTTAGTATTGACGGCAGGTTCTATATCAGGTTTTTTAGGTTCTTTTGGTAAAAAACCGCCTGTATTTAATTATCAAAAAGGTATAGATTTTATTCAGCAATACTGGATTTGTTCTTCTAAAAGTGCTACAAAAGATTTTGGTTACAGGCAAAAAGTATCATTAGAAGAAGGTATTAAAGAAACAATTAAATGGTATAAAGATATGAAATGGCTGTAAGAAAAATAATATAATCGTTGTGCATTTATAAAAAGCATAAAACCTGTAAGTTCTTTAATTAGTGTATATATAAAGATTGTAGCGAATATATTACATAAAAACCGTATTTTTGTAATACAAACTTGTTTTTTATAAATTATATAAGGGTTTTTCAATGTTTAAAAACATTTTCAAGTGTGCCGTAATAATAGCACTATTAACAGGAATATCATATTCCACTATTGCGCAAACAAAAGCAGTCAAAATTGATAATACACCAGCAACAGAAGCAAAACAAATTAATACAAGAAATGCTTCCCCCGATGGTGAAAATGCTGCTGAAAGTTTGCAAAAACGTATAGAAATGCAAGTCCATCGCTATACGTCTGATTATAATCTAACAGAAAAACAGCAAACGGATCTTACTGCTATTTTAACTGATATAGAAGGTCAGTTATTAGAAATTAGAAATAGGCAAAACCTATTAAACAAAGAAAAAGCAGATAGGATTGATGCCCTCTTAACCAAAGAGCAAAAAGAAACGAAAGAACAATCTCTAAAAGAAAGAAGAGATAAAATGCTCGAAAAACGTAAAGAAGGCAGAACAGAAGCTGAACAATTAAAACCAAGAACTGTTAAACCAGACACCGAGTAATTTTATACATATCGGTTAAATTATTACGACTTCTTTTTAGAAGTCGTTTTTTAATGCTGCAGTTCTATATTGCTTGAATTTCCTACATTATACCTATTAAATGTGCCTTTTACTTCGGCTTCGTTGCCGATTATTGAATCGTGCAATAGCATTTTAGAAACTTTTGCTTCATAACTAATTATTGAATTTTTTATTATACTATCTGTTATCTCACAGCCCGAAGCAATAGAAGTATAAGGACCAATTATTGAATTTTTTATATTTGCATCAGCGGCAATAAAACAAGGCGGTATAATAACTGAACCATCAATTTTAGAAGGTATTGGATATTGTTCTAATAAGAATTTATTTGTGCTTAAAAGTGTTTCAGGTTTGCCGCAATCATACCAACCTTCCACTAAAAATGTATTAAATTTTTCTCCTTTTTCTAACATTATTTGCAATGCATCGGTAAGTTGATATTCGTTTTTAGTTTTTATATTTTCTGTTATTAAAGTATCTAAAGCATCAACTAATTTCTTTGCTCTTTTAATATAATACATACCAACTATTGCAAGATTAGAAATAGGTTCGGCAGGTTTTTCTACAAATTTAGAAATAAGATTGTTAGCATCCAATAAGACCACTCCGAACCTTCGTGGATCCTCTACTTTCTTAACACCAATAGAACTGCAACCACCTGTAATTGCATTTTGCAAATCAACATCAAAAATTGTATCGCCCAATATAATTAGCAATTCATCGTTTTCTTTATAAGTTTCTTTGCCTGTCCATATAGCGTGTCCGAGCCCTAACATTTGGCTTTGTTCAACAAAATCTACTTTTAGATTAGTATATCTATGCGTGACGAAATTTTCTATTAAATCACCCATATATCCTGTAATTATTGTTGCTTCGGTTATGCCATATTCTACTAATTCGTCTAAAATATGTGCTAAAATTGGCTTGCCTGCAACATTTAATAAAACTTTTGGAAGGGCATAAGTATGTGGTCTTAATCTTGTTCCTACACCTGCAACGGGGATAACTGCTTTCATTTTTTTATTTATTTTTTTACAAAAATACGAAAATATTTATAAAAATCAGAGACATCATATCTTTTTTTACTAATATTATGTATACTGAACTTGTTTCAGCATCCTCTCGCATATAATAAGAGGATGCCGAAACAAGCACGGCATAACACGTTTTTTACTATCGCAACTTCTATACAAAACCTGCTATTACCAAGGGTCCGTTGGTTGCTCTCTTTTATACACTCCAATCAGGTGAATTACATTTGCGGGGTTCGGCATCGCCCCATCTCCCCTCAAAAATTTGAAAACCAAGGTAGGGTCTTCAACCGGACTTATATAACCAAAACATCTGTCTCCGAAATAAATTGGGATAGGAACGTAATATTGCGTTTTTGAGTAGGGGTCATAGATTAGTATGGTAGATTGCGAATTTGTCATTGCATCACTTCCAAACCACCAATTATTTGTTGCTCCGGAATGTCCTTGGGCTAAATAGACATTTAAGAAAGTGTAAGTATTACCGTTTCCTAAGGTCATTTCCAGATTGCCCTTGACCCAAAAGTTGAGTTCGCCTGCTGTATGGTTAAAGGTGTTATGCTCTGGCGGACAGGCAGCATTAAAACTATTAGCCACGTCTTTGCTGGCTTTACGTCCTACTCTAAAAGAGAGTGCATTGTTTTCTGGACCCCATTGGTATAAAGCCAAGTGGTAAACGTTACCGACTTGCAGATTATTATCCGGATCTTGTCCTGATGTCACATCAAAAGCAGTTAATGTGAATTTGCCTGACGTAGATTCCCATTGTTGCCAATTTGCATCTGTAAGGTTTCCATCTTGATCACCTACAAGAGTTCCAAACTCCACATCATTGTCGTGATACGAAAAACCGATTACTGGTAGTTCATCAGGATTGTCATTTCCACAACCTGAAAACATTATACTTGTTACTGTGAGGCAGGCAACTATCATTGTTGCTCTCTTCAAAATTGCTTTTACTTTTTTTAACATATCTTTTATATATTTAATTTATACAATAATTTACAAAAATAACTTTTTTTAATGACAATTCCAAATTTTTATTTTTTTAGGTGTAATATTTTTAGAGGTTACTTAATCTTTTTATTTCTTTTTGGGCGATGTCAGTTCTGTAATAAATATTTTCGAATTGTATTTTGCTGACGTTGTTATATGCTTTTTCGGCTGCAAATTTAATATTTTTACTTATACCCGTGACCCCTAAAACTCTACCGCCAGCAGTCAATATATCTACCATATTGTTTTTGGTGCCTGAATGATAAATAATTATATCATTAGTGTTAATATCGCATAAGCCATTAATAGTATATCCTGTATCAAACGCTTCAGGATATCCTTTTGATGCAACAATAACACAGCAGGCAGTTTTTTTCATAGTTGCTTTTTCGTTATATGCACTAAAATTAATCTCGCCAACAGCCGCAGTATGTAATAGTTCAAACAAATCACCTTCAAATATACTTAAAATTGCTTGTGTTTCAGGATCGCCGAATCTACAATTATACTCTACAACTTTTGGCTCACCATCCTTTATCATTAATCCAACATACAAGCAACCTATATATGGATGCCCCGAAGCATTCATACCTTCTAATGTTGGAATAATAATTTTATTTTTAATTTTATCTAATACTTCGGAGGTCACAATAGATACGGGACAATACGCTCCCATACCGCCTGTATTTGGTCCCGTGTCGTTATCACCGATGCGTTTATAATCTTGTGCGGGAGGCAAACATACAAAGTTTTTGCCATCACAAATTGCCAATACTGATGCTTCCTCGCCTTCTAAAAACTCCTCTATAACAACATTATTACCCGCACTACCGAACTTGCCACCAAATATATCTTTCAAAGATTGAACAGCATAATCCTTATCATCAGTAACAATAACACCTTTGCCCGCCGCTAAACCATCCACTTTAAGAACAATTTTTCCATTTATGTTATTAATATATTCCACTGCTTTATTTAACTCTTTATTCTTAAAATTAATATAATTTGCAGTCGGAATGTTGTTCTCTTTCATAAATTGTTTAGCAAATATTTTAGATGATTCTAATTTGGCAGAAATTTGTGACGGAGCAAATACTACATAATGCCATAAACGTAGTTCATCGGCTAATCCATTTGCTATATACTGCTCGGGTCCTATTATAACAAAATGTATATTATTGATTCTTAAAAACTCCACAACATCATATATTGAATTAAAATCAATATCTACACATTTTGCTACCTGTTCTATTCCAGCATTACCTGGTGAAACAAAAACTCTTGTAACTTTTTTTGACTTTCTAATTGCTTTAGCAATTGCGTGTTCTCTACCGCCTGACCCAATAATTAATACATTCATATTACAAAAATACGTTTTTTTGTAAAAAAGTGTATTTTTATATATTATACTTTTGAAACTTTTAACGATGATTTACGTAACATTAATGTATTATAACATAACTATAAATGAATAAAAGCAAATCTATAACTACTAATCAAATAGATAAACCCCAATCAAATTGCGGTATTGTAGGGATATATGGACATCCGCAGGCATCTGTTATGGCATATTATATGCTACATTCTCTCCAACATAGAGGACAAGAAGCAGCAGGAATAACTACTTTCTTCAAAGATAATAATAAATGGAAATATGCTTCACACAGAAAAGATGGGCTTGTATTGAATGTCTTCGAAGACCAAAAAATCTTCACAGAAAAGTTAATCGGTAATATGGCTATCGGTCATAATAGATACGCTATTATAGGCAATTCTACTGATGCAAACATTCAGCCATTTAATATGTGTTATGGCAATGGTAATATTTCTTTGTCGCATAATGGTTGCTTATATAATCCTAAATCATTACAAAAAGAATTGGAAAGTAAAGGTGCAATTTTTACTTCTACGTCAGATTCAGAACTGTTTTTGCATCTAATTGCACATAGCAAAAAGAAAACGCAAGTAGAACAAATATTAGAAGCACTAACTATTGCTAAAGGTGCGTATTCATTAGCAATACTAACCGAAGAAGGATTAGTTGCAGCACGCGACCCCAATGGTATCCGACCACTTTCTCTCGGCAAATTGGTTTTTAAAGACGAAAATAATAAAGAACAAATTGCTTATGTTGTAGCATCAGAGACCTGTGCTTTTGATATGATTGGTGCAAAAGAAATTCGTTCAATTAAGCATAATGAACTTATAGTTATTGATGACGAAACGCTTAATACAGGTGAAGTTAAATCTTATAATATTTTGCCAAAAACTCCAATAGCACATCATTGCATATTTGAATATATATATTTTGCACGTCCTGATAGTCGTGTATTTGGTCATAATGTAGATAAAGCTCGGAGAAAAATCGGTAAAAATCTTGCTGCTGAACATCCTGCACATCCAACTAAAGATGGTAAGAAAGTAACAGTAATTTCTATTCCTGATAGCGGAAATACAAGTGCTATAGGTTATGCTCGCACTAATCATGAATTAAACGAAATAGATACCGTATTTGAAATTGGTCTAATTCGCAGCCATTATGTAGGACGAACATTTATTCAGCCAGGACAAGATAATAGAGAATTTAAAGTTAAAAGTAAATTTAATACCGTAAAAGGTGTTATAGAAGACAGAAATATTGTTATTGTAGATGATTCTATAGTTAGAGGAACTACTTCAAAGTCGCTAATTAAACTAATTAGGAATGCTAATCCTGCTAAATTGCAAATGAGAATAGCATCACCACCTGTTGTTTCGCCTTGCTATTATGGGATGGATTTTCCAACTAAAGAAGAACTTATTGCGAATCATTTTAATACAGAAGAAGAAATTGGCAAAGAATTAGGACTTGATGGATTGCATTATTTATCTCTTAACAAACTTTTAGAATCAGTTCCTCGCGATGAAGGAATAGATTATTGCACTGCTTGTTTCACAGATAGTTATTAGATGCAAATAGAAGATAAAGTATAGATTTTATATGTAATATAAAAAGAAAAAAGGAGCATTACTGCTCCTTTTTGATATTGTGGGGTATTGATTATTGTATGGGTTAAAAAGCATACCCAAGATTTACACCAAAGCCATAATTGGTGTAATAAGTGTATTTCTTGCCTTTTACAACAGGAAACATAAACTTGATAGTTGGTTCTACTGACCATTTGCCTCCATCACCAAAAGCCCATTTGTAATTTACTTCAGCACCGATAGCTAAAGTAACCCAAGGGTCATCATATTCAAAGTTTGATGACCAATAAAACATATCTACTCTAGGACCTAATGATAAGCCGTTTAGAGCACTCTTTCCTTCTTCAAAAGGATCAATATACCACCTGTAGGATCCACCAATACCCATAGCAGATAGCCAATCCCAATAACTCCAATAAGATGCATTGACAGTGAAAGAGTTTTTCGCACTCATTTTGTTTTCAAATGTTGCGTTAATACGACCGTTGATTAAATCAAGTGGGTCAACGGATACAACTTTGCTTTTAGAAGTTGTATATTCAGCAGCGTTTGTAGTTGTTGTTAATGTTGCTGCTGCAAAAGTAAACACTATTAATAGTGTGATAAATCTGTTCATATAATATGACCTTATATAAAATGTAAAAAATTAGATTACAAAAATAATAAAAATATTTTAAAAAAACATTTTTTTTATATCAACTTATTTTTTCTGTCATGCTGAAACAAATTCAGCATAACATTTTTATGAGGTTACATCACCTTATTTTTTATCAAAATGTTGCCAATCTTTTATTTTTTTATAATTTCCGCCCCATTTCCATCCTAATTCTATAAATTTTTGTGTTATAGGAGAATCAATAGTTAATGTTCCAATAATTTTAGGATTATATTTATTCCCTCTTTTAGTAGTTCCTTTGGAGGTAATATATGGATTTTGCATAGGATTTATATCTATTGCTACGCCAAATGAATGATTAGATATTTTATTCGTTCCGCCTATTTTTCTATAACAAAAAGCAGAAGTATTGTTATCGTCAATAGATAAATCATCATTCCAATCATATTTAACTATAGGAATACATTTTTCAACAGGAAATTTTTCTTTTTTTATTAGTTCAAAAATCTCTATAATATCATCTTTTACAGCAATATTTACGACTAATTGCCCTCTATGTAATTTATTATCAAACGAATAATATTCTACATCAACAATTACCAATTGGTCTATGATATTTTTTGGAGCAGGAGTATTTTTTATTGCTTCTTCTAAAGTCATTTTAGAATCTATAATTATTCCAATATCATTTGAAACAGCAATTAAATTGCTTATGCAATGTATTATAAACACAAAAAAAAATACTTTCATAGTTTAGTTTTATATTTTAAAATATATGTCGAATTTATTTAGGCATCACGCAATTTTCTATATTTTAACACAGGAAACAAGCACCCCTATTGATATTTAATCTTAAATTATGTAAAAATTACATAAATCGGATGCGGAATAATTAGTAACTTTTACTGCTTAAGCAGTAACTTTTACTGCTTAAGCAGTAACTTTTACTGCTTAAGCAGTAACTTTTACTGCTTTTTCAACATCCGTTTTAAGTAATTTTTACATAATTACACATTTTTTAATACAAATAACACATTTATTTTATCGGGCTAAACTTATTTTGGCATCCTCTTTATTTTAATTATGAGATGCTGAAATAAGTTCAGCAGGACATATATTTATATCATATTTTTTTAATACTGGTGTTTATTTAATATCGTTCATAATAGTCGTAATTATTTCAGATGTAGAAATATTTTCTGCTTCTGCATTAAAATTAGCAACTATTCTATGACGCATAACAGGGATAGCAACTGCTTTAATATCTTCAATTTCAGGCGTAAAACGTCCCTGTATAGCAGCAAGCGATTTAGCACCACGTATTAGATATTGCGATGCCCGAGGTCCTGCACCATACGATATGTATTTATTTACATAGCCAGAATTATTATTTGGACGCGTAGCACGGACTAAATTAACAGCATACTCCAATACATTATCAGCCACAGGAACTCGCTTAATTAAGGATTGGAAATCTAAAATTTCTTTCGCCGATATAATACTATTAACATTCGGATTATACTCTGTTGTAGTCATTCTAACAATATCAATTTCTTCGTTTTTTGACGGATAATCAAGCCAGATATTAAACATAAATCTATCTAATTGTGCTTCAGGCAAGGGATACGTTCCTTCTTGCTCTATTGGATTTTGCGTAGCGAGGACAAAGAAAGGTTCTTCTAAAGTATATGTTTTTCCTGCAGCCGTTACTTCGTGTTCTTCCATTGCTTGCAATAGAGCGGATTGAGTTTTAGGTGGCGTTCTATTTATTTCATCGGCTAAAACAACATTAGCAAACACAGGTCCGGCAATAAATCTAAATGTTTTTTGTCCTGTAGAAATATTTTCTTCTATTACTTCTGTTCCACTAATATCACCTGGCATTAGGTCGGGTGTGAATTGGATTCTATTAAATTTTAGTTCCATTGTTTGTGAAAGTGTTCTAATTAGCAATGTTTTTGCTAATCCGGGAACACCAATTAAAAGGCAATGTCCTTTTGCAAAAAGCGAAACAAGAAGTTGTTCTATAATATCATCTTGTCCTATAATTACTTTTTTTAGTTCTGTTCTAATACTTTTTATTGCTTGCTGTAGTTCGGCAATTTTTTCTTTATCGTTTAGCATATTTTATATATATTTCTTTTATCAATACAAAAAATAATTTACAAAAATAATGTTTTTTTATCAAAAAAAACCTTATTTTTGTATTTTATAAAAACAAAAAATAACTAACTTTAAAAGATTATTGTAAATTAAATCATTATTTTTTATACAAATAAACATATTTTAATATTATGTCACAAGGCGAAACGCATAAGAAAATACAAAGATTGTTAAATGAAGGTGGAAAAGGCGACCAAACAGCAGTTTCGTACATACGAACTAAATTGATGCTGAAAGGAATATATCCTGAAAGGTTCGGACCCGATACTGAGGATTTACCTCAAATTTTAAGCATTTTAGACAAATTTATTAATAACCTATTAGGAAGATAAATAGGTGTAGGTAATTTTATTATGAAAAAAAATATAGCAAAATATTTAAAAACAAGTTTGAAAACTTTAAAATCTGGTTGCGGAATTGTGGTAGCCACTTTAATCGTTGCTATGGGTTTAGTTGCAACAGTTGATATTTATGCAACTACTGAAGGACCTTATTATATTTATAAATGCCCGAAATGTTCAAATCTTTTGCAAAAAGGCAGTATTTCAAGTGGAAATAATTTGGGTGCCACACATTATTCTGATGGGAAAACTATACTACCAATGCTTCCCCAATTTCCAAATCTCACAAAATGTAAAAAATGTAATACAATTTTGTGGTTGAATTTTATGGAAGAAATAGGAACTTGTGAATGGCCTCCTTGGTCGGATAAAAAATGTAAATCAAAATGGAAAAAGGCTGATGAAGTAAAATTTTTAGATGTTAATGATTTGTTCCGTTTTTTGGAATTAGACACAGTAAAAAATGACAAAAAAAATGGAAATCTACGTGCGAAAACAAATTTTGTGGACTTTTAATGACCGAGTAAGGAATAGGAAAGATATCCTTGTTTATGGATTAGATGCAGTTTCATTTGACCAAGCAAGAGATGATAAAGGAATTTTTGTTCAAGAAACAGATGAAGTTTTATGGAAACAAAATTGCCAACGATTAATAGAGTTGTTTGACACAATAGATGTTAATGAAAAAATTATGATAGCAGAATTGCACAGAAATTTAGGAGAGTTTGATGTTTGTATGGAACTTATTAATTCACTTGACAAAGATATCCATTGGATAGGTAGTATAGTTGAGAGGTTTAAAATTGAATGTGAAAATAGAAACAAATCAGTAATTAAATTTTAACTGCACGTAAATGTAAAAGTAGAGAAAGATGACAAAACATTTTACATAAACAAGGCGAAATAGTAAAAGAAGAAAATTTTATTAAAGTTTCTTAAAAATGTTATTTTGCAATAGTTATTGGCATAAAAAATCATATAACCACCTTAAAATTCCATATAATTTATCTTAAAGAAATGATATGAAACAATTAAATAAAAATAATTTTGCAATGTTATTAGTTTGGATATTAGTATTTATGATATTTTGGCTATATCCATTAATTTATTCAGCAATTTTAAGTTTTTATGATTATCATACATTAACTAAAGAAAGCAATTTTGTGGGTTTTGATAATTATTTGAAAATGTTTTCAGATAAATTATTTTGGAAAGCATTGTTAAATACTTGCATCTTTACATTAGGCACCGTGCCATTTACAACAACTATCGCATTAGTATTAGCAGTTTTATTAAACAACAATAAAATAAAATTCAAAAACTTCTTTAAAGCAGCATTTTTTATTCCATCAATAACTTCATTAGTTGTATTATCATTAATATTCACAAACTTATACGCAAAACATGGATATATAAATATAATTTTATCATCATTATCGTTGCCTTATCCTTCTATGGGCTGGCTTTTAGACACTAAAACATCGCTATTATCAATAATGTTAATGGATATATGGTCTTCTTGCGGTTACTATATGATAATTATACTTGCAGCATTACAAACAATAAGTTCATCAATATATGATTCAGTTAGATTAACGGGTGCGAGTTCGTTTTATACATTAATACGAATAACTATACCTTTATTAAAACCCACACTCGTATTTGTTTTAATCATTAATTTAATAAAATCGTTCCAAATATTTATAGAGATATTTATAATGACTAAAGGCGGTCCTTTACATTCTTCAACAACGTTAGTATATATGATATTTGTAAATGGCTTTGATAAAACAAATATGATGGGCTATGCTTCAGCAATTTCATATTTCTTATTTTTATTTCTATTAGTATTCTCTTTCTTCCAATTATCTTTGATTAAAGAGAAAAAGTATAGATAAAATAAATAATAAAAAAAACAGCAAAGCCGAAGCCCTGCTGTTAAAATTATTTAACTAAGTCTAAATTAAAAATTATTAAAAAAAAACTTAACGCAAAAATACACTTTTTTCAAAAAATAAATAAAAAAAACAGCAAAGCCGAAGCCATGCTGTTAGAATTAGTTTTTTTACAAATAATAACTATTACAAAAATACACTTTTTTCTGTAAATAAAAAAAAACAGCAAAACCGACGCCCTGCTGTTAGAATTATGCTAAAAATAAAAATATACAATAAGCATTTTTTTATTATTTACAAAAATACACTTTTTTCAAAAAATAAATAAAAAAACAGCAAAACCGAAAGCCCTGCTGTTAGGACACTTTGTTATTTACATTTTTTTATTTTACAAAAATACACTTTTTTTCTATAATAAAAAAAAACAGCAAAACCGAAGCTATGCTGTTAAAAACCATATGAAAAAAAAATTAAAAAAATTTTTTATCACCACAAAAATACACTTTTTTCTATAAAAAAAACAGCAAAACCGAAGCCATGCTGTTAGAATTTATTAATAAAATAATAATAAACATATATTTGTAAAAAACAATTTTATAGTTAAGTAAATGCTATGATTAAATATTTTTAGCATCAGCAAATTTATATTCGCAAAATATGGCAATTACATTTTGATAGCGATACCCATAAAATTACCTTAATGTTAATAGCAATGCCACTAATGTTTGTTTGACCACGTTTATGGTAACGGTCGTATTGATAGTTTAATCGTAGAAGGAGTAGTAAATACTACTCCTTTTCTTTCTTTTTCTTACTGATTGTTTTCAATAATACGGATACCAATATTTTTTGCTCCCGTTATTGCATTTCCTAATGGTTGGATTAAATTAAATTTAGAATTTTTATTTAATTTGTCCTTTAACATATTTCCTAGCAAAGTATCATTATCAATGATACCTCCCAGCAGTGCTACATCTACTTTTTTAGTTTTAAAATGCTTAATTAAAGACAATGGCAATTCGGTTAAGTGGTCTGAAGCCCGCTTAATGATATTCATACAAACTTCGTCTTCTTCCATAGCACACTGCATAACTAATGGCGTAATGTTTTGATATTCAAATAATTTATCATTGTATGAACTAACAATAGTTCGTGGTTCATTAATATCAAAACGAGGAATTTGATGTTGTAGTTTTTCTATTAGAGAGGTTTTTTTGCCTCTGCCATCAAGAGAACGAACAACAGCAGTAATGCCTTCGCGTCCTACCCAGGCGCCGCTTCCTTCGTCATCTAGTTCAATTCCCCATCCGCCGCATCGTGCTAATGGTTTATTATCATCATATTTAGCAAGTCCGATGGACCCTGTTCCCACGATTGATATAATTCCGTGATTTCCATTTAATGCACCTTCTATAGCAATTTCAGCATCACTTGTAACTATAAGGTCGTTTATAGTATTTTTAGAAGTAGATGCGAGTGTTTTTATAAGGTGCATTGCTCGTTTTTTTTCATTTTCAAGCCATACACCTGCTAATCCGACTACAACTATATCTATTTCTGTAATTTTGGACACATTAGCCATTTTGCATAACTCTACAATCATATTTAGAGTTCTTTCACATGCTTCGCCGAAGCCGATGGCACCGATACGTGTTGTTCCGAATTTTAGTTCAGCGGCAATATTGTCGCCTGAAAACAGCACTCCGTGTGTTTTTGTTCCACCGCCGTCTATACAAATTATTTTATAATCTTCTTTTGTCATAATATTTTTTAATAACTTTAACATTTACATATCAAAATGCGTGCCAAAAACGATATTTCACATAAATATGTTATAAATATAGGGTTTATTTATATAACCTTGGAACTTATAAATTGTAATATAGTAGCACTTGACAAGGTATCACAACAAAATAAGAAAATGCTGAAATAAATTCGGTATGACATTTTTAGAAGTTGCCATAATTATATTGTTTCTTTCATTAAATCTTTTTCAAAACCTATATTTTTTAATATTTTAGTATTTTTGCAATATGAAAAGTATATATGTAGCATTATTAATTACAATTTTTATTTTGTTTTCTAATTGTATTGTTGTTAAAGAAAAAGATGAAATAATAAAAAAAGAAATAGAATATGAAACCGAATATATTCCTGCTCAAAAATCTAAAATTAAAATGTCCGATAAAATTGTTAGAACTGAACACGGCGATATGGTTGCTTCTATACCTGACGGTTGGTTTTTCATAGAACCTGAAGGAACTATATCGTCTGAAGTATTTGCTATTGCTGTTAGTCCTAATTTTACTTTAAGTGCTGTGTTTTCGCGAATAAAAAAAACTAATGAAATTATTGATATTGTGGATAAAGAAGGTATTATCGGACTTGCAAGAGCATCTTATAGCAAGCATACAACAAAAAACTTTAATGCTACAATAATTGTTGATAATTATCATATTTACGATAGCAATTCACAAGATTTTGTAGTATATAGTTATACTAAATTGAAACGGAACACTTTTGGTAAATCTGCTGTTTTCATTTCAAGTATAAATGAATATTATGAATTCTCGCTTGTCACAATGGATTTCACTTCTAATGATACTCCTACAACGTCACAATTTGATGATATATTTTATTCTATTTTAACTACACTAAAATATTGACATATTGTGTTTTTTTTGTATTATTTGGTTAATTAATTTAAAATAAGGAGATTTTGTTAATCACGGAATGATAAGGAAAATGGCTGTCGTGCTGAACTTATTTCAGCATCCCCTTATTATACGCATAGAGATTCCGAAACAAGTTTGGCATAACATAATATGGAAGTTTTTCTTTTAATAGGTTACCTATTTGTGTTGGATTCTACTTATTTAGTCCGATAGATGATTTGATAAAGTTTTTGAAAGATAGGTCGGCATTATTAATAATGGGGTCAGGTTTCAATTTTGAATTGATAACTTTATTAAGAATAACATCAGTGACGTTAGGGTCGTTTGGCTTATCTGTAATAGTTTTTTCAAAGTCGGGTTCTAATTCTGTTAATATATTTATAGAATTATCCGTAACGCCAAGAACTAATAATTTATTTGCTGCTCGCACAACAAATAAATGGTTTTTCGGCTGCAATGTAATTTTAGTAATTACATTAAGATTTACTGTTGCACGATTTTCCATTCTCTTCATAGTAATTTTCTTAATCAGTAGCATAATTACTACAATGATTCCTACTGCAGCAAGCAAGACAACAAATGTCTGAATCATATTAGAATCCATTATGTTCTCCTTGCTCGTCCTGTATTAGTAGCATCTACGAGGGTTGTTATACGGATGCCGAAGTGTTTGTCAATAACAACTACTTCGCCTTCAGCGATTTTTTTGCCGTTAATAATAATATCTACGGGTTCGCTTACGAGTTTATCAAACTCTACTACTGAACCACGACCTAACTTTAATACATCGCGAATTAACATATTCGTTCTTCCTAATTCTATTGAAACAGGGAGCGACAGGTCGTATAATAAATCCATTTTAGGATCTACACCCGTATTATGTGCTGTTTGCACTAATTCTGAAAAATCAGGTGTATTTACATCAACACCTTCGTTATTTTCATCTGTGGTGGCTTCTAATTCTTCTTCACTAATGCCACCTGATAATAAAGCATCTATTTCTTCTTGTGTCATAATATTTTTTTATAATTTTATTTTTTATAGCATAATTGCAATTAGGTGCCTAAAATAATGGATTAAAAAATTACAATGCAAATATAATAATTTTTTATTTAAACATTTCTTTTAGCATACCAAGTGTTCGTTTAATGCTATTTAAATTACGAGTAACTGAAATTTCATCTGTATAAGTAGCAGGTGAATTATTAGAATAAATAATTTTTATTCTATATGTTGTAGCATTACTTGATTGTATATTATCGCTATTTATTTCTTTGGTAAAACTATCTGCATCTGTATACTTATATGTAGATGACACTCCTTTAGTTGTCTGATAATGTATAGTTTTAAATGTGCCATTAGTAAGACGTTGCAACTCAAACATAGAAACATTTTTTTCCGAAATGGTTTTCCATTCAATAGTTACTACATCGTTGCTATTAGTTGCCTTAAAACTTTCTATAATTTGTGGATTAGCAAACAGCAACACCGTTCCGAAAACAAAAACTATTATAACATATACTATATTTTTCATAATACAAAAATAAGGTTTTATTTTGTAAATAAAATATTTATTATTTATGTTACCGTAACATAGTTGGTGTTGATACCCAAGTATGATACTCATACCCATAATTTATATAAAATAAAAGTTTTCGTTTTAAAAACAAGGGGTAGGAACAAGTTCAGCATAACATAAAAATAATATAAATGTTTTTTTTAATATTTTTTTACTATTTTTGTATATTATAAATTATTATTGCTCTATAATATGACACGGAAAAACATACTTGATTTAGAATATAGTGGTGTTGCAATGGATAGAATGATTATTAACCTTGGACCACAACACCCATCTACACACGGCGTTTTACGTTTAGAAGCAGAATTAGAAGGTGAAATCGTTTCAGAAATATGGCCTAGAATAGGTTATTTACATCGTTGCTTCGAAAAATGTTGCGAAAATGTTACATATCCACAAGTAATCCCATATATTGATAGATTAGATTATATCGCTTCTATGAATAATGAACTGCCATACGTTTTAGGAATGGAAAAGTTATTAGGCATAGAGGTTTCTGAAAAAGTTACATACATTAGGACTATTTTTTGCGAACTAAACAGAATTGCTAACCACCAAGTTGCTATTGGCACTTTCGTTATGGATGCGGGTGCAATGACTCCATTTCTTTATTATTTTATAGATAGAGAGATGATATTGCGTCTTTTTGAAGAATGCTCTGGTGGAAGATTGCTATATAATTATTTTTGGATTGGCGGTTTGCAAAAAGATATTCCTGCTAATTTCAAAGAACAATGCTACGATATTATTAAAGCAGTCCGATACCGATTAAAAGAAGCAAATAAACTTTTCTTATATAATAAAATATATCTTGAAAGAACCGCAAACGTTGGTGTTCTTCCTGCTGATGTTGCTATTAATTTTGCTTGTTCTGGACCTGTTATTCGCGGCTCGGGAGTTCCTTTTGACATAAGAACTGCACAACCTTATTTGAATTACGACAAGTTTGATTGGAATGTATGTGTCGGAAAAGGCGAAGTAGGAACTGTCGGCGATTCTTGGGATAGAGCAAAAGTTAGATTAGATGAAATGGAAGAGAGTTGCAAAATTATAGAGCAGGCATTAGAACAAATGCCAATGGATGGTGATGTCCGTGCAGCACTTCCGAAAAAGATTAAACCACCTGTTGGAGAGTTTTATTCCAGTTGTGAGAATCCGAAGGGTGAACTTGGCTTTTATATTGTAAGCGATGGTAGTCCTATACCGAGTCGTGTTCGTTGTCGGAGTTGTAGTTTTGTTAATTTGAGTGTTTTGCCTTATATTACTAAGGGGTATATGATTGCAGATTTGATTGTAATTCTTGGTAGTATTGACATCGTTCTCGGCGAAATAGATAGGTAAGAAAAAATAGAAAACATTTATTTATAACAGAGGATAGTATAATATATAAATTATAAACAACTGGCTTACCCTGATTTTGCAAGTATGAAACATAATAAAATATGCTAAATGTAATAAAACAAGATAAATATAAATTTGTAGTTAATGATGTAGTTCGGCAAATTTTAATCAACGAACAACAACCAACTATAAATCCTATTTATAAAATTAAAGAAACAACTTTGTATAATGCTGATTGTTTGGATAGGAATTTGTTTGATACGCCATTTATTGATTTGGTTGTGACATCGCCGCCGTATAATGTTGGAATAGATTATAATTCTAATGATGATGAATTGGATTATGAGCAATATCTTGATTTTTCTGAAAAATGGCTTTCTAATTGTTATAAATGGAGTAATACAAATGGGCGTTTATGTATGAATATACCTTTGGATAAAAATAAAGGCGGGCATAGAGCAGTTGGTGCGGACTTAACTAAAATAGCACAAAAAGTAGGTTGGAAATATAAAACAACTATTATTTGGAACGAAGGAAATATTTCTCGGCGAACTGCTTGGGGAAGTTGGAAATCTGCTTCTGCTCCCGTAGTTATTGCTCCTGTGGAACTAATAGTTGTTATGTATAAAGACGAATGGAAGAAAGTAAATGGCTCTAAAATATCAGATATAACAGCAGATGAGTTTAAAGAATGGACTAATGGAGTTTGGATATTTAATGGTGAAAGTAAAAAAAGGATTGGACATCCTGCACCATTTCCAAAAGAACTTCCATATAGATGTATAAAATTGTTTAGTTATCAAAATGACTTAATATTTGATCCTTTTACGGGCAGTGGAACTACATTATTAATGGCTCAAAACTTAAATAGAAGGGCGATAGGTGTTGAAATAGACACTAATTATTGTGAGTTAGCAAAAAATAGAATATTTTTAGAAACAAATACTATTATTTAATTTATGGGAAAAACAAAGTTTTCACAACAAGATTTAATAAAGTATCCAAAATGCAGTGTTTGTGAACAAATAATAGATAGAAAAATATTGACAATCATTGATGGTGATTGTTGGCGATGCAATAGACCAATGAAAATAGCATCTATTTCGTCGAGCAATGGACAAATGGTTCGTGGTTCTTCGAATATATCTCCTGCTGATTTTACACAAGATGAAATCCGTATTTCAGAATCAAAAGGTGTTATTTTAAAAGAACATTACAGTAATACTATGCAGTGTTATTATATAGCAAACACTTGCCAAAGTTGTGGCACATTTATAGGAGAGCATTATTTATTTACTGAATATATTGCACCTGCATCTTGGGGTAATATGCATTCAGAATGTTTTGATATCGGTAATAATTATAATTGTGACTGGTGCTACTTACATATTGAAGAAAACATTGATTGGAAAAATTTAAACCAAACAGAGACAGCAAAGAAAATGTTTATTCACTTATACGAATTAACAAAAATAAAAGGTGAAACAACATTAAACAATTTTGCAACAGATATATTAAAAGTGTTCTAAAAATATAATATAAACGGGCATCTTGATTGGAATAAGTAAAATATTAAAGAAAAATAAGTATGTATATAAAAGATAATAACATAATAGAAAAAGATATTAAAAGCGTTGCAAAAAATAACAATTTGCTGCTAAACAATAAAATAATATGCGGTGACTGTAATGAAGTGTTAGCATCTTTGCCAAGTGATAGTATAGATTTAATTATTACAAGTCCTCCATATTTTCAGCAAAGAGAATATTGTGGCAAAATAGGTATTGGTAATGAATCAACTATTGACGAGTATATTGAAAATTTAATTAGCATATTTTATCAATGTGTTAGAGTGATAAAAAATACAGGTTCTGTTGTGTTCAATATAGGTGATAAGTATGTCAATGGTAGTTTATTGTTAGTTCCTTACAGATTTGCAATAGAAGCACAAAAAGAATATAGTGTTAAACTTATAAATGAAGTTATATGGCATAAAATTAATCCTACTCCCAAACAAGTTACGAACAAACTAATTCCTTCTAATGAACCTTTTTTTATTTTTACTAAATCTAATGATTACTATTTTAATAAAAATGCTTTTTTAGAATATAAAGATAAATATTCTAATAAAAAAAAGAAAATAGGCAACGACATAGGTAAAAAATATTTTGAACTTATTGATAAATCAGATTTATCAAAAGAGCAAAAAGAATTAGCAAAAAAAGAATTAAATAATGTAATAAAAGAAGTGAAAGATGGAACTATAGATAGTTTTAGAATGAAAATCAAAGGACTACATGCTCTTCCATATGGAGGACAAGCAGGTGGCAGGTTAACACAAATAGAAAATAATGGTTTTACTATTATTAAAATATATGGTAATTCTATGCGTATGGATTTCATTGAATCTACGGTAGAATCTATTAAAGGTAATATACATCCTGCTGTTTTCCCTGAATTTGTTATTCAAGAATTTATTAAAATGTTAAGCAATGAGAATGATATTGTTCTAGATCCATTTGTAGGTTCAGGCACAACAGCAATTGCATCTAAAAAACTTAACAGAAAATACTTAGGAATAGATATCCATAAAGAATATGTAGAATATGCAAATAAAAGAATTAATGAATGTAATACAGAATTAACGGAGATATTTATATGAATGATGCATTTGAAATATTAGAAAATATATTATTACAATCTAAAACAGAAAATAATAACTATCCAAGTATAGTTACTGAAAACATTGATATGTTGATTGAAAATATTGATAAAAATAAATCTGTTGTATTAGCACTTATTACTTCTTTGTTAAAGAAAATTATAGAACCTAATCAAGATATTAGATTGCATAGAACAGATTTTAAAGATGGTTATTCGGCGAGAAGTTTAGATACTAATATTACTGTGCCATTTTTCAAAAAACATTTCCCAAAGTATGCTAATAAAGAAAGTAGTTTTCTTACTTTGGCTACAAGAGAAAAAGTTAAATGGACATTAAAAGAAGGTAATGAATTAAAAATTAGAAATAAAAATGTAAAAAATAGTTTTCTTACTATATTAGATTCTATAGAGAATAAGTATATAAACCCACATATAACTTTAGAGAATAGTTTGTTTTTTATATTAGAAAAATCGTATTTTTGTATGATTTATCTAAAATAAACGGAGAATATAAGTGAAATTAACACCACTCCACGATAGAATTATCGTAAAACCTGCTCTAGCAGAAGAAGTAACAAAAGGCGGAATTATCATTCCTGATACCGCAAAGGAAAAACCACTACAAGGCAAAATTACCGCAGTTGGTAAAGGCAAAATTGATGATAGTGGAAAACTTATCCCAATACAATTAAAAGTTGGCGATAATGTTCTTTACGGTAAATATGCCGGTACAGAAATCACCATTGAAGGTGAAGAATATTTGATAATGAAAGAAAACGATGTTTTCGCTATTGTTGAATAGTTTTGATTCGAAGCAACCTACGGCTTACGCCGTAGGTTGTAATTAAATCCATAACTTCTCATAAAAGTATTAGGGCGTGTTAACACTATTTTTTAATTTTGTTGTATGAAATTAAATAACATTCAATGTCAGAAAATTGCTGACTGACTCTAACGTCAGCGTGGAAATGTAAGTATGGACAGTCTGTCCGTTTTGAATGCGTTCCTGTATATAACCGAAAACGGTTGCAAGTAGTGCAGACTTACTTCCTATTTTGGAACTTGGCATACTGTTTACTCGCGAGTATTCTGCTGGGCTAAGGTAGGTGACTTGATAGAGCTTTCACAAAGTTTAAACAGCTACAGATACTTGCGGTCAAGCTAGAAGTATTTTCATTGGATAGCACAAGCATTAAGGTTCATCCGGACGGAAAGGAAGCTTTAAAAAAATGGCCAACAAGAAAACAAAATGAAATCCTTGCAAAAGCAGAACGAATGGCTGGAAAAAGGATTAAAAATGCTTGGCAAAGAGCCTGCTGCTCTTGGAACATTGTATGAGTGTGCGGAATAGTTTCTACATCATATTTTTCTTTGATAATGTTT
>WRLB01000016.1 GCA_009777815.1 Bacteroidota bacterium
CATATAAAAAAACCTACTGCCAAAGGCAGTAGGTTTATAATTGTAAAATAATATTTTACGCTTTTTTTAATGAGGGTTTTTTCGCCTTTCTATCTTGGAACCAAATCACAAAGGAACTCGAAATGTATATAGAAGAATATACTCCGAACACCGTTCCAAGCGTCATAATTAAAGCAAATGGAAGTAACACAGGACCACCAAATATAATCAACGTTATTAACACTAATAGCACCGTTGTTACAGTTATAACTGTTCTGCTTAGTGTTTCGTTTATTGATATATTAGCAATGTTAATGAATTCCTTGCCTTTCATTAGACCTACATTTTCTCTAATACGGTCGAATATAATCACCGTATTGTTGATAGAATAACCAATAACTGTGAGCATCGCCGCCAGAAATGTTTGATTTATTTCTAATGTTACAAGTCCCGATTTGTGCAAAACAAGTGCGACAGTAAATGTCACCACAATATCGTGCAAAAGTGCAAAAACTGCACCAAGACCATAAACAAACTCAAACCTAAATGCAATATAAATTAGCATCAATACAAATGCTATAATCATTGCTAATATTGCTTGATTTCTTAACTCTGCTCCAATTTTAGCACCAATCTCATCTACTTTTAATAAAGTCATCTCGGATTCAGGAGTGGCGTTATTGATAGCATCTGCAATAACTTTGGTTGCGTTTACTATATCGGCTGTTGATTCAGAAGATTTTTTTACTCTGATAATATATTGGTTTTCGGCTCCGAAAGATTTAATTTCAGAACCTTGGATGCCAATTTCACTTACAGCAGAACGGATTCGTTCTGTATTAATTGGCTGTTCAAACTTTACTGCTAACTCTATGCCGCCTTCGAAATCTATACCATAGTCCAAGCCCAAAAAAGCGGTCAACAGGATACCACCTGAAATAATTATTACAGATAAAGTTAAAAATATTTTTCTTTTTGATACAAAATCAAAATTGGTTTTATGGAATATTTGCATTATTTTTTACCTCCGGCTGTTATTGGTTTATATTTTTGTGATTCGCCGAAACTCATCGTTCCGCGGCGTGATATATAGAGTTCTATTATTGATTTTGTAACAATTATAGCGGTAAATAATGTTCCTATAATACCGATTATTAGTGTTAATGCGAAGCCCTGTATCGGACCACTACCTAAATAATAAAGAACTACAGCCGCTAAAAATGTTGTAATGTTAGAATCTAATATCGCGCTCATTGCTTTAGCGAATCCTTCGTCTATTGCTGCTCTTGTGGTTCTACCTTTTAGTAACTCTTCCCTGATACGTTCAAATATCAGGACATTGGCATCGACCGCCATACCCATAGTTAAAATAATACCTGCGATACCAGGCAAAGTAAGTGTGCCACCGAGTGCAGCAAGAACAGCCAATATTAACATTACATTTATTATAACTGCTGTATCAGCAATTCCGCCTGCTCCTCTATAATACATTAACATAAATAAAATTACTAAAAGTGCTGCTCCAATAGTTGCTTGAAGACCATTCCTAATAGAATCTTCACCAAGCGAAGGACCAACAACACGTTCTTCTATAATTGAAACAGCAGTTTTCAAAGCACCTGATTTTAGAACTATTTCAAGTAAGTGTGCTTCTTCGGTATTTGCCATACCTGATATTTGCGAATTACCGCCCGTAATTTTTGCTTGAACGACAGGAGCAGAATATACTCTATCATCTAATACGATAGCAATTCTTTTTTTCAAATTAGCACCTGTAATTCTTGCCCAACTTTCAGCACCATCAGAGTTCATTTGCATAGATACAACGGGTGCATTAGATGTCGGGTCAAATGTTGCACGAGCATCTGTAATTACTTCCCCCGTTAGTTCAGGGTCTTTTTTCAAAACATAAAAATCATAAATTTCTACATTTTGTTTTAGTGCATTTCTATCAGGTTTTGCGTCAATACTAATAGATAAATCTATAGGCAAGAAGTTTTTAATATCAACTCTATTTAATATAGCATTAAACTTATCTATTGATTCTTTTGGTATTCGGAACATATATTCGCCATCAGGTATTTCGTTCAAATAAGCAAATTGCTGAACTTGGCGATTTTCATCAGTTCCATAATAATAGTATGTTAGAAACAAAGTAGTAAAAGGATGGTCTTCCCTATAACGCTTGCCTGCTTCTTCATCCGACAATCCTGAATATGGATTGTTTGGGTCTTTTTCTGCTGTATCAACATCCGAAGTAGCAGTATCATCATTAGCAACATTAGCATTGCTTGCAGTATCTGTTGATGGTGGTTCTACTTGTTCGGTGCTGTTTTCAGCGACCATAGTCGTGTCGGTTGCGGTAGTATCTTCTTCAATTACCTCTATACCTTTTTTCTTTTTTTCGAGGTCGCTAAGATACTTATCAATTTTAGCGAATGTCTTCACAATAGTTTCATTGTTGCGAACAAGATTGAACTCTAATCTTGCAGTAGTTTGCAACAGTGCCATCATTTCATCTCTATTTTGGACACCGGGTAACTCAAGCACTATACGTCTTGATCCGCTTTTATTGATATTTGGTTCGCTTACGCCGTATTGGTCAATACGTCTGCGAATTACTTCTTGTGCTTGGTCAATTGCTTGTTCAGAGTTCTTTTTTAATTTTTCGATAATAGCAACAGAGTCGTCTTGATAATTTGCTGTTTCGAAATAATTCAATAGATTTTTGCCTCTTGGATTAGCAATTTCTTTAAAGTTTTTTAAGAATATGTCAAGCACTGCTTCTTCTGAAATTTTTTGGTCTTCGAGTGTTTTGTTTATAACTTCGTTAAATATATCGTCAATGGATTCGGGCTCAGCCGACTCTTGAATCAATTTAACTATATCTACTTCCATAGTGACATACATACCGCCACGCAAGTCAAGACCTAATTTCAGACGGTTCTTTTTAGCATCTGCTAAATCTTTACCGTATTGTTTGTAAAACTCGTCCATTATAGCAAGAGAATCTTCAGTGTTTCCTGTTTCACTTGCTAGCTTTTTTGCGGCGTTTTCTAATTCTTCTAAATTACTTGCGGTCATAGTAGGGTATAGAAGAATTATTGCAGCCGCAATAGGCAGGACGATTATTAGAATTTTTCCAAGGTATTTTTTCAAAAAATCCTCCAGTTTATATTATTAATCATTATCTTATATTGGTTCATTGCTACAAATTTGTTATATATTTTGCTATTTAATTTTATTTAAACTTCAAAAATACACTTTTTTTTATAAAAAAAATTAAATAAATAATTGATGACCAATAAAAAATAAAATTTTATGCATTCCTGCTATGCCGAACTTATTTTGCACATATAAACTACATTTGTGAGCAATCAGAGTATTTAACTAATTGATGTTTTGGGAATTCTTTTTTCAATCTCCTAAAAGTTTTATTTGCTTTACTTTTTTCACCTTTTATGCAATAGATTTGACCTAATTTGTGTAATATTAAAGGAGCAATATTCCTATTTAATTTAACTTTAGATAAACGTTCAAAAACAATAGCTGCCTCGTCCAGATTGTCATTAAAAAAACAGCAATCACCATAATGATAAAGTGCTTTCTGCTGCAATGAATCATTAAACTCAAACTGGTTAGAATACATTAAAAAATTAGCACAATCAAATATTTCCATTCTCTCGTATTTAAGAACATCTAAATCAAAGGACTTAATAAGTTTTTCGAAGTATTCTATATTTTTTGTTGTCCCAAAACCTGCAACTACATTAGTAATAATTTCAGTGGTATCGTCTTCCATTTTAATAATATAGTATGTAGTATCTATAAATCTGTCTGATTCTAAAGTTATATCTTTTAATTTTGTTTCTGCAGATAAATATGGATTTTTGTTATTGTTCGCATTATTTTTAGAAGTTCTATTTTGTGCTGTTCGTCTCCGAATAGCGGATTCTGCTAATCGTGTCACATTTGCGTTATATTCTTTTAATGCTAACTCTTCGGCACTATTAGTTTCTTTTTTTGATTTTTGTGCTGTTCGTGAACTAATTTGCTCGCGTTTGTTTTGTGTAGTTTCTTTATTTTTTTGCTTGTTCGTTGGCATACAAGAACAGAAAAAAACAAAACAACTAATGAATATAAGTAAATAACTATTTTTCATATATTTCCAAAACTTCATTTATATAAAGTATATACTTAATAATCGGCAGAATCTACATTTTCTTTAAAACACGTTGTGCATTAAAAAATTATCTTTATTTTGTTCCTACGCTATTTTACTGGCGTGCCGTTCTAAATTAGTTGCTATTTAGAAAAGTTTTTTACTTTTTAAATCTTTTTTTTCTGATAAGGTTTTCGGGTTCTAATGAAGTTGTATCGCCATGCAATAATGAAGCAACGCCATTGTATTTATTGCAATCATCACACATACATTCATTAACATAATTTGTCGGTTGAGTGTATGCAGTTATGACACCTTCAAAATTCCGCAAAACAACTTTATCAGGACTTTGCGAAATTAAATATTGTGGCATAACAGGTATTTTGCCACCGCCACCTGGTGCATCAACAACAAAAGTAGGAACAGCAAATCCCGATGTATGTCCTCGCAAATATTCTATAATTTCTATACCTTTTGACACAGGAGTTCTAAAATGTTCTAATCCCATAGATAAATCGCATTGATATATATAATAAGGACGAACGCGTATTTTAAGCAACTCGTGAACCAAGTTTTTCATTAAATTAGGACAATCATTTATACCACGCAAAAGAACAGATTGATTGCCAAGATTTATCCCCGCATTAGCAAGTTTTTCGCAGGCAAGTTTGGATTCAGGAGTAATTTCATCAGAATGATTAAAGTGTGTATTAAGCCAAATTGGATGATATTTTTTCAACATATTACACAAATCTTCTGTAATTCTTTGCGGACAAACAACAGGAGTGCGTGTTCCAATTCTAATAACTTCTATATGCGAAATATCTGTTAATTTTGCAATTATTGATTCTAATTTTTTATCACTTATAAGTAAAGCATCGCCGCCCGATAGCACAACATCTCTAATAGTAGGTGTATTTTTAATATATTCTATTGCATCATCTATTTTTTTGCTTGGCGATTCTGCATCGTGTTGTCCTGCAAATCGTCTGCGAGTGCAATGCCGACAATACATAGCACATTGGTCAGTAATAAGAAATAAAACTCTATCAGGATACCTATGAGTAAGCCCGGGAGTAGGCGAATCTTCATCTTCGTGCAAAGGGTCAAGCAAGTCAGCAGACGCATTATGCAATTCTGCGATAGTTGGAATTGCTTGCTTGCGAATAGGACAATTTATATTTTCTAAATCAATTTTGCTTAAATAGTATGGCGTAATCGCCATTCGCAGTGTTTTTAGTGATTGCTTGATGCCTTCTTCTTCTTCGGAAGTGATATTTATACATTTTTTTAGTGCATCAAGTGTTTCAATCCTATTTGCTACTTGCCATTTCCAGTCGTTCCATTGCTCGTCTAAAACGTCAGGAAACATTATTTTTCTATTATCTTTTGCGTTCATACATTACATTGTTTTAATCATTATGCAAAAATAAGAAATCTTTTCGAATTTTATATACTCATAACTTACTCATATTTACCAATTTGCTAACACCAATATCCGTTATGCTGTTTTTATTTCTGCATCCCCTAATTTAAGTAAGGAGATGCAAAAATAAATTCAGTATGACAGCGTTAGAAGTAACCTATAACTTATATTCAAAAAAACATTATTTTTAACCTACTTTTACAAAATGAATAACTATAATACTATACTAAAAAATAATTATATATTTGGTCCAATAAAAAGTAGACGTTTGGGAGTTTCGCTTGGTATTAATGTTCTGCCGATTGAGAAAAAAATATGCACTTTTAATTGTATTTATTGCGAATGCGGTTGGAATAATAATGATGTATGTAATGCTGTTCCGCACGAACTAATATCATATCCAAAACACGAAATCATAATAGCAGAATTAGAGCAAAATCTTATAAAAATTAATAATACTACTAAAATAGATAGTATTACTTTTTCAGGTAATGGCGAGCCGACACTTCATCCATTATTTCCTGCTATTATATATGATACAATAGAACTTCGTAACAAATATCTTCCAAACACAAATATTTCTGTTTTATCTAATTCTACTAATCTTTCTAATGATGCTGTGGTAAATGCTTTGAAAAAGATTGATAACGCAATACTAAAACTTGATTCAGCAAATATAAATACTTTTGAAAATATTAATTTGTATAACATTAATAACAAAAAATTAGATGGGACAACTAAAATTTCAATAGAAAAAATAATTGATGGTATGAAAAAATTTGATGGCAATTTTATATTTCAAATAATGTTTTTAAGAGGGAAAATAAATGGTCAAATTATAGATAATACAACAGAAATAGAAATAAATGGACTAATAAATGCAATAAAAAAAACTAATCCTAAACAAATAATGATATATCCAATAGACAGAATTACTCCTGCAGATAATTTAACAAAATTAGATGCCCACGAGATGCAAAAAATAGCAAATATAATAAGAAATGCAGGTTTTAATGTATTGTGTGTATAAGTAAATTAACATCTCCCTATTTTTCAAAATAACTACCCAATAGCAAAGATACAGCATTTGTTGGCGTAATTGCACCCGATAAAACATCTTTATTAACAGAAGGCAATATCTTTTCAATTGCATCATTATTATAAAATCTATGCAATAATTCTTCTTCTACCATTGATTTCACCCAATATAAAACCTGCTCGCGCCGTCTTTTATCAAATGCTCCATTTTGTTTAGTTAAATCTGTAAAATAATTTATATCCGTCCAAATATCAGCGATACCTTTATTTTCAAGGGCAGAAAATGTTTTAACAATAGTATTCCAACCTTCAGTGCTTCTGCTTAACATTCCTACTGCTTGACTATATGCTGATTTAGTAAGATTTGCGTATTGAATATTATCGCCGTCTGCTTTATTAATTGCAATCATATCAGATATTTCTACAACACCTTTTTTAATGCCTTGCAACTCATCACCTGAACCAGGAATTAGCACCAATAAAAAGAAATCAACCATAGAACGAACAGTTATCTCGCTTTGTCCTACTCCAACTGTTTCAATTAAAATAACATCATATCCTGCTGCTTCACACGCAAGTATTGTTTCGCGTGTCTTACGAGCAACTCCACCGAGAGTTCCCGCAGAAGGCGAAGGACGAATGTATGCGTTTTTTTCTCTACTTAATAATTCCATTCGCGTTTTATCACCAAGTATAGAACCTTTTGTTAGTGTTGAACTCGGGTCTATTGCCAACACTGCAACCTTTAATCCTTGTTTGCATAGATAACATCCTAATGCTTCTATTGCTGTTGATTTTCCTGCACCGGGAGGTCCTGATATACCTATTCTTATTGACTTTCCCGTATGTTGTAATATTTTTTTTAATACATCTTGTGCTTCTTCAATATATTGTGGCGCGTTGCTTTCTATTAGTGTTATTGCTTTTGAAAGTATTGTTAAATCTTTGTTCAAAATACCTTCAACATATTCGTTGGCGGTTAGTTTTTTTCTTTTTACTATTTGCAAAACAGGTGAGACCTGCATACCAACTTCAGCACCTGCGGGCATAATAGAAGTAGTAAATTCGTGTCCTGCATCTTTTGGCACCCATTCGGGTCTATTTACATTTTGTTTTAGCATATTATCATTATTATAACACAAATATACTAAATAAAAATTATTCTATTCTAACTCAATTTCAATTTTTTCAATTTTATTCAACTTTTCTAAAATACTTTTCTTTATTTGTTCTATTTTGCGATATTTTTCGGCAATTTGTTGTTGTAAGTATAAGTCAAATTCACCTGCAGAATTAATGGGAATAGGAATTTTAATATTTTAAGTTATAATCTGACATTTTATTTAAGATATTTCGCAAGTAATGTCATTACAAAGTGCCCTCGTAAAAATAATTGAAGAACTTAGTCCATTAGCAATTATAAAAGTATAGTTGTTTTTTAATGCATTTATGAAAAAACGTATATTTGTGTTTGTTTATAAATTATTTTTTTATATTTTAATGTTATGATTGAAGAAATATTACAAATAGATAGAAATTTATTCTATTTCATAAATATAAACCTTTCTAATCCAATAACAGAAATAATAATGCCAATTCTAACACACATAATATTTTGGATTCCAATTTTTGGCATTTTTTGTTTATTTCAGATTTGGAATGCTTTTAAGTATAAGCAATACCGTGGGCTGTTTTGTATATTAGGTGTATTAGTAAGTATAGTAATTTGTGACCAAATTTCCTCTGCATTAATAAAAGAATTAGTATCCAGACCACGACCATGTCACACATTAACAGATATTAATTTGTTTGTAAATTGTGGAGCAGGAAAATCTTTTCCATCTTCACATGCAGCAAACTCTATGGTTGCTGTAATTATAATTTTATTACATTATAGGAAGCATAAGTATTGGTTGCTGTTGTTATCGTTATTAGTAGGTGTTTCACGAATATTTGTGGGGGTTCATTACCCTTTGGATGTGCTATGTGGCTGGCTATTAGGGATAGGGATAGGTTTTAGTGTTTATTTTTTTATGGGGTATTTAAACCGTGTTTATAAAAAACGAAAATCCGATAGTAAAAATTGACTAATAAAAAAGGAGATGCTGAACTTGTTTAGGTATTATATTCGTTGTTTATTTAGTTTAATAGAAAAAACCTTATTTTTGTAAAAATACAACTAAAAATATTTTAATAATGAAAAATGAACACAATTATGTGACCAATCTTGATATTAAATTTGAACATCTACAAAAAATAGATGTTCCCCAATTAGTAAAAGATTGTAAAGATAAATGGTTTAATCAAACTTTAACAAAAGTTAATGATAGTGTTGTTCGGCTCGGAATTGTAGAAGGCGATTATCATTGGCATAAACACGAAAATGATGATGAGTTTTTCTTTGTTATTGAGGGCAAATTATTAATAGAAGTCGAAAATAATGAAACAATAGAACTAAATGCAGGACAAGGAGTTACTATTTCAAAAGGAATAATGCATCGTCCACACGCTCCCATAAAAACAATAATGTTAATGGTTGAAACATCTATAATACAACCTACAGGTGATTAATAAAAAAAATAAAACTATGAGTGAATTTGTCCATATACATAACCATACGCACTATTCGGTTCTTGATGCTATTGCCACCGTAAAAGAACTCGTCAGTGCCGCAAAAGAAGATAATCAAACTGCTATAGCCATAACAGACCATGGCGGAATGTTCGGCGTAATAGAATTCTATTTAGAGTGTGAAAAACAAAACATAAAACCAATTATCGGCTGTGAAGTATATATCGCAAACGGAAGTAGGTTAGAACAAGATGCAGGAAAACAAAAAACCAAAAAGAAAAATTATTTTCACCTATTGCTCCTCGCTAAAAATGAAATAGGATATAAGAATCTTATAAAATTATCCAGTTTAGCACATACCGAAGGATTTTATTATAGACCGCGAATAGATAAAGAATTGTTAGAAAAGTATTGTGAAGGACTAATTTGCTCTTCTGCCTGTATGGGAGGAATTATTCCAGCACTTATTTTAGATAATAGTTACGATGAAGCAAAAAAAGAAGCATTGTATTATAAAGGTCTGTTTGGAGATGATTTTTATATTGAAATACAGAATCATCACTACGATACAGATGAATATCTAATTAAAAAATTAGTAACATTAGCAAGAGAAATAGATGTTAAAGTCGTTGCTACTAATGATATTCATTACTTAAAAAAAGAACACGCTCTTGCACATAATGTTTATATGCTTATTAAAGATGCAAAAGGGAAAAATGATGTAAATATAAATGAATTGCGATATAAAACAAATGAATTTTATTTTAGAACACAAGAGGAAATGAAAGAACTATTTAAGAACTACCCCGATGCAATATCCAACACGTTAGAAATTGCGGAGAAGTGTAATTTAAAAATAGAACTTAATACTACTCATTTACCTGATTTTATAATACCTGAAACATCAACTGCTGCAACACCTGATGAGTATTTAAAAGAATTAGTTTTAGAAGGATTAGAAAAGAAATATGATGAGGTAACTGATGAAATAAGGCAAAGAGCAGAGTTCGAATTAAATGTAATTGCAAATATGAAATTTCCAGGTTATTTTCTAATTGTATGGGATTTTATTAGAGAAGCAAATAAATTAGGAGTTAGTGTTGGACCAGGAAGAGGGTCGGCGGCAGGTAGTATTGTTGCTTATGCTTTAAATATTACTAATATAGAACCATTAAAATATGGCTTACTTTTTGAAAGATTTTTAAATCCTGAAAGAGTGTCTATGCCCGACATTGATATAGATTTTAGCGATGAAACAAGAGATAAAATTATTAAATATGTGCAAGATAAATATGGAACCGATGCGGTTTCGCAGATAATTACTTTTGGCACATTAAAGACAAAAAATGTTATTAAAGATGTTGGTAGGGTTTTAGGTTTGCCGTTAGATAAGGTAAATAAAATAACAAAAGAAATTGGTTTAAAAGACAAAATTATGCACGCAAAAAAAATGACATCTTTGCAATGGACTCTTACCGACCCTGACGAAAGATATAGACAATTATGGGAGTTCTGTTCTGTATTAGAGGATAAAAATAGAAATTTAGGCACACACGCTGCAGGTGTAGTAATTGCACCTGGCAATATTTCTGATTATGTGCCGTTATATAAGCCCGATAAATCAGATGATTCCGAAAGTTTATCTACGGTTACTCAATATGAAATGAAATTTTTAGAAAAGGCAGGTTTAGTAAAAATGGATTTTTTAGGATTGCGAACATTATCTATTATAGATAGAACGTTAGAGATGATAAAAGAAAATTATAATAAAATTATAGATTTAGACAAAATTGATTTTGACGACCAAGAGCCATTTAAAATGCTCGGTAACGGACAAACGACAGGCATTTTTCAATTTGAAAGTAACGGAATGACAGAATATTTAAAGCAATTAAAGCCAAATAATTTAGACGAACTTACAGCAATGAATGCACTTTATCGTCCAGGTCCAATGTCTAATATTCCTTCATTTATCAATAGAAAACAAGGTAAAGAAGCAATTAAATATTTACATCCATTGATGGAAAAATCACTAAAACAAACTTACGGTGTTATTGTGTATCAAGAACAAGTAATGCAATTAGTTCAAGATTTAGGTGGCTTTACATTAGGTAAAGCAGATTTAGTTCGCAGAGCAATGGGAAAAAAACAATTAGAAGAATTGCTTAAAGAAAGAAATAATTTTGCTGAAGGATGCGTCCAAAAAGGAATAAAAGAAAAAACAGCAATAGAAATTTGGGATTTAATAGAAAAATTTGCAAATTATGGCTTCAACAAATCTCATTCACTTGCTTATTCTTATCTTGCATTTCAGACCGCTTGGCTGAAAAGATATTATACCGCCGAATTCCTTGCTGCCAATATGACTGCATCTATGGATGATCAGGGATATCTTGTTGTATTATTTGATGAAGCAAAGCGATTCGGCATCAATGTTCTGCCTCCTGATGTAAATACGTCAGGAACTAATTTTATTGCTAAAAATAATAATATATATTTCGGAATGGCAGGTATTAAAGGCGTTGGAAGTGCAGTTGCTGATATTATACTTGAACAAAGAAAAAAGCAACCATTTAAATCTATTTTTGATTTTGCCGTTAGAGTGGAAAAAAATAATAAACGAACTTTAGAAGCATTAATATGTTCAGGTGCTTTTGATTCTATACATTCTGTAAAAATGCGTTCGCAATTGTTTAATTCTATTGATTTGATATTAGAATATGCTAAAGGTATGTCCAGCAAAGATAGTAATAATATGGACGATATGTTCGGCGGAACTGAAGATATTAAACCCACAGAACCACAATTTATTTTTTCACCCGAGTGGAACTATATAGAAAGAATAAGTAAAGAAAAAGATTTTTTGAACTTTTATATATCAGGACATCCGTTAGATGAATATTATGCTGCTATAAAATCATTAAATAGTGCGGACTTAAGTATTGGCAATGATGATGTTTTTGAAAATAACGATTACACGGGTTACGGCTTTGTTTCAGGCATTATAACTTCTGTTCGCACACGCGAAGATAAAAAAGGAAATAAAATAGCATTCGCTATTATTCAGAACTACGAAGGAGCAGGTGAGTTAATTTTCTGGAGCGATGCATACAACAAATTCCACAATATTATTGTGAACGATGCTATAGTTTGTGCTATCGGAAAAATTGAAAAAGGTAATGGTGAACAAGCAAAAATAACCGTTGATAATCTATTAACACTGGACGAAGCAATAAAGAAATATACTGTAGGCATTCAGATATACATTGACACCACAAAAACTAATATATCGCAAATAGATAAAACAAAAGATTTTGCTAAACAGCATTCACAAGTATTTTCGCTTAAAACGAATTTTATTTTTGTCGTCAATAACAAAGAAAACGACTATACACAAAAACTAATATCTGATACTTTAACTATCCCATATAATTTAGAGACAACCCAATACCTATCAGAATTATTTGCCAAAGAAAACGTATCTCTTATACTCCGCATTCCTTCCGCTCCCAATAACACACGAAGACGATGGTAGGATGATTATGTTTAGTTTTGTAGACCACAAGAAGTATTAGTAATTTAGCATATCGGTTAGTTCTTGGTATGATTCAAATACTTTGAAAACGTTAGATAATCCGCTTATTTTAAATATTTCCATTATATGATGTGATAATGAAACAAAATATAATTGCCCTCCAACAGTATTAATATCTTTCATAGAATTAATAAATACACGGATTCCTGCACTACTAAGATAATAAACTCCTGCAAAATCAAGAACGATATTTTTGACACCAGAAGTAATTATTTCATCTAATTCGGCGCTTACTTGTTTAGATGTTAAACCATCTATTCTACCCTCTATCTTTATGATAATAGGGTCTGTTGAAGTGATTTTTGACATTGTTAACATATATTCCTCTAAATAAATGATACAAACTAATAAAATAATAACACAAAAATAACTTTTTTAAATAACAAAACGTGTTTTTTTACTTTATGAATATATTTTAAATAACATTTTCTTTGTCATGCTGAATTTATTTAAGCATCTCATTTAACACGGGGATGAATCCCCGTGTTTTAATTTACCACCCCGTCATTTGCTTTAGCAAGCGTGGTGGTTCTTTTGTCATTCCGAAGTTGTTTCGGAATCCCGTAATTTTAGTAAGATATTAATCTTTTATGCCATATCACAAGGTATAAACACTAACCCCGCTACTATAGTAGATTAGTGCGGGGTTGTGTTTTATCAAGTTAAATGATGTTTGCGTTAGAAATTAATTATTTTTTTGAAGTAATCGTTGCATATTACATCAAATATTTCTTCTTTTGTTACGCCATTGTATTCAATACGAACAGTATATTGCCCAGGACAAAGTCCATCAGCAATATATAAACCGTTTACAAATCTTGGTTGTATTTTATGTATATTTCCATCTTTCCAAAAAGTAATTTGAGATTGAGCATCATCAATTATAAGTGTATCACCGTTTGGACTTGTTGTCAATAAACACATTTCTATTTTACCATCACAGCAAGTATCACCATAATAGAGTTCTAACATTGTTAATTCCCATTCAAGTGTATCTTTACAAGAAAAAGTAGTTCCTGGATCATCAGTATTTCCACTTGTAAGTTTTTCTGCTGGATATTTTATATTACAGCCGTTAATAGTAGTAGAAAAGTAGTATTTTGCATAATTGCACAACTCATTAAATGTTGCTGTTCCGTTAATTACATCTACTTGTTTGTTAAAACCACCTTGAGCATATAAACTTGCTTTTCCGCAGTTTATTGGATTGCCGTTTTTATCCTTATAATGAACGATAATAACATTGTCACAACATTTTTTGAAAACAAAAATCTTTCCTTCTATTACATCATTACAAGAAACCCTATGCTGAAATTCGCCTGCCATAAAATAGCCGTCTTCCGACACATTAATTGTATAATGACCATTACATAAATCAGTAAATTCTACCCAACCATTATAGTCGGTATTTTTTTCAATAATCTCTTTTTTAAAAACATTCATAAGCGTAACTTTGCAATTAGCAAATGGAACTGCCCCGCTTGAATCTAAATTAGTTGCTTGTAAAACTTGTATTTTAATAATGTTATTACAACAAGTATCGTTGTATCCTAAAGAATCATTATTGCCGCCACTTGTATCTGTGTTTGATTTCAGTGTTAGCGGGAATGTAAATTTAAGTGTGTCCATCCCTTCAGGGAATAATAATAAAAGGGATTCGTTGTAAGGTTTGTAATCGTTATGTGCTATGTAGATAGAATATCTACCAGGCACAATTTCAGGTAAATAGGCATAGCCCGTAGCATCTGTAGTTGCTTCAAATTTTGCATTCTCTGAAGTAGAAAGGCAAACATAAGCACCTTCAATAACTTCTAATGTGCTATCATCAGTAACTTTGATAGCAAACACCGCATTGTAATCGTATTCCTCGTTAAGAAATACGTCTGCTTTGCCCGACTTTTTAGCAATACCGAGCAAAGTATTTAACTTAATTTGTTTAATAATCGTTCCATCTTTTACAAATGAAACAAGTGCATTTTCAGTAATTTCAGGAATATTCGTTACTTCGAAACTACCTAAATTATTAGTAGTTGAAGAGGAGAATAAATTTCCATCTCCGTCAGTTGCTTCTACTATAGCATCGGAGATTGGTGTTCCTTCTTCTGATATAAAATAACCTACCACAGCGTTTGTGGATTCTGGGTTAACATTTCCTTCTTCGTTGCACGCAGTAGAAAATGCAAATACTACTATGCAGAAGGTTAAAATTTTGAGCCATATTTTGTTCATTGGCATTACCTGTAAATTATATTAGAAAAAAATTTAAAACTATATAAATATAACATTTTTTTATAAAAAAATGTATATACAAAAAAAATAAAAATATTTTTATTTTATAAGTGTTAACTTTTTTACACACAAATCTAAATAATGTCATACAGAACTTGTTTCGGAATCCCATAAAGTTGTTAAATACGAGTAAAAAGTAGCACGGGGATTAATCCCCGTGTTAAAGGAGATGCTGAAACAAGTTCAGCAGGACAGAAAAATTTGTTTATTTCATTTAAAAAAGTTATTTTTGTAATTGGAACTTGTAACTGAAAACTTGTTTCAAAAATTAATAGCATAAAATAGAGAAGAAAATATAATGAGATTCTGCATACTCGGAGCAGGAAAAAGTGGCACCGCTGCCGCTGTTCTTGCTAATACTATAAATATAATAAATAATAATTGTGCTAACAACAATTCTATAACTGATTGTGTTTTTGTCCGAGAAATACAATCTAACAAAAATTTCTCTAAAAAAATTAAAATGTTTAACTTGCTCGGCATTAAATACGAGTTCGGTATAGAATCGCAAAATCAAAAAAAAGCAGAAAAAACTTTGCCTAATTATGACGTATTAATTATTTCGCCGGGTGTTCCTGCTGATGCTCCTTTTATAGTAACAGCAAACAAGTTAGGAATACCCGTATATAGCGAAATGGAATTTGCATCGCAATATATTACTAACCCTATTATTGCAATTACTGGAACAAATGGCAAAACTACTACTACTACATTAACAAATTATATTTTGAACAACAGTAATGTTTCGTCTATTCAAGCAGGAAATATTGGTATTCCGCTGTCAGAAATTGCAACTGATATATTATCTAAAAAAAATAATATAAATAAAGATACAGTTTTAGTATTAGAAGTAAGTAGTTATCAATTGGAGTTTATTAAAAACTTTAAGCCAAATGTTGCTGTTATTCTAAACATCACACCTGACCACTTGCAATATCACAAAACTATAGAAAACTATATAGCAACTAAATTAAAAGTAGCAACTAACCAAAATGAAAATGATATTCTAATACTTAACGCAGATGACGAAAATATCAACTGCAAAGATATAGAAAACTTTAAACAAAAAAACAATATAAAATCAAAAATATATTTATTTTCTTTGTCGCCTGTGAAAAGGGGAATATACGTAGCAGACGGCAAAATAATTAATTCATTATCATATAATAACGAGGAAGAAATAATGAAAACTGAAGAAATTAAAATACCTGGTATTCATAACCAGTATAATTCTATGGCTGCATCAATAGTTGCTAAAGTATGGCAACTTTCTAATGAAAATATTAGAGACGGCTTAAGAAAATTTGATGGCGTAGAACATCGTTTAGAATTTGTCAGAACAATTAATAATGTAGATTACATCAACGACTCCAAGGCAACAAATGTTAATGCTACTTGGTATGCTCTTAATAGTTATGAACGTCCAATAGTTTGGATAGCAGGAGGAAGAGGAGATAATAACGATTATACAATGCTTGACAAATTAATATTGCAAAATGTGAAACAAATTATAACATTCGGGGAAGAAAAAGATGCAATTTATTCGCATTACAACAATGTTATTGATTGTATAAAAGTTGATAATTTGTTTTCTGCTGTTAAAAATGCTTATATGATTTCAAAACCGAACGATATAGTTTTGTTTAGTCCATCTTGCAAATCATTCGACCAGTTTTTGAACTTCGAGCAAAGAGGCGAATGCTTTAAACAAATAGTTCATCAATTAGTAACAATGCTGAATTAGTTGATAGAATTACATTGTAAACATATATTTGCGTGGCAATCTTAAAAATATAGGTTGCTATTCTAACTTTTTTTTATCTAACATTTCTTGCGTTTTTCAGCATAAAATGAAGACGATTATGGACATTTACATCACTTACGCCACTATCAAAATCTAAAAATAATAAATTCATTTTTGGATAATGTTCTTTAATTTTCTTTTCTATTCCTTTTGAAATAATGTGATTTGCGATGCATCCGAATGGTTGCAAACTTACTACGTTTTGCACATTATGTTTATCAAAATTGCCTATTTCGGCGGGTATTAGCCATCCTTCTCCGAATTGTGTTGCTAAACTAATTATCTTTGCTGCTTCGCGGGCATCTTCATTTATATCACCAAAATCTGTCCATAATTTATAATTTTTTGCTACATCAGATACTTTTTTCATTGCTCGCTTTAATTGTATTTGCAATATTTTTGGAACTATATCATTAAACACATTTCTTTCCACTAAATTCAAATCAACATCTGCTTTTCTATTTACAAAATACTGCACAAAAAAACTTAAAAGTGAAGGCATAACTACCTCTGCACCTTGCTCCACCAACCAATTTACAACACCTTTATGTCCCACATTATTATATTTTACATATATTTCGCCAACAATTCCTATTTTCGGCGGTTCTTTAGATAAATCCAGCACGTTGTTAAAATCTTCTACAGCCGTTTCAAGCAATGATAATAGCCCTTTAGAATCTTTATTACGAACATAATTTTGAGATTTTTTTATATACTTATCTCTGATATTAGTAATATATTCTATCGTTGTCATTTCTTTTAATAATTCTTGCTTTAAATCCTTGCTATGAGCAACTGCACTATAATACATTTTAGAAATAGAATCAGCAAAAAGTATAGCATACATAGCAATATTTATAAGTGGTTTCCAATCAAGCACAAACTCCTGCTGATTATTAATACCATCACTAAATGCAATACTAATCACAGGAATATCATTATAATCGGCAGCAATCATTGCTTTTTTAATAAGCATAATATAATTAGTGGCACGACATTGCCCACCCGTCTGCGATATGCCAAGAACTATATCCTTCGTATCATAATCACCCGACCTCAAGGCACGAATAAAATCACCAATAACAAGTGTCGCAGGATAACATATTTCATTATTAGAAAATTGCAAACCAAGTTGAATGGACTCATCATTACTTGGCGGAAGCGTCTTAATTTTGTAACCCATCATTTCAAAAAATGTTTCTACAAACGGCGAATAAAAATCGGAAAAATGCGGGACAAGTATAGTTTTCTTTTTATCTGTTTTTTTGTATATAGGAGTTTGCGGTAGGGGTTCAGATTTAATATCTTCTGTTCTTAATTTAAGTGACTCAAGCAAAGAACGAACACGTAGTTTCAGCGAGCCGATATTATTTACGTCATCTACTTTAAGTAGTGTCATAGTTTTGCCTTTTGCTTTAAGAATTTCTGCTACTTCATCTACAACAAAAGCATCAGGTCCGCAACCGAAAGAAGTAATTTCTACAAAATGTATATCGGGTTTATTATTTTTATTCATTGGTATAGGATTGTATTTTGCAAAAATAGTAAAATTAGTTAATATTTTTGTTATAGTTCCTATAAATATGCCATACTGAATTTATTTTGGCATCTCCTTGTTTAATAAAGGGATTCCGAAACAAGTTCGGTGTGACAGAAGCAAAAATTCGGTTATTCAGCAAGGGGGCAAGCCCCCTTGTTAAAATAACGATTGTTTAACACGGGGGCTTGCCCCCGTGCTATTTTACTCGTATTTAACAACATTTTACTCGGACTTAACTAATTTTTACTTATTCTTAACAACTTTTTGCTCGGAATTAACAACTTTTTGCTTGGACTTAACAACTTTTTGCTCATTCTTAACTAATTTAATAACAAATTAATAATCTCACTTTACTAAATATATAAAAACTTTAATTAGATAAAAACTAAAATCAGTAGGATTTCCTCCTCATTAGGTAGGATTTTCTACTCATTGGGTAGGAAATCCTACTCATTAGGTAGGATTTTCTACTCATTAGGTAGGAAAACCTACTCATTGGGTAGAAAAACCTACTCATTGGGTAGGATTTTCTACTCATTAGGTAGGATTTTCTACTCATTGGGTAGGAAAACCTACTCATTAGGTAGAAAAACCTACTGGTTTTGGGAGGTAATCCTACTAATTTTTTAATGAAAAGTATTTGTCATTTTGCACTTATTTCGGCATCTCTTAATTATTTATTAATTTCTTTGGCTAATATTACTTTTTTGTATAATAATATATAAGCGAGCAAAATATAATATACTAACAATAATAATTTTCCGTCTGGCATATAAATTGTGTAATATGAAATATGAAAGCAAAATATTTATTATTAATAATTTTTATATTCTTTGCATTTGGAAGCATAGAAGTATTTTCGCAAAATCTCTCGCTTCCAAAAATTTCATTAGGAGTAGATGAAACAAATAACTCGCCACAAGAATTTTCAACAACTATCCAAATACTTTTAGTACTTACTGTTCTTACGCTTGCTCCATCAATTCTTGTAATGATGACTTGTTTTACGCGTTTTATAGTAGTATTTCATTTTTTAAGAACGGCTTTGGGAACTGCTACTCAACCGCCGAACCAATTACTTACCAGTTTTGCTTTGTTTCTTACTATATTTATTATGCAGCCCGTATTGAATGAAGCAAATGAAAATGGTTTGCAACCTTATCTAAATGACGAAATTACGCAATCGGTCGCTATTGATAATATGATGTCACCATTTAGAGATTTTATGCTGAAACATACAAGGGAAGAAGATTTAGGACTATTTATTAAACTAACAGGCGGCGAACAACCTAATTCTATTGAAGATGTATCTATTTGGTCTATTATTCCTGCATATACAATCAGTGAATTAAAAATTGCTTTTCAAATAGGTTTTCTTATTTTCATACCTTTTTTAATGCTTGATATGATTATTGCATCTACTCTTATGTCGTTGGGGATGATGCTTTTGCCACCTCAGATGATATCTCTTCCTATTAAGGTTTTGTTATTTATTTTAGTAGATGGCTGGTATTTAATTGTAGATTCATTAATTAAAAGTATCGGTTAAATATTTTATTATTTCATTCTGTTATGCTGAACTTGTTACAATTTTAATATGTTCTTATTCCGCCTGTCCAATATTCTACTTTATCATTGATAATTTGAATAACACCGATACCATATTCTTTTGCTTCTTTTATTGCGTCTTTATCAAAACTTGCTCCGCCAATACCTAAAATTATCTTATATTTTGCAAACTCTGAAAAAAGTTTTCTAAAATTATCTACTTGTTCTGTTGCAAGTTTAATAACATCTTGTATTCGGACTCTGTGCTTTGTTTCAATGAGGGAAATAGTATCGCAATTAGTTAAAACTATATCAAATTCACCTTCTAAATTAAGTGATTTTATTTTTTTATGTTTATTTATTTCTATGTAATGAAATTCAATTCCTGCGAATTTCATATCTTTTTCTAATGAATTATAAATCATTTGTTCTGCTGCAATTCCATTGGAATCGGCGACACCAGCGATATTGCGAGTAAGTTCTTTTATTTTTTTATTCGTTTCTGCGGAATTTTCTTTTATTTGTCTATCAGTTTCGGCGGATCTTTTATCTGCCGCTGCAGCCATCTCTTTGATTTGTTTGTCGGTTTCGGCAGCCCTTTCTTTTATCATTTTGTCGGTTTCGGCGGATCTTTTATCTGCCGCTGCAGCCATCTCTTTGATTTGTTTGTCGGTTTCTGCGGCTCTTTCTTTTATCATTTTGTCGGTTTCGGCAGCCCTTTCTTTTATCATTTTGTCGGTTTCGGCGGACCTTTTATCTTGTGCTACCTGCATTTCTTTTAATGATTTTTGGAATCTTGTATTCTCTTCACTTATTTTGATATTCTCTTCACTTATTTTAAGAATTGCTTGATTAATTCTATCAAGTATTGTGTTATTATCTGTCATAATTTTATTTTAATTTATTTAATTTTCTACAAAAATAATAAAATATTTAAATACTTTACTATTTCATTCTATTATGCTGAAATAAGCTCAGCATATTCAGATTTTAGTTTATCTAAACTCATTTAAAATTATAATTGATAGAAAAAGTATAGCCAATAGGATTAATATAATAATTCATTGTAAAAGAACTATCTTTTTTATTTGTGAATATAGCAACTAATTCATTGGCAGGATCAATCAAAAATGCAGCAAAATGACCTAAAAATTTACTATTTAATACTCGGTAATTATTTTTTACTATTCCTCGCTTCGCTAAATAAAATGCTTCGCCCATAACAGACCCCAACACAGGCGTAATAATTAAATCCTGAGTTGAAGGAACTTCTGCTAACGCTTCAAAGCCATACTCCCACAAAAAAGTAGACATCGCAGCCGAATATAAAAAACAATAACCAGGATGATAATCCAAAGAACGTGCAGACATATAAAAAACACCGCCCCAATAAGGATGTGCTAAATAATTCCAAAATAAAAGATCATTATCCTTTTTAGGACCTATTTTAACATTATTTAACCATTTATCAAATACATTTTTTGTATTCAGATTCTTTTTATCCCAACTTGTAACATTTTCAGGAAGCAAATATAATAAACCCATAACACTAACAGCCCCGCCCACAAATATACCTGTATTAAGCAAAAGCCCTTTTTCTGCTGAACAAGTATCAAACAATTTGTAATCTCTTTTATAAATATCTTGCTCGCAATCGCAATTACTATTATTATTTGCTTGCGATTGTGTTATAAAAGAAATAAATAAAAATATGATTGCTAATATATGTTTCATTTCTATTTTTTTTCTGTAATTCCGAACTTGTTTCGGAATCTCTTTTTATAATTATGAGATGCCGAAACAAGTTCAGCATAACGATGTTTAAATTTTTGTCATTCCGAACTTGTTTCGGCACCTCTTTTTCTTATCTATATGTCATTTCTTTAACATCAACAAATAGGTCATCTCGTCCCATTTTTCGTAATTGTTCGTTAAATTGGAGTTCTATTTTTAATATTTCTTTTTTCTTTTCATAACCTTTTTTGAACTCCTTGTCTTGTAGTTGCTCATTTAAAAAATCATTAAAATCAATACAGCAATCGTTTAACATTTATGCTCCTTTTATATTATCTATTTTATATCTATTTAGAAAATCGTTTTTATATTTTATTGCTTTTTTTATTTCATTTTCAGGCACTTTTTCTGTTTTTTTTATAAAAGTGTGAGTTAATACAATATAATTTTCATAACAAAAAAAGTATAATGTTCTAGTGTTATCGCCTGACAATTTAATTCTTAATTCATAAATATCATCACCTAAATAATCACATTGTGGTCGTCTTAATTTAAATCCTTCATTTTTTAATAATTCTATACATATTGTCATCCATTCTTTTTCATCTTTGGATAATGTTTTCATAAAATCTTTTATTGGGCATTTACCATTTTTATCTTTATATAATTTTATGTTCCATTCTTTTTGTTTTATATCTTTTTTCATTTCATTTTAATTACACACAAAAATAACAAAATATTTAAATATTTTACTAAATACTTTACTATTTTTCTGTCATTCTGAACTCATCTCAGAATTGCCTTTTCTTAATTAGTAGATGCTGAAATTAGCACGACATAACAGATTTTTTATATAAAATCTTTAAAAAATTGCTCTATTTTATGGGGTTATTTCTCTATTTAGTCGAGTTATTTCTCTATTTTATGGGGTTATTTCTCCATTTATCGGGTAATAACTCCATTTTATGGGGTTATTTCTCTATTTAGTCGAGTTATTTCTCCATTCAGATTGCTAATAATTCTATTTTATGGGGTTATTTCTCCATTTTATGGGGTTATTTTTAAATCAATTCTTTTTGTTTTATATCTTTTTTCATTTCATTTTAATTACACACAAAAATAACAAAATATTTAAATACTTTACTATTTTTTCTGTCATTTCAAACTCGTTTCGGCATTACCTTTTCTTAATTAGTAGGTGCTGAAATTAGCACGGCATAATAGATTTAGTCCCCTAATTTTTTCACACTTTTGCTATATCTTCTTGTTGTGGTATTTCAAAATAATTTGCTTTTTTAGAAATGTTTAGTAATATCCCAACAGATACTGAATACATTATTATTGCTGTTCCACCATAACTAATAAAAGGTAAAGGAAGCCCTGTGGTAGGCACAATACCAACATTAATGGCTGTATGCATTAAAAAATATACAGACAAAATTAAAACAATTCCTGTTGCTAAATAAAATCCAAATGTATCGGGTGCCCTTATAGCCACTTTAATTCCCCGCCAAATAATTATGCTAAAGCCAATTATAATAGCCAATGAGCCAATAAATCCCCACTCCTCGCCTATTACTGCAAAAATAGAATCACCATATGATTCAGGTAAAAAAAGGTGGCTTTGTTTACTTTTGCCTGCCCCTAATCCTACTAAACCACCAGAACCAATAGATATTAGTGATTGAGTGGCATGATGTTCAGGTTCATTATATCCTAAAAATGATAAAACTCTTTTAGCACTATAACCTTCGGACATTACCGCCACACCGCATAATAATATGCCCACTAAAAAAGCAACCAATAAGTATTTTTTATTTATCTTGCCTATAAACATTTGTGAAATTCCTATTATAAAAATTAAAATCATATTTGATCTGTTTTTTTGATAAAGTAGAACTAAACAAACTAATAATAAACAAAGTATTAATGGTGCAAATGCTTCTTTGAAACTTTTTATACATTCCTGTTTTTTAGTTAGCATTGCTGCGAAAAAAATTACTAATGATAATTTAACTAATTCTACGGGCTGAAATAAAGGAAGAAAACCTATACTTAACCATCGCTTTGCACCATTATGTTCTGTTCCCCAGATGAGAACGAAAAATAGCAATAAAAAGGAAATTAGCATAATCGGTTTTGATAATTTTTGCCAAGTATGATAGTTAATTCTGGAAAAGCAAATAATAGATAATATTGAAACTGATACCATTAAGATATGTCGCATAAATAAATATGTTTGGTCGCCGAATTTTGCGATTGAATATGGTGCACTGGCACTATATACAAAAACTACTGATAAAGTTAGCATTCCAAGAACAGGAAGCAATATCCACCAATCCAAATACGTTTTAATTTTGTTTAATTTTGTTTTCATTTTATATATAATAGTTACTCTAAAAATAGATAAATGTTTAATTAAAAAACATATACACTATCTATCTTTTATTTAAGAAATTTAATGTTTTTATAAAAAATGTTCTAGATTTATAAATAATATCAATCATTTCCTTAACTGCGTTGTGAAGACCAACAATAACAGAACGAGCAACAATAGAATGACCTATGTTATATTCTTTTACTAACATATTTTTAGCAAATTCATCGATATTGTTATAATTTAAACTATGACCTGCGGCAACATAAATGTTGTTTTCTACTGCTATTTTAGAAGCATTTTCAATACGTTCCATTTCTTCTTTTACTTTTACTAAATTGTTTTCTTTGAATGCAATAGCAAAAAGATTTGTATTAAATTCTACTCTATTTGTGCCGAATTGTATTGCTTTTTCTAATTGCTTTATGTCGGGTTCTATAAATAAACTAACTATAATTCCTGCATCTTGTAATTGTTTTATTACTCCTTCTACATTTTTACTATTAACTACATCTAAACCACCTTCGGTAGTTATTTCATTATCATTTTCGGGAACTAATGTTGCTACAGTTGGTTGCACTTTACAAGCAAAATCAACAATATCTACGCACATTTCAAGGTTAAGATGTGTAGCAATATTATCTTTAAGATTAATGACATCATCGTCTTTTATGTGTCTTCTGTCTTTTCTAAGGTGTGCTACAATTCCTGCTGCACCTGCTAATTCTGCTTTTTGAGCGACAAAAACAATATCAGGATTTTTTTCACCTCTGGCATTCCGCAAAGTAGCAAAATGATCTACATTTACATTAAGTTTAATCATTTTCTAAACCTTATTAATCCCCGAAACAGTTAGTGTTAATTTATTACTATGCAACTCCGCAATACCTTCTTGGACTACATAACTAAAGGTTTTATCGTCATCATTAACTACTTTGACAACACCATTATTAGTAATTGCAGCAATTATAGGCGCATGATTAACTAAAACCTGAAAAGGTCCCGCCGCACTCGGAATATGCACAGATTTCACTTTACTCGTAAGGTAAGTGTCGCTTGGTGTATATATCGTTAAATCAAAAAATTTGGAATCAGTAAAACTACTCATATTTTTATCTAATTTATTTATACAAAAATAATAAAAATAGTAAAAATTTTATAATAGTGATATCTAAAAATGTCATACCGAACTTGTTTCGGTATCTACCGATTACGGAATAATAAGCATAAAATAAGGGAATGCCGAAACAAGTCCTGCATAACATTTTTAAAAGCCCCTATAATAATCTATCACTTTAGGGTCGGATATATCAAGAAAAACAAATCCTTCTGTGTCGTTATATTTTACGTAATCGACAATTATCCCCATAAAATAAAATAAACTTTTATTATCAATTATTATTTTTATTTTTTTTAACTCAAATACTCTGTCAAAATCATTAATTATATTATCTATTTTTATAGAATATTGTTTTGCACCAATTTCGGCAGGAAGCATACCAAAACGAATAAAAAAATTATCTTCATATAGCACCACTTTTTTTATATTTTCATTTAATTGTTTGACCAAGACATCCATTGCGCTTGCAGTAATAATAATATCTTCGCTAACTTCTGCTCCTTCTACGTCAGGATGTATATAATCAAAACCTTCTATGTTCCTAAAAATTATATCCATAATATATTTATACACTTTAGAGTATATTTTTTGTTTTATTTTAAAAGTGCTTTTTCTAATAAAATAATCATATCAGTTATATATTCTGCACAAGGTTTATGTTTTATATTAGGATTTGCATCATCTATGCTACGCAATTCTTTACAAACCAAACTCCCATTTTCTTTTCTAAATTGTTCTGCTATTTCATTAACTTTTGTGAATAATTTATTTTTTGTATCTTTATCTTTTACATCAGCGCTTCCCATATACATACCTAACATAAGTGCCATAGCAGTAATTACTCCGCACACTTCTTTTAACGAACATATACCTAATCCCAATGGCTGTGTGAGTTTTATTGCAGTATTTTCGTCAATATCCAGTATGTCTGAAAAAGTTAATAATACCGATTGGGCACAATTATAACCTTCTTTTTTTAACAACTTTGCTTTTTCTACTCTACTTATTGTAGATGTAGCATCTGTTTTTGATAAGTTAATATCACTCATAAATATGTATACAATTTTATAGTAAAAAGTTTTTTATTTAAATTATGTTTAAAATAATTATAATTTTCAAAAAATTACTTGCCGAATTGTTTATTTATTTCGTTTATCAATACACTTATTTCTTCCTTATTTGCATCTAAAGAAATATCAATTCTACTTGAAAATTTTATTTCAATTTTAGAAAAAAGCATAGGAAGTATAAAATTGTCCCAACTTTTATTAAACACTTTTTTGCAATTAACAGAGCATTCAACAAAATATAATGGTATTTGTTTTCTTTGTGCAATTATGAATGCACCTGGTTTACATTCATATTTTGGACCTCGCGGACCATCAGGTGTAATTAAAAAATAATTTATATTGGGTAGTTCTAATATTTCTTTAACTGCTTCTTTTCCTTCTTTTGATGATGAACCTCTAATTAACTTGTATTTCCATTTTTTTAGTAAGTATGATAATATTTCGCCATCTTTGTTCTTGCTAATTAGCGTGGTAGCATTTTTGTTAGCGAACAACTTCCATAAAGGGAGCATATCACAATGCCAAAATGCAATAACTACAGGCGATTTTGGTATTTCATTTAATAATTTTATTCGCCATGTTAAAGATACTAATCTTAATACTAACAGTGATAAACGATACATTATTTTCATTTAACAATTTACAATTTACATTATTTTTTTGATTGTTTTTATATCCTGTTATACTGAACTTGTTTCAGCATCTAAATAAAATTAGGAGATGCTGAAATGAATTCAGCATGACATAATAAGATAAGCGGTCATACAAACGAAATATCCGTCATACTGAACTTGTTTCAGCATCTAAATAAAATTAGAAGATGCCGAAACAAGTTCGGAATGACAGAAATTTTACAACAATACATCACATATCTTCTTTCCATTGTTGGATTAGGTTAGAATACTTTGTCGTTAGTTTTTCTGCTGTTTCTAAATCACTGCTATCGCTTATAACAGTAAAACTTGCTGATTCCTTATCAGGATATAATAATACAGAATTATCGTCCATAAATATCTTTACTCCTTCTATTAGTTCGCGTTTCATACCTTCGGAATGCTCCATTGCTTTACGCATAACTAATCCTTTTTTCTCCCAAGGAACGTCTACTTGTTTAGTTTGCTGTATTGTTTTGGGAAGTATTTCATCTAATTCAGAAACTTTATATCCTGTTTTTGCAAGCATTTCAAGAACCTGTCCTACAGAAAACATAGCATCAGAAGCAAATAAAAACTCTCTGAAAATAAATCCACCATAACTGCCACCAATAAATAGCATCTTTTCATCGGAAGCAGCGACCATCATTGCTGAATGTGAGTTTTTTATTCTAACAATCTCTACGTTATAATCTTTTGCTATTTGTTCTATTTCGCCGCCTGCAAGAATAGATATTCCTATCTTATATGGCTCTAAATGTTTATGTGTTTCTAAAAATAGTTTTGCCGCTATTGATAACAATCTGTGATGTGTAATCCAAGTTCCGCGTTGGTCTATAATACTAATTTTTTCTGCTCCTGATTCTATTTGAAATCCTATTTCATAATTTAGATTTTTTACTATTTTAGCGATTTCGTCATTTTGTTGCGATTCAACTTCTAATAAATGTTCTTGTCTTGCGGGAGAATATTTTCTTTGGTCTACATAATTATTTATAGATATTACTTCACAATCTAATTGTCCTAATATGTTCGGCAAAATAGTAGCAGACAAGCCGTAAGAATAATCTACTAATATCTTATATTTTTTATTGCGAATTAGTTCAACATCTATTTTATCTAAATACTTTTGAACATAAGTTTCTGTGGAACTGGAATTTAATCGAACAGTTCCCATCTCTGTTTCGTCCACGTGCATTATATCTTCGCCAAAGAAATATCGTTCTACTTTTTTTGCAATATCTGTTGTAATATCCTTGCCGTCTTTACTAAATAAAATAATGTCGTGCATTTTAGCATTACGAGGGCTTTTTCTAAAATGAATACCAGCACTAAAAATTCCACTTTTTAACTCTTGTCTTGCTTGTGGAATAGAACTAACCTGCATATTAGAAGTATTAACGCCAACAGAAGCAAGTCCTGTTATAAATGCTCTGTTCATAATTCGCGAGCAATTATCGGGAGCAGATGATGTTACTACGACTTTATTTTGTCCTATTGTAAGACCAAATGCGGCACCAAGTTTAGCACAGAATTCAGGATTTATTTCTATATTAGAAATACCTGATATACGTGCTTCCGAAAATAGTTCTCTTTGCCATTTTTCGCCTTGTATAAGTGAACGAGACAGAACAGCACCTTCTTCAACTATTTTATTAGGCCACAACTTGATATTAGCAAATAATTTAGCCGATTTGCCGATATTACATCCATTAGAAATAAATACGTTTTCAGAAATTATTGTTCCTTGTCCTATTTCTACATCGCTACAAACAACGTCATCAGTCATTTTAGCAAAGTCGCCGACATTGACATTATCCCATAAAGTTACTCGGGTTAATTTTGCTCCACGTCCAACTTTCACATTATTGCCGATAACACAATCAATTAGTTCAGCGTGTTCGCCTATTTCTGCGTTATCACCTATCAGGACGTTACCTTTAATTTTTGCTGTAGAAGGTATTTTCACACTGTCACTAATAATAGCACCATCTTTTTCAATACCTTTACAATCTAATTTTAGTGAACCATTTAGTGCATCATTTTGCCCTATTTGGTATTCATCTAAATTACCTACATCTCGCCAATATCCATCGGCAATATAACCGTATAAAGGCATATTTCTTTCCAACATTAATGGATATAAATCTTTGCTAAAATCAAACTCTTCTCTATAAGGAATAAGGTCTAATACATCTTGTTCAAGTATGTAGATACCTGTATTTATTGTATCAGAGAACACTTGTCCCCAAGATGGTTTTTCTAAAAAGCGAGTAATTTTTCCTTCTCCATCCGTCATCACGATTCCATATTGTAGCGGAGTCGGATGACGAGTTAAAAGTATTGTTGCCTTAGCACCTTTACTAATATGGAAATCTATTGCCTTACTTAAATCAAAATCAGTAAGGACATCTCCACTAATAATAATAAATCTTTCAGCAAGATGTTCGTGTGCATTCTTAACACTGCCCGCAGTTCCGTAATCAGCAACGGCTTTAACATATTGCATTTTGATTCCAAAGTTTCCACCGTCTTTAAAATGGTTAATTATTATATCAGGTTGGAAATATAAAACAGACACAACATCTTTAATATTGTGTTTTTTTAAGAGATTAACAATATGTTCCATCATTGGAACATTCATTATAGGAACCATTGGTTTAGGGATACTCATAGTTAGCGGTCTCAGGCGTGTTCCGAAGCCGCCTGCCATAATTACCGCTTTATTTAAAGAAGAGTTACTCATATCTACCTCAAAATTATTTTATAACAGGTATATCTAATATGTAAAAATAAGGTTTTTTTTATAGAAAAATCACAATATTTTAGATATAGGTAAGTTTTGTATAAAAAAATTATTTTTGTAAAGTTGCTTTCAAAAAAACATTAAAAAAACGAATATATGTTTTATCATCATATAATATAAAATTATGTATAAATTAATAAAAATAATAACAACTTATAAAGATTATTTTATATTTGCAGGACTAATAATTATTAGTTTGTCACTGATTTATAAAAATACTAATAATGAAGTAGGTGGGTTTAGGACTTTAGCAGCAGTGACTTTTGGTTCACTAAGTAGTGTGTTTTCTTGGATAACAGATATGCAGGTATTAAGGATAGAAAACAAAGAATTAATAAATATGAATATTAATTTTTTTGCCGAAGTTACACAAATGCATAAAGCAATATCTGAAAATAATGATTTAAGAACTATGTTAGATATGGGGAAAAATTATAGATATTCTCTGATAGTTTGTGATGTTACTAATAAGCATTCTGTTCAACTCCGCAATTATATAGTTCTAAACAAAGGATTAAAAGATAGTATTGACGTAGGAATGCCAGTAATTTCTTTAAAAGGTTTAGTAGGAAGCGTTTTAAGATGTAGCGAAAATTATGCTATTGTTGAAACGATAAATAATAAAAATGTTAAGATTCCTGCACTTTTATCAGAATCAAAACTAAATGGTATAGTGACTTGGAACGATGATGAAAATCTTTATATGGAATATATAATGAATACGGCAGAAATAAAAGTAGGTGAACAAGTATATACATCTCTTTTAAATAGCAAATATCCAGAAGACATATTAATCGGAAAAGTAATAGATATTGTTGACGAACCTGGTTCTTTTTTTTATAAGATTATTATAGAACCAGCGAATGCTTTTTTTGATTATAGGCAAGTATTAGTAATACATTATATAAAAGACAAAGAAGAATTGGACTTAATAAAAGAATTAGATAATAGGTTAATAGAACTAAATAAAAAGAAGTAAATATGCATTATTATCCTTTTTATAATAAGTAATTACAAAATATATACAAAAAAAGCCCCTCTGAACTTGTTTCGGAATCCCCACAAACAAAACACGGGGGCAAGCCCCCGTGCTAAAATGTCTTGCACCAATGTTACGGCTGTGGTGTTATTATCAACCTGCCTTTCTTCACATTTACTTTGTTAATGTGTGTTACTTTTTGCGGGATGCCAACTATATTCATCTGACCGAAAACAGGATGAGCAGCATATAAATCCACAGATTTCTCAGGAACATTTAACTTTATCAATGATAAGTCAGTGATGCCATAAAATACAAATTCATCCATAGGAGTGCCATTTGGATATGTCGGAACTTGCTTTCCTAATGTTAATTCTCGCAAAGCATTGCAATTTTCAAATGCCAAAGTGCCAAGAACTCTACACTTTGGAAGCACCACCTTTTCTAACTTACTGCAACCTTGAAAAGACATATTAATAGAGTTCTCTATATCTTCTCCAATTATGCTGATAACATTCTTACCTGCGAATGCACTTAATCCAATGGTTCTTATTCCTTCACCTTTTGGAATAATAGCGTGAAAATCATCAGTTGTGAGCAAACCCGCCGATGTTAGAGCCGCATCAACTTCATCTGAATTAATAGTTCCGCCGGCGTTAATATCTAATATAGTTACCGTAGGAATTTGTGCTTTCGCACTAAAAGTGAGCACAAAAAGTAGTAAAACTACTACACGGCTTGTAGTAAGAATCCCCCCCCGTGTAGTGGTTTCTACTACATTGCTTGTAGTAATTTTACTACAAGCATCGGCATAGGAGGAGGTGTCGGTATTTTTTGCAAGGGTACCGTTCCCTTGATAATGTTTTGATTTAAACATTGCTTTAATCCTTAATATTTATTTTAAAAAGTTAATATCAATTTTATTAGAATACAAAAATAAAGAAAAATATTTAAAATAATTATACTGCAACTTGTGGTTCTTCAGTTAATACGTCTTTGTTTTTAAAAACATCAGTTATTTTATTTATTATTTCTTTGAATGTATTTTGTTGTTCTTTAATTTCGGTTTTAGTTTCAGTTTCTAATTTATCTATTCTTTTATTAGTAGCAACGATATGGTCGTCTAATTTTTTATTAGTCGCAGTATTTCGTTCTTCTATTTTTTGATTAAGATTAGTATGCTTATCTTCTAATCTATCAAATTTAGCATTTAGTTTTTCAAAACCAATTTTAGTTTCTATTTCTAATTTAGTTATTCTATCACTTATAGCATCAATTTTTTTAGATTGATTAAGATGCAAAGTAATTATTACTGCGATTATACCTATAGCAATAGTGATGTTAGTTGAAATTATAATTATAGTGTTTATGTCCATAATAATATCTATTTAATTAACTTTTACAAAAATAACTTTTTTTTTCTAATTTCCAAATTTTTTGTTTTTTTAATATATTCTAATTCCTTCTGTAAAATATTCAACATTTTCGGTAGTTACTTTGATTACAGCGATGCCCTTCTCTTTTGCTTCTTTCTCTGCTTCTGCATCAAAAAAAATGCCACCGACTCCCAAAATTATATTATAATTCTCGTATTCTTTGAAAAGTTTTCTAAAGTTTTCTAATTGTGTTGTTATAAGTTTTAATATATCTTTTTTTCGGACTTGGTATTTT